>RPRC01000020.1 GCA_003857395.1 Geobacter sp.
TAAATCTATCCCGGCGATTCTGGCCAATTCCTTACCTCCCCTTTAGCCTTGACGCTGCTTATGCTTGGGATTTTCACAGATCACCCGCACCACGCGTTTGCGGCGAATAATCTTGCATTTGGCGCACATCCGTTTGACTGAGGCTCTGACTTTCATAGTTTTTCCTATCTGACCCGGTAGACGATGCGCCCTCGACTCAGGTCATAGGGCGACAATTCCAAAATAACCTTATCTCCTGGAAGAATCTTGATATAGTGCATCCGCATCTTCCCGGAAATGTGAGCCAGGACCTTATGCCCGTTCGGCAACTCCACCCGGAACATGGCATTCGGGAGAGGCTCGACCACCGTCCCTTCTACTTCAATGGCGTCTTCTTTTGGCATCTACCTTGTCTTTATAGTTATTTCAAATGGTTAATGAGAATATAAATTAGAGCCGGCTCAAAATCAAGACGCCGTTCTCCGTCAACGCCACGCTGTGCTCAAAATGCGCCGCATAAGACCCATCCTGGGTGACCGCGGTCCAGCCATCCTGAAGAATCCGCACTTGCCAGGAACCCATGGAGGTCATGGGTTCAATGGCGAACGTCATGCCCACCTGCATGGTCGGGCCCCGGTCCGGTGCGCCGAAATTGGCGATCTGCGGATCTTCGTGGAGCGACCGGCCGATGCCATGCCCCACAAAATCCCGGATGACCCCGAACCCGGCGCCTTCCACCACCGATTGCACCGCATGCGAGACGTTCGACAGGCGCTTGCCTGCCTTAACTTCAGCGATGCCGGCGTACAAGGATTTCTCCGTGGCGTCCATCAGGGCCCGGGCTTTCTCGCCCACATCCCCCACTCCCACGGTGATGGCGGCGTCCCCATAATAGCCGTCGTACTTCACCCCGAAATCCAGGCTCACCAGGTCCCCGGCTTTGAGGCGGCGGGGCCCCGGTATCCCGTGGACCACCTCCTCGTTCACCGACACGCAGAGGGACCGGGGATAGCCCCGATAGCCTTTGAAAGCCGGCTGCACCTTATGCTTGCGGCACAGCTCTTCCGCCAGCTCATCGAGTTCCCGGGTTGCGATCCCCGGTTGGATCTTTTCCTTAACTCCCTCCAGGACTTCGGCCACGATGCGGTTGGCCTTCTCCATCTTGGCGATTTCCTGGAGGGATTTTAACAGTATCATAAGCCTATTTGCGTCTTAGCGTCTTTGCGTGAGGCTGTTTACCTGCTTTCCCGCAGGATTGCCCCAGGCCAGGACGCCAGAAACGCCAGATGGCTTTAGTGCTTGCAGCCGCAGCCGCAGCCGGTTCCCGCCGAAACGATGCCGACGATCTGGTTAAAGATGTCGTCGATGCCCCCCACGCCCTTAATCGGCCGCACCAGACCTTTTTTGGAGTAGTAGCCGATCAGCGGCGCGGTGGCCTGGTTATACGTGGCCAGCCGGGAACGCACGGTGGTCTCGTTGTCGTCGTCCCGCTGGTAGAGCTCGCCGCCGCACTTGTCGCACACGCCCTCTTTCTTGGGGGGGGTGAACTTGACGTGGAACATCTGGCCGCAGGCCGCATTTTTGCAAGTGCGCCGCCCGGTGAGGCGAACCACCAGCGCTTCTTCGTCCACGTCGATGCTGACCACGTGGTCGATCTTGGTACCCAACCCCGTCAGCACCTTGTCCAGGGCTTCGGCCTGGGGCACCGTCCGGGGAAAACCGTCCAGGATGAATCCCTTTTTGCAATCCGGCTGCGCCAGCCGGTCTTTGATGATGCCGATGACGACTTCGTCGTGCACCAGTTTCCCGGCATTCATGAATTCCTGGGCCTTCTTGCCCATTTCCGTCCCTTCCTTCACCGCCGCCCGGAGGATGTCCCCGGTGGAGATCTGAGGGATCTGGAACTTGTCGATGAGTTTCTTGGCTTGCGTACCTTTGCCCGCACCAGGGCCGCCCAACAGAATCAAATTCATAACTTCCTCCTTGCTTAAGGTCAACGCCGTACCCGGCTCATACGTTTTTTGGTGAATCCCTCGTAGTGGCGGGTGAGCAGATGCGACTCGATCTGGCTCATGGTGTCCATGGCCACACCGACTACGATCAACAGGGCCGTACCCCCGAAATAAAAGGGGACATTGAATTGCCGAATCAGGATGGAGGGCAGCACGCACACTGCCGACACGTAAATGGCGCCCCCCAGGGTGATGCGCGTCAGGATCCGGTCGATATATTCCGCAGTAGGCTTGCCCGGCCTGAGACCCGGAACATAGCCGCCCCACTTTCTCAGGTTATCCGCCACGTCCACCGGGTTAAAGGTCACCGCGGTGTAGAAGTAGCAGAAGAACACAATCATGGCGACGTAGACTAAATCGTGAATCCCGCCCCCCGGAGACATGGCGTCCGCCGCCCATTTCACCCACTCGTTGTGGAAGAAGCTCGCCACCGTGGCCGGAAACATCAACAGCGACGAGGCGAAGATGGGGGGAATGACCCCCGCGGTGTTCACCTTCAGGGGCAGGAAGGTAGTCTGGCCGCCGTACATTTTGCGCCCCACCACCCGCCGGGCGTATTGGACCTGGATGCGTCGCTGGGCCCGCTCCACAAAGACGATGAAACCCACCACCACCACCATGACCACCATCAGGAGGACCATGAGGACGGGCATGATTTCACCCGACGATATCAAGCTGAACGTATTGATCAGGGCCGAAGGCATCCGGGCCACGATCCCGGCAAAGATGATGAGCGAAGGGCCGTTGCCGATGCCCCGCTCGGTGATCGTTTCCCCCAGCCACATGATGAACGCGGTGCCCGAA
>RPRC01000021.1 GCA_003857395.1 Geobacter sp.
ATTATTTTAATTCGACGAACGCACAGACGATATTGAATGTAAAACATCTGAGTGTCGTTCAGACCCACGTCAAATATGTCGTGCCGATGTTAAATTCTGTCATTTTACACCAACAGACAGACAATAAAACGTGGTTTCGTCTTCGCTGTAGCGACATAAATGCAGTCATCGAGGCAACAAAAAATCTAGTCCTTACCAGTAAATTTATCATATTAAATTACAATATCCTAGAGGTCGTGTATACGAGTGACAATCGTTCTGGATTGGCTACCGAACGAATGTACTATGACATATACAAAAATGCCTTCGAGACAAATCCACATGTTATCGAAATTATATTTTATTCAAATTGTCGGTGTCTTATTGATATAGAAACGACAAATTACAACCTAATTTTTAGTAATATATTCAAATTTTATTATTGTCATAGATTTAATAAGTTAGATACGACATATTCGCCCAACGAATTAGAAGCGGTAATATTTTTACAAATCCAAAGCTATCTGCTAATGATTCACCAGAATTTTAATACAAACAATAGCAAACTTCTTGAGCCCCTTACACTATTGTCGAGTGAAAAAAATAACGCCGCGTTAATGTCCACGCAAAATATTACATTTGCAACCGATGCTCCGCGCGATACGCACATACTCGGAGAGGGATCGTCTATAGGAGGAAAGAATAAAGCCAAACTTACATTAAGAATTGTATAGTCATAATATAGTAAAAATCAAAACTACTTACATCGCACGAAATATACAAAAAAGCAATTATGTTAGAGTTATTTTTAGTGGCAATTTTTGCTTTGTTACTTTGGTGTAGCAGTATTAAGCTGTTGTTGATATTCATACTTTTAATAGTGTTAATAATAGCATTTTATTCTACACCTTTGAACAAGCTATTACACGTATTTGACGAGACGAGTCATGACGAAGACGACGAAGAAGTCGACACAGGCGAAAACGGTGTCAAAAACACAGAATAAAATTAATAAACACAAAAGGCCCAAGGAGCACGGTGGTGAATTTACAATTAAATCAATTATGTCATTTTTATGCGAAAAGTATCCCAACTACGCACAAGATGCACACGACACTCTCGTGGGTGCGGGCATTCAACTAGATACTATCATAAAAAATTTAAGAGATGCCGAAAAACACATGACTGAGATCTGCTCCAAAGTAAAGTTGGGATTTTTTGAGACGCTAATCGTCAAAAGTATAGTTAAGCGGGATTTGGTTGCCAAAGGCATGCCCGCCTAATACGTAAAAAAATCATACATTTTTTTATATTGGTTGTAATTTAATGTTACTTTTGACTTATAGTTACACACCTCATAAATAATTTTTTTATACCTTCTTAAATACTCGTATTTATTTACTACATTTGGATTAATAAAATCAATTTGATATGACACACACTCGCCATTTTTTAAAGGAACCGGTGAAATTGGAAATGTTCGCAGTAGATTCATGAAATATAGTAGGGCGTGCATTGTATTATCAAACATAAGGTGGTCTAATACGCGATACAACAAAACGTGTACCTCATTTGATAGCTCGTTTTTTGGAAGCCCCCGATACACGGACCTCGTGAAATAAACCGATGCGTTAATCACAAACATGTCCGTGTGAATTGATGTTTTATAACTTAGGCCACCAAAATTTGGTATTATCGGAGTTGACATAAATATTGCATCCGTTGCTATAATAATTGCCCTCGTTTTATACCGTTCCACAATTTTCCTACCAATTGTAGTTACCAAATTAATCACCACTGGACTATAAATGTTTGTGTTTTTATTTCCTGCCAATCCATAAAGATACAATTTCAGGCACTTTATGTCGTCAATTAGTGGTGTGATTAATCGTTTTATCGGTTCGTCATCGTCGAGAAATTTCATTATAATATTTGGATAAAATGAAATTATATCATATTCGTATACCGTATTGTGATAACCAGGAGATGTGTATGTGATTAAACCCCCTTTGATTGGAATCTCGTCTGGTTTTGTTAAAATTGACGGTGTCGTAACACAAATGTAGTTTTTTAACAAATGATATGGACTCTTTTCAGAATTCAGTTGGAAGGGCGACAAAATCAACTTTTTGGAGTAGTATGACAATTTATGAATGTTTTCAAAATTGGGATTGTCTATGATTACTATTCTATTGTCAAATACATATGTTCCACTAATGGAACTAAACAGATCTTTCATTGGGTTATTGGTAAAGACCAATGTTTTTAAATATTTTTGAAAGTCCGCGTAGAACAAAAAACCACAACCGTAACAATTTAGATCATTTACGACCAAATAATCAGAATCCTCGGTAAAGTATACATCGTTACCGCGCCTATACAACTTCAGGTAGACATCAATGTTCCAATTCTGAAATTCTTTCGTAGATAAACTCCGCCTGTTATCAATATTCAGATTATCGTCATATATTCCCATTGGAATCGATTGAATTGAACATATTATTTGATTTTGTGAAAAATTGTATTTATAAAACACATTATTCAAAACTTTCCAGCCTATTGCCATTTTTACACTAGTATTTTTTTTGTATTATAAAAATTACATGGTATTTACAAATCTGGAAAAATATCATCCAATTCGTCTCTAAACGATTTCGTTGCCTCTTCACCAGCGTCGTCCTCACTACTTATGAATGACATTGGCGAATCCAATTTAATTCGTTTAGACGACGACGACGACGACAACGATGGAGACCTAGTTATTGATCTCTTTCTCGACGACGCCAAAGGGGATGACGC
>RPRC01000022.1 GCA_003857395.1 Geobacter sp.
AGGAGCGCTGCCAACTTCTGTTTTGACGCCTCGTACATCTGCTCATGAAGGCTCTGACCGTGGGCGTCCATAGTCACCACGACCGGGAAGCCCTCCACGCGCACGACCCAGAATGCCTCTGGCACGCCCAGTTCTTCCTCCTTGTAGACCGTCAGCACTTCTTTGACATAGCTGGCGATGAGCGTCGCCGCGCCGCCGATGGCGTGAAGGTAGACCGCGCCATGCTGTTGGCAGGCCGCCAGCGTCTTCGGCCCCATCCCGCCCTTGCCGATCACTGCGCGCAGGCCAAAGTAGGCGATCACATCCGCCTCGTATGGCTCCTCGCGGATGCTGGTCGTAGGGCCCGCAGAAACGAAGCGCCAGATGCCAGCATCGTCCCGGCTCACCACCGGGCCGCAGTGGTACATCACGCCCCCGTCCCACAGCCGCTTCAACGCATCATGCACCTCCCGCTCACCGTCCGGGATCGGACCGTGGAAAAAGGTGTCCTTCATATACTTATGCGCGGCGTCGCGCGCCGTGACGACGACGCCGGACAGCCGCACCTGGTCGCCTACGTGCAACGTGCGAATGGCATTTTCACTGATGGGGATGTCGAGGATGACGATGGCCATGTGGAGGACTCCTTGGCGTAGTGCGTAGTGCGTATTCCGTATTGCGTATTGCGTACCGCGAAGCGTCCCAGCGGGATTCCATATCTCATGAATCGCGAGCTGGCCGACGGACTACGCAATACGCAATACGATCAACTAATTGTCACCTGCCCATCGCGGTACACCAGCGTCCTGCGGCGATCAGCCCAGCACATGTACGACGCGGTAACGAAGTAGCTGGCTGGCAGGCGCTCCAGCGAGTCGATCTTCACCGACAGCACGGTGGTCTTGCCGCCGAAGCCCATTGGGCCGATGCCGAGCGTGTTGGCTTCCGCCGTCAGGCGCTTCTCCAGCGCGGCCAGCTTCGGATCCGGGCTCTCGTCGTCCAGGGGGCGGTAGAATTGCTCCTTGGATTTGATGTAGCTGGAGCCGCGGTCGCCGCCGACCGCGACGCCGATCACTGCCGGCGCACAGCCCATGCCCTGCGCCTGCTGGACGGCGTCAAGCACCGTGCGGCGCACTCCCTCCAGATCGCGATTGGCGTCGAGGCGCGTATCGGGCAGGCTGTACTGCGCGCCGACGTTCTCGCAGCCACCGCCCTTGAGCATCAAGTCGACCTTGAGATAATCTTCCTCCCATTCTTCGAAATGAAAGGAAGGAAAATCGTCACCCAGGTTGTTGCCGGGATTCTTGCCGGTCAGCGTATCCACAGAATTCGGCCGCAGATAGGATCGGGCAGTGGCCTCGGCGACCGCCTCGCGGATCTGTTTCTTCAGGGCCAGCGTGGACCAACCGGTGGGATAATAAACGTAGAAAATCGGCGTGCCGGTGTCCTGGCAGATGGGCGTCGAGGCTTCGCGGGACATCCGGACATTCTCCAGGATAGCGTCGAGGGTGGTTTGTGCCGCGGAGTCCGGGTCTTCGTTCGCGCGCGCCCGGCGCAGCGCGGCTTCCATATCCGCCGGCAGATCGGTGGACGCCCGGCGGATCAGTTCGACGAAGTGAGGGACAAGGTTTTCCATGCAGTGACCTCCTAGCCCGGTCGCACGCTGGCTGCGCAACCATACGACTGAATGGCGGACAAACTATAGCACCGAGCAATTGCGCTGTCAATGATTCGATTTCGGAGTTGCGGAGCGGTACATGCACGGCGCGGGGCGGCCTAGCGCAGCAGCAAGGTGCCGATTGCCCGCACGACACGCTTATGATAGAATCGATCGCGAGCGAGGAACGATGCGTCCTATACTTCGTGTTGACCTGCAAGTCTGTCAGACCTGCACCACTTGCCAGGCGCGAACAGCCTGCAAGACTCGTGCGATCGTCCAATACGAACGCGGTGATCTGCCGGCCATTGACTACAGCCGGTGCCGCGGGTGCATGGTCTGCCTCCCAGCGTGCCCCTTCGGCGCGCTGCGCCGTGCCGATGTGAAACCCTCGTCGTCCGACCGCTAGTCGGTCCGTGCTCCTCCGAACAACGCCCTGTCGATAGCAGGTCTCAACTCCTCATAAGTCCGGCTTAAGTTCGTTATAATTAGTCTATATGATCAAGACTGAGCAAGATCATAAACGAAACTGAGTCTTACGCGCATAATGCTTAGTGCGTTGCCACACAAGGGCACATCTCTCTCACATAGGACCACTGAGGAGGACTACGTCATGAAGCGACTCGCACTATTCACACTCTTGGTTGTTCTGCTGTTCAGCGTCTTGGCGCCGGCCGCCCTGGCCCAGGAAACAAACCCTGTGCAGGCTGCGGCTCAGCAGTATTTCAGCGGCGGCACCAAGAACATCAAGGCCGCTGACCTCTATGCCAACCTGAACGACGGCGATCCGAGCAATGACCCGTTCATGGTCGACAACCGCGCCGCCGAGGATTACGCCAACGGCCATATTCCTGGTGCGGTCAATATCCCGGCCAAAGCACTCTTCACAACCGACGGCCTGGCCAAGCTGCCCAAAGATAAGCAGATCGTCCTGAACTGCTACACCGGTCAGACAGCCAGCCAGACTACCGCAGCCCTGCGCATGATGGGCTACGATGCCAATAACTTGCTCTACGGCGTGCCGAGTTGGGGCACCAACGAGAAGGTGACCTACCCCTTCACGGCCGACCAGAGCGGCAACTACAAGGTCAGCACCGATGCGGCGCAGTTGGAAGGGACCTTCGATGCCCCG
>RPRC01000023.1 GCA_003857395.1 Geobacter sp.
TGTTACTTTTTAGAAGAAATTGTACGTCACGTGTACGTTTTATATAAAAACACACAGAATTTATTCGACTCTATCAGTCAGTCATTAGTAAGCAAAAGCAAACGACATGAATCCAGAACAACAAAAAAAATTAATACAAAAGTGTAAAATTATCCATTGTGACGATACGTGGTGGATAACATTCAACCCAATCGCCAGTGCTTTGGGGTATAGTGATCCTGCTAAACTTCGAGCTCGTTTGGATTCTAACATAAAATCATTCCACGAACTTAAATCGCATTCTAAACTAATGCTTGAGTTGCACCCCTCAACAAGGCTCATAAATCAACAAGGCCTTTCCGATCTATTAACGGCCAAAAGTCAAGTGGGGCTCCTCACTTGGATTGAAAGGGAATTTGTAACGGAACCACCACAATTGACGACCGCCTCCTCTGTCATATCCACTGCACCATCACAAGAAATTGCAACAACCTTGACTCTACCACCCAACATGACGACCGAAGTATTTAAAATTGAAGTCGATGGTGTTTGGTGGATGTTGGCTAATTCGATTGCAATGGGTTTGGGTTATTCCGACCGTGACCAAGCTATTCGCCTTCACGTCTCCCAAAATAATCAGATGGAGTATGCAGAACTGAAATCTCGAGCGTATGGTGATTCGTCTATCGGCGAAAAAGAACCCAACCACAAAAGCAAATTTATTAACGAGGCTGGAATGTTTGAGCTCATTAATAAATCTAATAAAACCAAAGCTATCGAATTCCAGAATTGGATATACAACAATTTAATGCCAACACTGAGACGCGACTCTCAATATCACATGCGTGACGCACCGTCAACGGTGCAACAACAAATGTCATGCATATCTTCAATTTTGAAACCAGAAAAACCCAATACGCCACAACTAATGCAAACTGACGATAACACGAACGAATCACCATTGAGTGATACGCCACCTACGATGTGTTTTGCTGAACTAATAAATGAAATATTTAAAATTAATGTAAATGGAGTTTGGTGGATGTTGGCTAACCCATTTGCGAGGGGTTTGGGGTATTCTAATTCCAATCAAGCTATTCGCATCCACGTTTCTATACAGAATCAGAAGGCATATGAAGAAATCAAGTCCTCTTTGGGTGAGCTACCACCTAAAAATATCCAAAAAACAAGCAAATTTATCAACGAGTTTGGATTATTTGAGCTTATTGGTAAGTCTGGTAAAGGCAAAGCCGAGGACTTCAAGAAATGGATATCCAGTGATTTACTGCCTACATTGAGACATGACTCTCAATATTACATGCGTGACGCATCGACCATGGTCCAACAACAAATGTCATCTATATCTTCGATTTTGACACCACAAAAAAATAATACACCGCAAACAATGTTCGTTGACGATAACACCAATGAATCACCATTGAACGTTGCGCCACCTACAGTGTGTTGTGATGAACTATTAAATGAAATATTTAAAATTTATGTAAATGGTGTTTGGTGGATGTTGGCTAACCCAATTGCAAGGGGGTTGGGTTATTTGTATCCAAATGATGCTATACGCATTAATGTTTCAAACGAAAATCAGGTGGTGTATGGAGAAATCAAGTCACGAATAGAACACGGGGGTGAGTCATCAACATCGTCGCGTAAAAATATCCAAAAAACAAGCAAATTTATCAACGAGTTTGGATTATTTGAGCTTATTGGCAAGTCTGGTAAAGGCAAAGCCGAGAACTTCAAGAACTGGATATCCAACGATTTACTGCCCTCATTAAGGAGACACTCTGAATATAACATGATTGACGCACCACCCATGGTGCAAAAACAAATGGAAGCCATAACTTCAGTTGTCGATGGAAATCAATTTGAATTTTTAAAACGGGAAATGCAAGAACAAAGAAGGGAAATGCAAGAACAAAGAAGGGAAATGCAAGAACAAAGAAGGGAAATGCAAGAGCAGATGAATCAAATTGGCACATTGGTAGCATCCATGAAACAATTAGTGGAACATTCCCACCAACAAAGTAAAATAATCGAAGCACAGAGGAATATAATTGAAACCTCGCTCACCGAGCAGAAAGTTTTGATGGAACAATACCAAACGAACAATGAAAATGCTATTGCACGTCAAGCGACTGTTGTCACTCAACAGTTTTCTGTAATTAATAGTGCACTTGCCAACCACGAGACCACAGTAGCTCAACAATTTTCTGTTGTTAATGCTGCATTAGCTCAACAAAAGAACGAGCTGTCAAACATACAACCACTTGTATCCGCAGAACCCGTTGATCGAAATAAATTTCAATGTCTTGAAATTTATTATAAAGCTATAACTGCTGGGGGTAGAGTTATGTATTGGTATCATGCCTTGCGGACACAAAGGTGTTCATTGGAAGTTGCACGTGGTGCTATTCAACCCGATTTTGAGCGTTTTTATTTTAGCGATTCTGCTAATGCTGTAAATGCATACAATTCGATCAAAGATCGTATAAGTTACAGTCAACGATTCAGTCGTGGTAATAAAATTTTATGTAAACACCCACCGCAGGATTTCTTGAGAGCAGTCAATGGACGCTGTTTAATTCCACAACAACCACGAATCACAGAATTTTTTATATGAAATTTAAAGACAACTGCTGAATAAAAAGTTTAAATACAAAACAACACAATTTTTAAATTATTTATTAATGTCATATTTTATATCAGCTTTGTTCTTTTATTTGTTCATAATAAAAGTGGGCTCAAA
>RPRC01000024.1 GCA_003857395.1 Geobacter sp.
AACGTAGTGAGCATGGCCATCTGAAAGGCCTGCAACTGGTTCTCGGAGGTCACCGAAATCAGCAGACCCTGTCCCAGGGTGGCGATCAGGAAAATCGCCGCCAGGCCGATGAACAGCAACGGGTTGCCCCGGAACGGCACCTGAAAGAGGAAAGTGCCCATGGCCATGACCACAGCCATATCAAACATGCCGATGAGAAAATAGGGCCCGATTTTCCCCAGGAGCAGTTCCGTGCGTCTGAGGGGGGTGGCCATCAGGCCTTCCATGCTCCCCCGCTCCAACTCCCGCACCACCGTCAGGGCCGTGAGCATGGCCCCCACCATGGTCATGATAACGGCAATCAGGCCGGGAACGATGAAATTGCGGGACTCCAGGTCCTCGTTGAACCAGAAACGGGTCTGGGAGTCCACCGGTACCTCAGCGCGCCCCGCCCCTTTGGCCGTGAGCCGCTGGGTCAGGAGTTCCTGGTTGTACGCCGCGGTCACCCCCTGGAGGTAACCCAAAACGATGTTGGCGGTGTTGGAATCGGTGCCGTCCACCAGGCCCTGGACCTTGGCGGTCTTTCCCGTTTGGTACTGCCAGGAAAAATCATAGGGGATCATCAAGCCCACCTGGACCTGACGCCCCAGGATCAGGCGTGTCAGTTCGTTATAACTGGGAGTGTACTTGACGATCCGGAAGTAATCGGAGCCCCGGAACTGGTTGATAAAATCTTCGCTCAACTGGCTCCGCTCCTGGTCATATATTACCATCGTAACGTTCTTGATGTCGAAGGTGAGGGCATAGCCATAGAGCAGCAGCAGCACCACGGGCAGAAGGATGATCTGCAGGAGGCTGATGGGGTCCCGGCGGATGTGGATCAGTTCTTTCCGGGAAATAGCCCAGGTGCGCTTGAGGTCCATTTTTAAGCAGTTAGCCCTTAGCTGTTAGCGGTTAGCGGTTAGCGGTTAGCTGTTAGCTGTTAGCTGTTAGTTTTTAGTTTTTGGTTTTTGGTTTTTAGTTTTTAGTTTTTTATCTATCTTTATTTAATTATTCGATTTCACTTACTACTCTTCCTTTTTCCTAACTGCTAACGGCTAACTGCTAACTGCTACTTTATCTTTTTCCTAACTGCTAACGGCTAACTGCTAACTGCTGCTTTATCTTTTTCCTAACTGCTAACGGCTAACTGCTAACAGCTTCTTTTCCTTCCTCCCGCTGCACCAGGGAGATGAAGGCGTCTTCCAGGCTGGGCCGCACCCGCTCGATGGGGCCGCAGGCGATGTGATGCGCCGACAGGGCCGCCTGGATGGCCGGCTCGGCCTCCTCGGGCCGGGTGGTGGCGATGTGCAGGCCGTCCCCGAAGACCGCGGCTTCGTCCACCTGGGGCAGCTTGCGGATCAAATCCCGGGCGCCGTCCAGGTTGTCGGGATAAAGGGCCAGGATGGTTTCCTTCACCTCCCCTTTGAGTTCCCCGGGGGTGCCCTGGGCGATAATGCGCCCCTGGTAGATCAGCACCAGCCGGTCACAGAACCCCGCCTCCTCCATGTAGTGGGTGGTGACCAGGATGGTCCGGCCCTCCTGGGCCATGGCGTAGATCAGGTCCCAAAAATTGCGCCGGGAAATAGGGTCCACCCCGCTGGTGGCCTCGTCCAGAAACAGGATGGAGGGCTCGTGGATGATGGCCGAGGCCAGGGCCAGCCTCTGCTTCAGGCCCAAGGGCAGGGTGCGGGTCAAAGCGTGTCGCCGGTCCTCCAGGCCCACCAGGCGCAGCACCTCGGTGATCCGCGCCGTCAGCCGGGCCGGGGTGAGGCCGTAGACCCCGCCGAAAAAGGTGAGATTTTCCTCCCCGGTCAGGTCCTCATAGAGGGAAAAACGCTGGGACATGTAACCGATGTGGTTTTTGATCTGGGCGTTCTCCCGGATGATGTCGAAGCCCCCCACCCGGCCCTCGCCGCTGGTGGGCAACAAGAGGCCGTTGAGCATGCGGATCGTGGTGGACTTGCCCGCCCCGTTAGGCCCCAGGAAGCCGAAAATCTCCCCCCGGGAGACCTCAAAGCTGATGTTGTCCACCGCCTTGAAATCCCCGAAAGAACGGGAGAGATTTTTGACGATAATGGCTGGTTCGTCAGTCATGAGCCGCGTTTTTTGTCCCGCCGCCAGGCAGCGCCAACATTGCCCGCCGGCGCGATAATTTATGGTGCGCAGTCTGCATAGGGCGGACTGTGCCCGCCGAAATTCGGCGGCCACAGGCCGCCCTATACGTTTGGACCACTAAGTGATACAGGCTTTTAACCCCTTTCCCCTTTTTCCCTTTTCCCCTTTCCCGCCTCATTCCTCGTCCTGCCGCACGATCTGGACGAAGAGCTCTTCCAGGGTGGGTTGGGCCGGTTCGAGGGCCACGCCGGTCAATCCGGCCTGCTCCAAGGCCTCCTTGATGGGCCCCATCGCCGTGGCGGCGCTCTCCACCGTCAGCATTAACCGGTCCCCCATGGTCAGGGAGTTCTGCACCAGGGGATGAGTGCCAAGGACCTCCCGGGCGGTCCACAGGTTTGAGGCCCGGGCCTCCAGGAGTTCCCCCTGAAAGGAGGCCTTGATCGCCTTGGGCGTGTCCACCACCAGCAACCGGCCCTGATGCATGAGCCCGACCCGGTGGGCCCGTTCGGCTTCGTCCATGTAGGCGGTGGACAGGAAGATGGTGAGGCCGGTGCCCAGG
>RPRC01000025.1 GCA_003857395.1 Geobacter sp.
AACCCACGCCGGTGAGCAGGCCAATCCCTTCTCTCAGAGGATAAAAAGCCTTGTAAACCCTGCGGACGATCCCTGGAGGACTTTTTCCAGCGCTGTGGCGAGGGCTGTCCGAGTAAGGGCTCAAAATCTTCGGGCCAGGATAAATGAACGGGATTGAACGGGTGGGCGCCGAGGCTGGAAGATTTATCGGAGTGCCGGCGGACAAGAGTAGCAGTAGCAGCATAGCAGGGGTCGGGCCACGGTATGTACTTGATTATTAGATCTTGCTTCGAGGCTCCTGGATCTCGTTGTAACCGCAAGAAGGCCACATGGATGGGTGGCTCACCACGACGACACGCACCATGTTGGTGTCGATGTAAACCATACATCGTGCCAGATGATCGCCGCTTTCCACTGCGGTTGCACGATAACGATCTTCCCAGTAAACTCCCTTTCGATCTTTTCTCTGGTTGTATTCCTGGCCAGCTCGTCCTGCCACCAACCGCATTGAATTTAGAATCACGTCCCTGTCCCCATCATCGGCGAGCAGGTGGACATGGTTAGAGGTGACGCATCATGTTACCCACGCGGCTGATCAGTCAGGCACATAGACTGCATAACCCCTCGGCGCAGCGTACATTTGCGACCATCCGCCACCGTCTGAGTGCTGGTTCAAGGGCCTATTCCGGTCGTGTCCCCACCAGGCGACGCACGCGAGGTTGGTATTGGGCCATTTCGTCTGGACCCAGGCGCCACGCCAGGAAAAGGGGTCCGTATTGATTACGATGACCAGCCCTCTCTGCTTCCCGTATCCCTGGCGTTGGGCAATGTAGAGGCGCTGGTCGCAGTAAAGCAGAGCCGTCCCTCCGCCCGCGTAGTCCCGGTGCACCTGGCAGAGCTGATCTATCCCATTGGGGCTCTCAGGCAGGGCCAGTCCGTAATTGTAGTAGTCTTTCCAAAAGATACAAGGCACGCCCTCATGGGTCAGGATAAATGCGTACGCAAGCAACTTGTCACTGACAATGGGCTGGCTTCGATCCGTGTCGTGGTTATCGCAGAAGGTCACGGAATACATGGGGGCACAAAAGTTGAGCCCGCTTCCCCAGAGGCTCCTCATGTCATACCCAGAGTTATTGCACATCTCTCGAATGGCATAAAAAAGCGGGAAGTCGAAGGCAGAAGCCGACCACCGGATGTAATCAAGATAACCCTTCACCGCTTCTATGTTTCCGTCCCAGAACTCGACCACGCCAAAACACTTCTGCCATTCCTGAATGCTTTGCACGATCCACGAATCGAAGTACTTGACGGCATCGTACCGGAACCCGTCATACCCGATTCCATCCTGCCGATCCTTGAGCCAGCGGATGTACTCGATGATCCCCAGGTAAGTGTATGGGTTGTCGTGGCAAAGGTCCGGGAGTTCGTAACCTTCCAGGTCGCCATAGAAGGCACCGGCATCGCGGGAGGAGTATTCGCACGGGTGAAAGTTGGTACAGTCACGGGGAAACTTTCCCGACTTGGGAGCATACTTCGTCATTAACTCGTTCCCGGTGAAGGGATTTCGTTCCTTTGCATCACCGATGTCGCAATGGTTGAGGACTGCATCAGCGATCACCACCATACCGTTGTCATGGGCTGTCTGTACGAGGGCTCGCAACTCAGCCTTCGACCCGAACCAGGTCTTCACGCCCCCTTTCTGGTCGAACTCACCCTGGTCGTAGTAATCATAGGGAGCGTACCCCATGCTGTCTACGTGGCTCGATTTCGCCGAGGGTGGCAGCCACAAGCCGGCGATCCCGATCTTAGCAAGCTCAGGGATTTTGGCCTGTACGAACTTCCACCATTCTCCCTCCCTACCCTCTGCGCGAGGGCAGTCCCAGTAGAAAACTTGCATCAGTCTCATAACAACTCCTTTTTGGCCCCGTCAGGGAAGGCGCGGAACCTGCTTTTCAAAACTTAATGACCTAACAGCGTTTCTCCCCCGAAGACTTCCCTCGGGAGCTCATCCCGAGCAAGGGCCCGCGGCCCGAGTCGTGGGGTCGGATTCTGTGCCCATTGAGAGATAGCGGATTCGTCGTGAATGGGGAATTCAAAAAATACAGTGCTGCTGGGCAGAAAATACATGGTTCACGTTATTTACCCCTGCAAGCATTTCAACTAAATTGAACCACAAAAGCAACCTGATATCAAGATATAGGAGTGGACCATGGACAATGAACGGTTCAGCATCTTTATGGCACTGGACGGTCCGCATCTGGATGGGCTGATCGGCAGCGCCGGGATCCTGCGATTCGATTGGCCGGAACGACATTTTCATGTACAGCATTATGAGGGTGTCAGTGCTGCCCACAACGTCTCTCTGGCACCCAGCCATAGACTTTGTCTGCTTGGAAACTTCAGCCAGCAAATCGTGCTTCTCGACATCTCGGACCCCCGAAACATGAAGATCATCGCGAAGCAGGCGACCCAATACTTCGAGGACTGCCTCTACCGGCTGCGTTCCAACACGCACCACCTCTGGTACCCGGACAGCGAGCGGTTCATCGGGGCGGTGGGGGATCACCTCTACCGCTTCCATGTGGACAAACTGAGAGAGCCCGAACAACTCGGCCCACACCGACTCTTCAACGCCCACGAGATCCGGTGGGACCCGGGCAGA
>RPRC01000026.1 GCA_003857395.1 Geobacter sp.
AAAGCCCTCTGAAATCCCAGCGGCAAAGGAGGTTTCCAAAGCTCCTGAAAAGGTCCTGGTGCCTAAAGATGTTTCGAAAGCCCCTGAACCGCACCTTGTGGGCAAAAGTGCCCCAAAGCCCTCTGAAATCCTGGCGCCTAAAGATGTCCCCAAACCTCCTGAAAGGGTTCCAGAGGCTCAGAAGGTTCCCAAACCCTTCGAAGAAATCCAGCTCGGCGCCGCCGAGCAATCCCGGCTGCCGAAATCTTCAGGGGAGATCAAGGAAGTAAAGAAGGGTGAGGTTCAGACCAAAACCGAGATCAAAGGCCGGGTCATTCCTCCCCCTGCAACCAGAGCCTACACGCCGCCAAGAGAAAGTGACGAGCGCATAGCCCTGTTCGTTTCGTTGCAGCAGTACATGGACCCGTCAAAAATGTTGAGATTAAACTTTATAGTGAAAGATCTCAAGGTGAATAATGGTTGGGCGTGGGTTTTCGCCGTGCCTCAGTCCAGAGATGGGGAAATTCAATATGCGCCGGTATATGCGCTCTTGCGCCACCAAGAAGGTTCTTGGAAGGTTAGGGCCTACACCCGCACGGAAAAAGGGAAGCCGGATGTCTTATCCGCCACAGGTTACGTGAAAAATCTTAAGAAAAGATTTCCTGAAGCCCCGTCCGATATTTTCCCACCTGAAGGCGGTTGAAGGAGGTTCGGCCCTGGGTCCTAAATCTTCAGGAATCCTCAGGGCCGCAAGCGCACCGATAAATTTTGGCAAGAGATATCATCCTGCCATTGCTTGATATCTAAGACATTAGACAAGCAGCATCAGCAATTATCTCATTTGGTGCTTTCGCTCTCTATCGTATTAATTGTCCCCCAACCTACGGGTTTCTTTTTCTCCTGGCTGGTGGTGTCAGTCGAAGCGCAACTCATAAAGGCAAAGAGCCCGAACATCAGACAGGCAACCATTAATGCCTTTTTCATGGGAAAACCCTCCATTTTTTCATAGGTTGGAAGGGTGTGTCCTTGCCTGAGGCCCGGTCTGTGCCTTGGACCGGCTCAACCGGGGGGAACCCCTCCATAGTCCAATCCCAACCAACTCCATAATACATCATATAGATTTAAAAAAAATCGAATTCTCGTGATAATTTATTTTCTTCTGGTGGCCGGGTCAGCCGTCCCCAAGCGCTGCGCCCCGGTGATACCTAATTAATTTCTTTCAAATATTTTATAGTCTTTTGAACCAACTGCTCTGCTTAAACTCAGGCTTTAAAGGGAATAAGTTGAAAAAACTTGAAGATGGATCAGGATTTATTGCTAAGCGGCTCAAGTATCTAACTGCCAAAATACTTGTATAAGGCAATAAAAAAAATAAGGGGCTAAACCCAAGAATTGTGCCAGCTACTTGGCTAAAACCAAAAAGCCAAATGAATCCTATTATAAGGCTAAATTTCTCTGGATTCACTGCGACCATTGTTACATAGGTAAACAATATCAGGCTAATATCGTAATACATTACATGAGGGGGCATTAACACCAAGGCTGGCATGGTAATGCCCAATTGAGCTGTCAGATCTGCACGCCGTCCACCGACCGTCCAAATCAATCCAGACCATATTATTGTCAACAGAACCATTATCCAACCAATGATTAACGCAACATAGTTTTTTGATCCCCCAATAGCCTCTAAGAAACCCAGCCAAGACACGCTATTAGCGCTGTTCACTCCTGCGTCAGTTTGCGAAAACCACCAGGTAAATTTATACCATGACGCGAGCCAAAGCGGGCCTGAGATCCAAGAACTGATAGAATAAAGAACAACCGCAGTAAATGCGCTGCCGAGCCCTACACGCCATCGACCTGACAATATAAAAAGCCCTATGAGTGGAATAGCGAACTGAGGCTTAAATAGTAACAATCCGAGAATAATACCAGCAAGCCACTCGCGATGAGCCAAGGCCATTCGCCAGGTCCCTACGATAAGGAGAAGGATAACAGCCGTATTTTGACCACCCCAAATAGCCCGGAATAAAGGATAAAATGATAGCGACAAGGCCAGAACGCATAGCTTATACCGATCAATTAGTGAATTAAAAGGCCGGATAAGTTGAATGGTTAAAACTAAGGCGCTCACCATAAGCAGTGAGTGGATTATATAGGAATTCCTATAACCAAATAAAGATAGAGGGTAGTAGGCGAGCGCCACAAAGGGAGGATAGGAAAAAGGTAAAAATCCATTTTTTTCATGGGGGAATAAATCTTTCTGAATTTTGAGTTGTCTGGTCGGGGAATATAGATTTTCCCAATCGCCTTCTGCAATGATGCGCCCTGCTCCATAAAAGGCTGGATAATCACCCCCTAACCGACCCGTCAAAGTTGAGGCATCTTTTCCCCCGAAGACAGCAATAATGAATGCTATGCTGATGGCAAATAGAAGCGACCTGGAATACCACTTAATCCGCCATGGAGTGAGAAAACCATGCAATCTGTTAGTCTCCGCCAAGTTCTCTGTTACGAAAAGTTCCTCAGGCGGCCTCGATGGTCACCCGGAATCCTAAGTCTTTAAAACGTCTTACAAGATACGGGACCAGGCGGTTCTTGTTGAGCTTATCGAAGTAATCGCCGCCCAGATCTTGGTAAGTGGAACCGGTTTTCAGC
>RPRC01000027.1 GCA_003857395.1 Geobacter sp.
ACGATCCGATCACCCGCGAGCCCTACAGCCGCGATCCACGCTACATCGCCCGGCGCGCCGAAACCTATCTGAAGCAGACCGGCATCGGCGACGCCGTGTACTTCGGGCCGGAGGCGGAGTTCTTCATTTTCGGCGATGTGCGCTATGGCTCGAACACGCATGAGGCGTTCTACCACCTGGACAGCCGGGAAGGCTGGTGGAACAGCGGCAAAGAACTGAGCCCGAACTACGGCGGCCAGATCGCGGCCAAACGCGGCTACTTCCCCACCCCGCCGACCGACACGTTGCAGGATGTGCGCAGCAAGATCGTGATGGCGATCGAAGGCGCCGGCATCCCGGTCGAGATCCATCACCACGAGGTCGCCACGGCCGGCCAGGCCGAGATCGGCATGCGCTTCAACACGCTGACCCGCATGGCCGATAACGTGATGATCTACAAATACATGGCGAAGAACGTCGCGCGACAGAACGGCCTCACCGCGACCTTTATGCCCAAGCCGCTCTTCGGCGACAACGGCAGCGGCATGCACGTCCACCAGAGCATCTGGAAGGGCGACAAGAACATGTTCTACGATGAGGCCGGCTACGCCCAGCTTTCCGACACGGCCAAGTACTACATCGGTGGCCTGTTGAAGCACGCGCCGGCCCTCCTGGCCCTGGTCGCGCCCAGCACCAACTCGTATCGCCGCCTGGTGCCCGGTTTCGAAGCGCCGGTGAACCTGGCCTATTCGCAGCGCAATCGTTCGGCCGTCTGCCGCATCCCGGTGGGCTCCCGCAGCCCGAAGTCCAAGCGCGTCGAGTTTCGCGCGCCCGATCCGTCGTGCAACCCGTATCTGTGCTTCGCCGCGCTGCTGATGGCCGGGCTTGACGGCATCCAAAATCGCATCGATCCCGGTGAGCCGGCCGACAAGGATCTCTACGGCCTGCCGCCCGAGGAAGCCAGGAAGATCAAGCAGGTGCCGGGCTCGCTCGAAGCTGTGCTGTACGCCCTGGAGGCCGACCACGAGTTCCTGCTGAAGGGCGACGTCTTCACCACCGACATGCTCGAAACCTACATCGCGTACAAGCGCGAGACCGAAGTCGATCCGATGCGCATGCGGCCGCACCCGTACGAGTTCACGCTGTACTACGACGCATAACCAACACCCTGCTCCCGCACGCGAGGGCTTGTCTCAGGTGGGCACGCCCTCGCGTCTTTTCTACGCCAGACTTCGCCACTCCGTACGGATCACTCCTCCCCCCTGCCAGCAGCAACTGATCTGGGCCATCCGAAACCAGGCCGCGAGGGTCGATCTGATCCCCAGAATCCAGGGACTGTGGAAGGCCCTCTCCGGAACCTTTGAAACTGAATTGATTACAAAACGTAGGTGCCGGTGAAAACCGGTGCTCTGAGTCGAAAACTGCCGCGGATTTACGCGGATTTACACAGATTTTTGCGGTTGATCTGCGACTAACCGAATCCAGCAGCGTTTCGTCGGCATCGGTGTGCTCGGCCACGAACACCCGTTCGGGATCCCCCAGCAGCGCCAGGACACCTTCCATTTTGGCCTCCTACTGCACGAAAGCAAGAAACCCAGATGCCGCGGCCCTCCAAATCGAGGCACTGCTCTCTGGTTTGGCGGGGTCCGTCCTTGTTCAACAACTTATCCTCTACAAAACAAACACCACATCTCACTGCAATAACTTGCCAATGGTCCGGATGCCCCAACTCAGTCCATTAGAAACGCGAGGAATGTGGCTTCGCCTGTCTCGGCGCCATCCACGTTGTCCAGGATCATCGGCGCAGACCGTGCGTCCCGGTCGGTGATGCCTTGCAGCTCAGACACGATATCGCGCTTGGCGTCCGCGGCGGAAGTCGGCTATGATCGGCGCAACCCAAACCACCATCCGATGTCAACATCTAGCCCACCTCCATCACTTGAGGAGTACGAGCTTGGCGGCCATAGACGATCTGATCGCTCAAATCGAAGACAAAGCGCTGCGGGCGCGGCTGAAAGAAGAAGCCGACCGCCTGCGCCGCGAGAAGAAGTTCGGCCTTGTCTTTGAAGAGCACCTGCCCGAACTGACGCCCGTCTACTCGGCAGAGGTACGCCCCGGCTGTTTGGCCGCCAAGCGCGGCGCTGCGCTGAACGACATCTGGCGGGTGCTGGCGATTGAAAACGGCCAGGCCCATTGTCTGAACCGCGCCAGCGGCGTGCATGAATTCTTTGACGTGGCTGACCTGGTGGCCGTGCTCGAATTCGGCGACCCCATCTTTCCCTCCCTCGTACCGATGGACCGGGTGCAGAACGGCCCGGTCGACGCGCCCTGACATACGTTGATCGAGGCCGACAACTACCACGCCCTGCAACTGCTGGAATACCTCTACGCCGGACAGGTGGATTGCATCTATATCGACCCGCCGTACAATACCGGCGCACGGGACTGGAAGTACAACAACGATTTCGTGGACGAAAACGACCGCTGGCGGCACAGCAAGTGGTTGGCGATGATGCAGCGACGATTACTGATTGCAGAGCGCCTTCTCAATCCAAAAACTCTGTGTTGATCGTCACCAT
>RPRC01000028.1 GCA_003857395.1 Geobacter sp.
GTTCCGAACATCGTACCCGGATATCGTATTCATCTCCCTCATCCCGGTATTTGGTGACTTCCTTTCCTAAAAACGCGGCATCAACGGTACCGGCAATATCCGAGACGGTGATCCCCATGGATGACGCCTTGTCTCTGTCCACCGCAATCTGCAGTTCGGGCTTCCCCATCTTAAGGCCGTTGTCAACGTCCACGATTTCCGCTTCTTTCGCCAAGGCCTCTGCCACCCGGTCACTGATTTCCTTGAGGGTTATAAGATCCCTGCCAAATACCTTTATGACAACCGGTCTTTCCCCCCCGCGGGTAAAGTAGTCATTGGTCTGCATAAAGTAAAAGGAACCCCGGGTAAGAGGCGGGACTTTTGAGCGCAGCGCCTCCATAAACTCGACCGCTGTCCGGTCCCTTTCATGTTTGGGTGCGATCTCGTAGAAAAGCATCGCTTCATCAACACCGGTGGGACCCGCTCCCTGAGCGGTATCGTACTTGGATGCCTCAGAAAGCCCGGTGAGAGAGAGGATAGCGCGAAAATCAGGTTGGTCCATGATGTCCTTTTCGATCGTCTGAACAAAGCTGTAAGTTTCATCCAGTGCGGTGCCCGGCGCCATTTTAATGATGCCGGAGGTGTATATCTCATCAAGCTTGGGAAGCACCTCGCCTCCCACAAAGGCAGAGATGATGAAAAGGCTTGCGCAAAAAAGTGCCAGGCCGATGACCAGCGCCGCCCATCGGTGATGCAATGATGTTTCCAGTATGATCCGGTATCGCAATTTAAGATCCGTGATGAACGCCCTTTCTCCGGAGGTGCTTTTAATTTTCAGAAATCGGGAAGCGATCATCGGGACCATGGTCAGCGCAATCAGCAGGGATGCCAGCAGGGTCAGGGTGACGGTCACCCCCAGCGGCTTGGCAAACTGACCGGTGATGCCGCCGGCAAATACCATGGGGAGAAACACGATCACACTGGTCAGGGTGGAGGCAGTGATGGCCATGCCCACTTCGGTTGCTCCCTGCAGGGCAGCCGCTTTTCGTTCTTTTCCTTCCTGCACATGCCGGAAGATGTTCTCCAGCACCACGATGGAGTTATCGACGATCATTCCTACGCCGAGCGCAAGACCGCTTAAGGTGATAATGTTAAGCGTGTAATGGGTGAAGTACAGGGCAATAAAAGTGGCAATGATGGAAAAGGGGATGGAAATGGCCAGGATCAGGGTGGTTCTCAGGTTCCAGAGAAACAAGAGAAGCACCAGAAAGGTGATGATGCCTCCCCAGAACGCCGTTTCACGCAGTCTGGCAACGGAGTCGCTGATGATCTTAGAGGTATCCCATACATTGAGGACGGTGACATCCGCCGGCAGGATGGACTTGATAGTTTCCAGCTCCTGAACCACGGTCTTGACCACTTCCACCGTATTTGCCCCGGACTCCTTGGTAATCCACATGATCACGGAATCCTTCATGTTGGTTTTTGAATAGTGGCGCAGCTCCTTATGGCTGTCCATCACCGTGGCGATATCCTTTACGTACACCGGAACACCGTTGTCCACCTTCACAATGCTGCGGGCGATCTGCTCCACGGTCTCATACTTGCCGGTGGTGCGCACGATGTACTCTTCGGTTCCGGTGATCAGGTGCCCTCCGGGGATGTCCCGGTTCTGAAGCTGGACGGTCTGGATGATGTCATTGATGGAAAGGTTGTATGCCCTGAGCTTGTCGCGGTCGACATTGACCAGAATCTCGCGCTCCAACCCCCCCGCCACCGTTACCGAGGCGACGCCGGGAAGATTTTCAACCCTCTTTTCCACGTTGTCTTCGATGAGCTTGCGCAGGTTGCGCAAATTGCGGCCGGTGGTGCTGTAAATGCCGTAGTAGAGTATGGGCATCAGGTCAATATCAGCTTTGAGCACCAGCGGCCGGTCGACTTCATCAGGCATGGTGTCCACGGCGAGTTCAAGCATGTTCCTGACGTCCTGCGCAGCCGTGTCCAGGCTGGTGCCCCAGTTGAATTCAACCCGAACGATGGAAACGCCTTCCTGGGAAGTTGATTTTACCTTTTTAACCCCTTCAACGGCCGAAACCGCCTCCTCAAGCGGCCGGGTGACGATGGTTTCAATTTCATGCGAGGCGGCCCCGGGGTAGGTGGTAATGATGCTGATCTCAGGGAATTGTATGTCCGGAAAGAAATCGATTCCTATCCGGCTGAGCGCAACAATTCCCAGAACAACGATGATCAGAATCATCATGGTTGCGGTGATGGGTCTGCGGATGGAAAGGCTAGGAAGGTTCACCTGCGCCTCCTTTCCCGCCGGACAGCTCCTGCACCAGCAACTTTTATTCCGTCTTTGAGCGCGTAAAATCCTTGGGTTACGATGATGTCGCCTTCACTGAGGCCTCCGGTGATTTCCGCAGTGCCGGCGGTTATAATGCCGGTGGTTATCGCTCTTTCTCTCGCCCTTCCATCCACAACCATGAATACCTTTTTTCCCGTCCCTGAGTCGATGATAACCTTCTGGGGAA
>RPRC01000029.1 GCA_003857395.1 Geobacter sp.
ATTTGGATGTTTTATACGTAGATAAAAAATCTGGATATGTTTATAACATTGCAATGAGACCCATCCTAGACCTGAGTTGTATTCGACCCGGAAATTTTATTGACAAAATCTTTTTACTACACCTGAAACTAGACTCAGACACAATGAATGCAATCAAACATAATTTGTAATAGCTTCTTTAATCATATTTTGTAACAATAAAATATCATCACAATTTTTTTTATAAAATTTCAACAAATATTCCCGCTCCCTTTCAACTTTTTCCAGTTCTGTCATAGCTAGACCAATTTCTGCTCCTTGCTTGCGTCGGTGTCTTCTCTGAGCCAAACGTCTTTGAATGCGATATATTTCAGATTCTGTAAACTTACGTTCGCGTAATAACTTTACATCCAATTTTTCAGCACTATTAATATGACGGATTTCAGCTTCAGAAAAACCACGTTGTTGTAATAGAGCGGCATCTACTATCACATTGTTGCGTGGTCGTCCCCGTTTTTTCCTTACGACAGAATCAGACGAGTCAGAGTCTACAGCGGCATTGTTCCGTGGTCGTCCCCGTTTTTTCCTTACGATAGAATCATCAGACGAGTCAGAGTCGGTTGAGGAGTCAACAGTAGAACCAAGAAGAGTCCTTATATTGTTTCTAGAATAGCGGCTCTTGGCAACACGACTCTTGGGTATATGCTTTTCTTTCTCGAGCTCAACCACGGGTTCCTCTGTCGCCGACTGAAAGTCAGCATTTAAGAAATCCAAATACAACTCCAACTCTTCTGGCGAAATACTGTTTGTTATAGACTAAAAATAAAATTAGTACATATTATATCAAAAGAAAAGTGTAAACTTACAAAATCCATTTTTGAATGATTTAACTTAACGTCTCATACTTGCCTTTTATAATAAAATGAGTGACAAAAAAAAAGATAAGAAATTTGACAACACACTGATAAACGCAGAAAAGAAATTTGATAAACTGGCAAAAGAGGCAATGAAAATCAAAGTTTGTGATGACGACTTTGAATTTCTACCATACACCGAAGAAGAACTAGAGGAAATCAAACAAGCAAATAAAATTGTTGATAGAATAGAATTAATTCATCTAAGAGTCGATCGTACTCCTCAAAATTCTAACTTAGCTCAATAAAAAAATGGAAGATCCAAACGTCTTTGTCTTAATAATGGTACTTTTTGTACTAATTGGAATGGGATTATTCTTTTACTATGCAAACCCACACTGTCTACAAAGCCCCCCCATTACCACAATTGTCAAAACATTTGCAGTAACGACACCAGGCGATCTTAAAGACTTGCCCAATGATAATATGCCATTTGAATTGGGGGAATTAAAGCTAATACGATCATCAAACAACCTTTCAATTACAAACGACACAGAATTAACTATACATAACACTTCTACAACGATTGATGTGTATGTACATTTAAAATTTAATTTCAGTGTTACTAACATTTCCGCAGCTGCAGAAGGATTTAGCTATGAATGGAACTTTAACAAAGACACAGGTGTTAAATTCAAAACAGTGGGGCTTGCTGTCGGCAATCAAATCACTTCAATGTCGGGTATTGAAGCAATTGTAAAAATCCCCATCGACGATAAATTGGTAGTCAAACCAGTAGTCACTTATAGAGCGACCAATGGCACCATAATGGTTACAGGTGCATATATCATGATTAAAGAATTGTAGTCTATCTATACACCGCAAAGGCATCCAACACGCCACTTTCTACATCTACAATTTTAAATCCATATGTGTATTCACCACATTGATTGTCATATGGAGGAGCCTTTAAAATAATCTTATCTTCGCTCAGCAAACCAGCATTTTCATAAGTTGGACGGTCGTCTTCTTCGTCCTCGTTCTCTGAGTCTTCGCTCATTTCACCTTCGTCGTTGTTCATTCTTCGAAAAATAACATCGTTGAATATATATCGACCATACACACAAATCAGCTTGTTTTTGTATTGTAAATTTACTCTGGTAGTTTCATATGAACCACCATCCCGTTTATTTTGGACTAATAAAATGATGTCATCCACAATCTGGTCGTTGGAATAAAGTCTCAATACATTTATAACATCATCAAGGTTGGTAGTGTTAGTGCGATATAACATACGATATAATTTAATCGGTGGATTGTATAGCAACGAAGCATTCTCCAAATCATAACCAAATTTGTCAACTTTAACATTAAAATTAGATTCACATTTCACGTTGTAGTCGCCACTCAACAAAACACATTCGTCGTCGTCACCATTGGGAATAAATATTCCACTGTAAGTTGTTGTCTCCATGTTCACCCGACTAGTCTTGAATCGCCCGCGTTTCTAGAACAGAAAAAGACATCATTCCAAAAAACACGATAAAAAATCCCACTCATAATCTCTAGTGCATGTGCTAACATGTA
>RPRC01000030.1 GCA_003857395.1 Geobacter sp.
AGGTGGTTCCTGCGTCTGAATATCATAAATATCATAATTGCCCGATAATCCAAGGCTATCAAACATTGCGGCATAGAACAAAGCAGCATTATCAGAAGTTGCATAATCATCTATTACAAGAAAAATACTAACAGGCTTTTTAACGTACCAATAGTCCTCGGGATCGTCACCAGGAAGTCTTATAAATTTTGATTTGGCACCCGAAATATCTTCCGCCTGCACATAGAAATAATTCAATTCATCAAATATAAGTCCCGGTAATTTTTCCGGATGAATGTTATTCTCCTGTCCTTCGATTAAAATTTGCATTAAAGGATTTTGTGAGGCAAACTCATCAGTACGTAGTGTAATTGTTCTTACACTTCCATCGAGTGAAACGATATTATTTAGATTTGAAGTATCGTTGAGTGCAATATTTATTTTTAAAATTGATTCAGTTCCATCGATATCATCAGCTATCCACCCAAAAGACATTACAGGAAAAGAAGTATCCGGAAGGAAACTTAACTCATTCCACTGAATTGTTGGCGCTGAATTTTTTAGCGGGAAGAAAAATTCTGCGGGTGTCGGATCAATCAATCCAATATCATAATATTTTTCGTTATTGTCCCAGACGCCATTACCATTTTTATCTATGAATGGTTCAGGTCCAAAATCAATATTGCTTTGCAGAATCTGACTATCATACTTTCCATTACCTTCAGCATCTGCTGCTGCTACATTAAATTTAAAGGTGGTATCTGTTGCACCAATCTTCAGAGCAAACAGACTATCATTGCTAGCAGTAAACTGCCATGCTTCATCATCCCATCTGAAATAAAAACCAACTACTAACCCATCAGGATCATCACCCCACCAGCTAACTATAAGTCTTGTTTGCTGAGGAGTAATTACACTGTCAGGATAAATTGAAACACTCGTTTCAGGGGGCTGATTACTGTTCCGAACACCGACAATTTCCTCTTTACAAGAGTATATCAGTACAGAAACAATAACGGAAAATATTAATAGTAAAAATCTTTTATCAGACATTGTCCTGCTTGATAGTAAAAAAGAACCCTCTTCCTGATAAAGAGGGTTCCTAAAATAATTATTTGATTAATATCATCTTTTTAACATCAACAAAATTACGACCAGCTTCACCAATTGCTAAAGCAGTCAACCTGTAAAAATAAATTCCTGATGGTAAATCCCTTGCATCGAAAGTTAAATCGTAGCTTCCAACAGACTGAACCTGGTTATCAACCAGCACTTTAACTTCCTGACCAAGTATATTGAATACGCTCAATCTCACATTCGATTCAAATGGAAGCGAAAAATTAATCCTCGTAGAAGGATTAAATGGATTCGGAAAATTTTGTGAAAGAGAATACTCAGTTGGAATCGTTCCTTCATTTTCAACACTTACCGGATTGTAACCAATAAAGTCGTTATTATTTCTTGGAACAAGTTTATAGTTGCCAAAAGAATAATAAAGAACTCCCTGCAATGCATCGAATGAACTACCGGTCTTAACATAATAGAGTCGAGTTGGATCAGATAGATTATGATAATCATGTCTTCCATCTTCCAGTTCAACTCTTGTATCATCACTTCCATCGCTTACATACATTTCACCAAAATTACTCGGGAAGTCTGCATTTTCATTCGTAACAAGAACATCTTCATACCTGATTAAAACACTTTCCCACTGTTCTTTTGCAACAACGCCATTACCTAATGTCCCAATTGTACCGGTTTGGATAATTTCAGGAGTTGGCAGCGGATTACCTGATGAAATAATCTGAACACTAGTTATGCTATCTATTCTGGTAACATTAAATGTTGGTGTTACTGGTTCATCCCAAACTAGTCCGTTGACGGTAACTAATTGACCTTTTTGAAATCCCCGAATTGTAGCACCATTCGTTCCTCTAGTTCCAACTTGAATTCCACTCCATGAACCTTGTCCATTTTGAATATAAATTCTGAGAGCAAATGAAGTAGTACAATCACTTGTATCAGCTGTAACTACACCGGTCAATGGAACTCTATATCCATTATACCCACTGACATCAGAGCCGAAAGGGTTATACTGAACATCCTGAATGGTTACGTTCCTGTCTAAAACGAGATAGAAGTATTGAACATTTGAAATAGCTGCTGGCATTGTAGATACATTTCCGTCATTATCCTTGGACCATATATAATAATTGACTAGAGCTGAATCACTATTAACTCCAGGAATATTTCCAGAATAAGTACTTCCGCTGCCCAGAGTCATGTTTACTGAAGTATAATTTCCTCCATCGATGCGATAATAAAGCTTGACTGAATCAACACCGCCATCATCAGTAACATTAGCTGAGATAGTAACTGCCTGATTCGTCATCA
>RPRC01000031.1 GCA_003857395.1 Geobacter sp.
GATTCTATTAAATTCAGGATATCTGTTGCAGCTGGCGGCACTATTGAAGCAAGAGTCGGTTCAGCAACAGGGAATATTATTGCATCCAAGAAAATTGAAGCACCACAGCAGCAGGGCGCCGGTGCATTCAGGGGATTTGGCGGAAGAGCAACTACTGTCGCATCAAAAATAAATACTCTTGGCATTACAGGCCCCCAAACCGTCGTTTTTGTTTACCGTGAACCTGAAGTTCCGGCAACTGACAAAGAAACTCTCGATCTGGCCGCATCTGCCGATATTGCTATAGTTTTTGCAGGTACTGATCAATCAACAGGAAGGGAAGAGTCTGACAGGTTCTCCCTAAAGCTTCCGGGAAACCAGGAAGAACTTATTAAGGCAGTAGCTGCAGTCAATCCAAATACTATCGTGGTATTGCAGGGAATGGGCATGGTGGAAGTGGAAGACTTTAAGAATAATCCAAATATCCCTGGTATGATATGGACCGGATACAACGGACAGGCACAGGGAACAGCCATAGCTAAAATATTGTTCGGAGAGGTTAATCCTGGAGGAAAACTGAGTATTTCGTGGTACAAGTCTGTAAGAGATCTGCCTGAATTCAATGATTATACACTTCGCGGCGGTAAGGGAAAAAGCGGAAGGACATACTGGTATTATGATAAAGATGTCTCTTATGAATTTGGATATGGTCTTTCATATACTGCATTCGAGTACAGCAATTTCGATATAAGCAAAAAAAGTATCACACCAAATGAAAAGGTAACTGTGACTTTTGATATTAAAAACACAGGCAATGCTGACGGAGATGAAATCGCACAGGTTTATGTAAGAACTCCCGAAAGTCCGGCATCTTTGCAAAGACCCATAAAGAGGCTTAAGGGATTTAAGCGGATCACCATCCCGGCCGGACAGACAAAAACTGTTTCAATTGATATCGACTGCTCCGATCTGTGGTTCTGGGATGCTGGAAACGATAAAATCACTTTTGACAAAGGCAGATATATCTTCGAAATCGGAGCTTCCTCAAAAGACATCAAAGGACGGGTGGAGGCAAATATGAATGGAGACTATGATGCTATATTAAGTACGGTCGTTATTGATTGCAGCAATATAGTTTTCCGACCTGGAAATACGGGACAAACCAGCTTAACAGCAAGTTTATCTGACGATAGTTTTCTTGATATCAGCAAGGCTAAAATTATTTACAAAAGTAACAACCCTTCTGTGGCTAGCGTTGATGAAAATGGGCAGGTAAAAGCCATAAGGCCAGGTGTTGCATCTGTATTTGCTTACGTTAACTATAAGGGTACCACCGTGTCGAACAGCTGTCCGGTAAAAGTAATGCCTGATTTAACGCCGGCCGAAATCACTGTTGGCGGAAAGAAAATTAACGGTTTTAACAAAGACATTAAAGCGTACAGCTATTTGTTAAAGGAAAATTCAAAAATTCCGGTGGTTAAAGCTTCTGCATCAAATAAAGATATCGAAGTCAATATTACTCAGGCAGGAGAAGTTCCGGGGACTGCAGTGGTAATTTTTATCGATAATAATACACTTGAAAAAAATTCCTTCTACATAAATTTTGATATTAATTCGACCAGTGATGAATTTAATGGCGGATCCCTTGGCAATAAATGGGAATGGGTAAGAGAAAACGATGCAACCCATAGTCTTTCAGCTAAATCCGGCTCTATTACGATTACAAGTGAACCAGGCGATGTTTCGGAAGGCAGCAATAATGCGAAAAACATCTTGCTGCAAAGTGCAAATACCGATTGGACGATTGAAACAAAACTGGTAGGTTCAAGAGCTCCGTCTCAACCGGAAAATGCCGGAATCATTGCTTATGAGAATGATGATAATTTTGTTAAACTGATATTCAGGGCTGTTATAAAAACAACCAGGCAAAGAGGTGCACAACCCGGTACCATAGACTTTCTTATAGAAGAAAATGGTATTGCCAAATCAGTTGCAAGTTTTAATCTCAAAAGTGAAATTGTTGGTGAGAATGCATTGTTGCTGAAACTGGAGAAAAAAGGCAATATATACACAGCTTCTTATTCTGCAGATGGTGAAGCTTTCAAAACGCTCGGAACAGGTGATGCTTTATTAAAAGATATCAGGGCAGGTCTGTTTGCATGCGACGGAGTGATCACGCAGAGTATGACAAGTACTTATTATTTTGATTCTGATACCTCTAAGCCAGATACTCCTTTTAATGTTTCATTTGACTATTTCCATATCATAAACAGTGGACTGAAATGAATCAAATAATATGATATGATCGTGATTTAATACTTATTTGATTTTCATCACTATTGCTATAAGGACTTTATTCC
>RPRC01000032.1 GCA_003857395.1 Geobacter sp.
AACCGGAATATATATTCACAGGATATTATGAGATAGATCTTGATGAGATAGGTGAAGGAGGAGAACCTATTATTTCGCGGTTACATCTAGATTTACTTTATAATGGAGACTATCGTGAACTTGTTAAATCATGGGAAACAGTTAAAAGTAAAAATATAGTATCTGGTCATTTAAATATGATGTTTGATAATCCCCATTCTTTAATAAGAAATGAAAGACCCATTTCGAAGCTACTTAAGGAGTTCGAGAAACCTCCTGTGACTTTTAAGTTAGAAGCAGAAAAAGATGAAGTGAATATTTCTGAACAAATAAAAATAGAACTAAGCGAATTCAGAGATGAGAAAGGAAATCAATCTAGAGAATTTAACAGAATCCTCGTTCAGGTTTTAGAAGGTAAAATCATGAATGGTACCTCATCAAATTTTAATAAGGATTACAAGGTTTTCGAAATTGGAAATGGATTGGTTACAGTTGAATATCAAGCTCCAAATAAATGTGATGTAACAAAGGACATGATTAACGTATACAGTGGCTGTGAAATTATAGGTGGACTTGAAAAAACTACGGTCAAAGACAAAATAAATGAAAAGGAACTAGAGATTATCTGCTCGGAAGGTTACGTCGAATACAATCACGAGATTGTAGTTGCTAATCCTGGTTACAATGAAACCATAAAAGTAAGTGGATCAATACCTTTCAAAATGAAAAAACCTAAAGACAAGCAGAAAGAACCTCCCAAAGTTGAGGGTAAAGGAAGTGTAAATGTAAGTATCAATGGAACAACTCCCATTTGCACAATGAGTGGTGGTACGAATATCAATGTAAACTTAAGTGGGGAAATTAAAACTGAGAAAGAAGGCGATTACCTTCTGATTGATTTGGACGAAGATTGGAATAAAACAATTCCCTGGAAATGGAACTGTACTGGTGTTTCTTTTGACAAAGAAAGAAATTTCTACTCACAGAAGGATGATTTTAATGGTCTAAAATTCAAAAGGGAGGATGGTTATGAAATAAAAGAGTCCTTTTCAAATGTGGGTATGGAAGGCAAATATCATTGGACTTTGCATCTGGGTAAATAACTTTTTTTGAAGTGGACAGTCATGAAAAAATATTTTTTAACTTATTTATTCGAGGAATGAAATCATGGAACAGAAAGACGAACTATATGTTATAACACTTCCTGATGATTCGAAAAAAGAAACTCTGATTGATGGAAATCGCATAGCAAGACTAGGCGACAGGTTATTAGCATTAATTTTTGATACTATTGTTATAGCAGCAGCCCTTGCCTTAATTGGAGTTTTGATAGCCTCGCAATCAGGCGGATTTACAGAAAAAGGATTTTCACTTGAAGGAACGCCAGCTCTTTTAACAATAGGTTCTACAATGTTATTCGCATTGCTTTATCATTGGCTATTCGAGGGGCTTTGGGGAGCCACATTAGGCAAAGCCATAATCGGTATTAAGGTGGTTGATAAAAGCGGTTCAAAGTGCAACCTCAAATCAGCATTCATACGTAACCTTTGCAGAATTATAGATGGTATTGCAGTATATCTTGTCGGATTTTTTGTTGCGATATTTTCAAAACTCCGGCAGAGGGTTGGCGATCATCTTGCAAATACTGTTGTCATTGAAATCAAACCAAAAAAATTGACAAGAGTAATTTCAATTCTTGTTTGGTTTGCAGTTATTGCAGTGTCGATTTTTTTCTCATTAAAAATTTATTCTCAATTTAATGAAACATCACTTCAGTCAGATACAAGCATAGAAGATGAAGTGAATTTTACTGAAGGCGATTTAAGAGTTATTAATTTTAATTTTATCGAACCAAAAGATGAAAGCCCGAGAGATAACAAAACTTTCAAAGCTGGTGAGAAAATATTTACCAGTTATGATATAATCGGATATACAACCGATTCTGATGGAAAATATGAACTCACCGTTAATGTTACTGTTCACGATCCTGAAGGTTTAATAGTTGTATCTCCCTGGAAAGGAGAAGTAAAAGAGTATCCCGAAAAATTAGCATCGCCGGTTAATGGCACTTTTAATTTTGATCTTCCTCATTATTGTTCATCGGGAGAGTACAAAATAAAAATTAGTGTTCACGATGCTGTTAAGAGGAAAGATATTGAGGAATTGAAAACATTTAACGTTCAGGCAGAAAATATTCCTATAGCTGAAAATCTTGAGTTTAGAGATTTTTATTTTTCTAAATCAGAAGATGGTGAGCAAATAAATCCCGCTGTAATTAGTCCGGGTGAAACTATTTATTCTGGCTGTAAAATAGCAGGCATGAAGTTTAGTGAGGATCAGAT
>RPRC01000033.1 GCA_003857395.1 Geobacter sp.
GATGCCTGTGACAACTGTCCATCCATGGCCAATCCCGATCAGGAGGATGAGGATGGGGACGGATTCGGGGACATGTGCGATATTGACTTTCCGAAACATGGCCATGGTGGGGAGCCAGGGTCAGGTGGGCTGCTGGAATGTGTCTGTTTCTACTTTGGGTGGCACTGCGTGGGAAGCGAAGTCTGCGGTGATTTCGTGATCAGAAACAACTGGTCGGTAGATGTGAACATTGTGCGAGTCTGCACGCAGTGCGCGAGCCCGACCGGGGAATGCGCGTATTTCTATGTACAACAGCCGACTCCGCAGAATCAGATACTGAAATCCGGAGAAGAAGTGAGCGTGACCTTCTGTTTTGACCCGTATGAGATAGTGCCACGGCAGGCGGATTTCCGCTGGTACCGGTGTTGGGATGCGGCGGTGTATCTTCAGGTAGCAGGTGATCCGAGGATACAGGCGGGACCTGTGTACTTAGAGGGCAAGGTGACAAGGGAAGGATGTTTTCTGGGTCGAATGGACGGGCAGAGGGCAGGATGTTCCCAGGGGCAGACCGACTGGGAGCAGGATTTTGACCGAGTGGAGGTGGGGAGTATCAGGGAGAAAACAGTGACCTTGACCAACACGGGCTGCATGCCATTGACGGTGGAGGAGCTGATTTCCAGTCATTCCGCATTTACCGTGATGACTCCTGTGCCGTTGGTCATCGCCGAGAAGAGCAGCCGTGACGTGTTGGTACGGTTTGCGCCGACAGAGGTTGGTGAGGTGACCGGTGTATTGACTGTGGTCAGTGATGCGCAGAACCGGAATGAGAGTGGTGAGCCTATTGGTGATGTTGAGGTGGTGGTAAAGGGTATCGGCTTTGCTCTTATGACAGGGGACGTAAACGGTGATGAGCAGGTCAATGTGTTTGATGTGCAGTATCTGGTCGACATCATTCTTCATCCGGCCGTGCCGGGCGCGACTGAGATTGTGGCGGCAGACGTGGACCAGAACGGGGTGATCGACATCATCGATGCCATCGTTTTGGTCAACCTGATCCTGAACGGGACGACCAAGTCAGTGGTGACTCCTGAGGTGATGAGCTATCTGGAGTCGCTGAGCCCGGAGATGTCATCTGCGGATCATGGGCGGTTGATGGATCTCGTAAAGGGCATTGCTGTTCCTGACGAATACAGTCTGTCGCAGAACTATCCCAACCCGTTCAATCCCCAGACCGAGATTGCCTTTGGTCTGCCGGTCGATTCGAGGGTCAGTGTGACCGTGTACAATGTCCTTGGCCAGGTGGTCACCGAGCTGGTGAACGGGGAGCTCCCGGCCGGCAACCATGTGGTCAACTGGAATGCCTCGGACATGGCCAGCGGGGTGTACTTCTATCGTATCACGGCCAATCAGTTCACAGCTAGTCGGAGCATGGTGTTGATGAAGTAATTTTGGAGTACAGGTAAAACGAAGGCCATCCTGGTTCGATCCGGGGTGGCCTTCGTTTTCTTGGGTGCTGGACGCAACGCATTTCGGGTTTGATTTCAGTGATTCGTGGGGAGAGATGCTATTTCTTGGAAGAAAATCAAAGTGATGATTACCTCTGATAACACGCATTCTGATATCTGAGGGACGAGTGCAGGTTCTTCCACATCACTCCCTCTGAAGCATGGTTTGAAAAATTCAGTGCGGTCGCATCAGAACCATGGCTTACTAAATAGAACCGCATTTCCTCCGGTTCTTCAAGCAGAATTTCCTGAGACCATTCGACCTTTTGTTCTCTGTATCATTGGGTTGATGTCCAAGAGAAGAAGATGGCGGACAGTGAGACCTGCATTGCCTCCTTGTTCATGGGGAGTCTCCCGTTTCTACGAGGCCATTGTCTTGCCTGATAGGGGGACGAAGAGCACTCCCCCGCACTCGATCGCCGCCGGATCCCTCAGTCCAGCCGGAAGATGCCAGGAGAAAACGAAACCTGATTCATTTCAGAAACGTGGGCGAATCATGACCGGATTGCCGCAAAGTGAATGCTTCAATCAGATCCTTCCACTCCATTCGGTCACAGTGACCTCGTTTCGGTTGAAATGACATGACGTGTGGTTTTGAGTGTCGTGCAACAGAGACAGACCGCCGAAAAGACAACCTTGATCATCTGTGCGCCCGGTGAAAGTTGGGATTTCTGCATTGTCTCAAATTGCCTGGTATGACCTGTCTGCCTTTCACAATGGGCGACACCTATGAAAAAGGCCACGATCGCTCGTGGCCTTGTCATGTATTCAGACTGATATCTATTGAACGGATATCTTATTGTAACTCAATCGCGGGTTGAGACGGAGGA
>RPRC01000034.1 GCA_003857395.1 Geobacter sp.
CATTTTGAGAAACTTGAAAAATTGATGGAAGCCGGTGAAGAAGAATTACTTCACATCGAGGGCGTGGGGGAGCAGGTGGCGTCAAGCATCAAAGAATTTTTTGCCAAAGAGCGCAACCAGGCCCTTATCAAGAAACTCCAGGATAACGGGGTCCGGGGTTTGCCGCCGGAACCGCAGGCCGCCGCCCCCCTGGGCGGCAAGACCTTCGTGTTCACCGGCGGGCTCGCCGGCTTATCCCGGGACGAAGCCAAGACCATGGTCGCGGCCCGGGGGGGTAAGGTGACTTCGTCGGTCTCCGCCAAGACCGATTACGTGGTGGCGGGGGCCGATCCCGGCAGCAAGCTGGCCAAGGCCGAGGAACTGGGGGTGAAAATCCTCAATGAGGCTCAGTTCAGGGAATTAATCGAGGGGAAAAGCTGATGGCTGACCAGGCGCGGCTCCATGTATTGATTGAAGGTCGGGTCCAGGGGGTGTTCTTCCGGGCCTCCACCAAAGACGAGGCCCGGGCCCGGGGGCTCACCGGCTGGGTGCGCAATCGCCCGGACGGCCGGGTGGAGGCAGTTTTCGAAGGCGACAAACAGGTAGTGGAGAACATGCTCGCCTGGTGCCATAAAGGCCCGTCCTATGCCTACGTGGACCGGGTGGAGGTGGAGTGGCAGGCCTACGTCGGGGACCTGGCGGATTTTAGGATTGTGTATTGACAGGGGAGGAATGAAAAGGAGTAGCCCCATGTGAAGGCAATTCCGGTCTGATTTACAGGGGTCTTTCTCCAGCTTGATCAGACCATTTGGCCGGTTTGGTTAATTTGACAAAGTTTATGCCGATGGATTATACTTTTCATAAATTATGATAATTGTTATTTCTAATTTTATGAATTAATGATAGGGCCAAAAGCGCCAGCCAGAAGGTGGATTAAGGAGTCGCATATGGAACTGGTCAAAGTGAAAAGGAATTATCAAATAACTATCCCTCAGAATCTTAGGAGGCTCATTCGGCTCGTCGTCGGGGACTACGTGGAGGTGGATATCCAGGGCGATACTTTAGTGATCAGGCCCGTCAAGGTGATTCACCCGGACCAGGAATATTTTTTCACCAAAGAGTGGCAGGAAAAGGAGAGGGAGGCGGACCAGGACATTGCCGAGGGTAAAGTTGCGGGTCCGTTTGAAAATGCCCAGGACGCTCTAGAAGCTTTAAAAAACCATCCATTATGAGGCTTTTTTTCACGCACAGTTTCATGAGGGATTATCAGGCACTTCCGGACCAACTTCAAAAGACCGTCGATAAGAAACTAAAGCTTTTCCTGAGCGACCTATGTCACCCATCCCTGAATATCAAAAAAATGCAAGACCCGCGAGGCATTTGGGAAGGCAGGATCACCAAAGGATACCGCTTCACCTTTCAGATGGAGGGTGAAGTCTGCGTGCTCAGACGGCTCGGCACCCATGATATTTTGAGGACTCCTTAACCCTGACTTGACAACCAAACTCCCTCAACTATAATGGTCATATAATATATATCAATTAATAGAGAAGGCGATGGCCATGCTGAAAAAAATTTCCGCCATGAAGGCCCGGCAGAACTTGGGCCAACTCTTGAATGAAGTCTCTATTCGGGGCGACTCATTTATTATCGAACGGGCCGGTAAACCTTTGGCAGCCCTGGTTGACATGGAAAGGTTCCACCAATTGCACGAGGACCAGGACGCCGCTTACCAGGCGCTTAAAAAGGTTTGGGAGAAAATGGCCAGAGCCGACAACCAGGAGATCGGGGACGCTCTGGAAGAGGCGCTTCGGGCGACGAGAAAGGTTAAGGCCGGCGCCCAGGTATGATCAGGGCCGTCCTGGATACCAACATTTGGGTGAGCGCCATGCTCACGCCGGACAAGCCGCCCGCCAAAATCCTGGAAATTGCCCTCACCGGGAGAATGCGGCTGATTATCTCTCCCGGAATAATCGCCGAAATCGGTCGGGTACTGCAGTATCCCAAAGTTAAAAAGGCTCTGAAAAATCATCGAATTACTTTCCAGGAAGTGGACGATGTCATCTTCAAACTGCTGAAGGTGGCGCTGATCACCCCGGGAAAAACTCTTGCCGAGGGCGTCTCAAATGACCCGGCGGACGATATGATCATTGCTTGCGCCCTGGAAGGTCGGGCCGACTTTATCATTTCCGGCGACCACCATCTTACCGACCTGGGATATTATCAGGGAATCAAGATCGTTGACCCGGCTACCTTTTGGACCTTAATGACCAGGCTCGATGAAGCCTAAACC
>RPRC01000035.1 GCA_003857395.1 Geobacter sp.
ACGGAGTTGACGCAGATCCCGAAAGGCCCGAGCTCGGCGGCCATGTGCCGGGTGAAACCAATCACGCACGCCTTGGCGGAGCTGTAATGGGGACCGGACAGACGGCTGAAAAAAAGGCCCGCGAAGGAGGACACGTTCACGATTCGGCCGTATCCCTGGCGCTTCATGACGGGCGCAGCCGCGCGAATGCAGAGGTAAACCGATTTGAGATTGAGGAGGATGGTTTGATCCCACTCTTCCGGCAGGATCTCTTCCACCGGCTTCGCCGGGGTTCCCAGGCCGGCGTTGTTCACCAGGATGTCCAGCCGGCCCCATTTCTTCACCACGGTTTCGAACATCGAAGCGACATGCGCGGGTTCGACCACGTCGCCGGGAACGGCCAGAGCCTCTCCCCCGTTTTTGCGGATGGAGGCGGCTACCGCCTCCAAGTCGGAAACCGTACGGGCGCTCACCGCGACCTTCGCGCCGCGCCGGGCTAATATTTCAGCCGTGGAAACCCCGATCCCCCGGGAAGCTCCGGTGACCAGGGCGATTCGATCATGCAGGAACATACACCCTCCCCCATCAAATTACCGAGAAACCTATGTGATCTTGGATCGTGCCGTGGCGTTTCTCCCTCTTCCCTTACACCCTGCGCCCTATTTTTCCACCCACTTCTCGATCGCCTTCCTGTCGAGTTCAACCCCCAACCCCGGTTTATCGGACAGCTCGATCTTCCCTTCCTTGGGCCGGGGCATCCCTTCTTTGAATATGTGGATCAACGGGTGGTCGAGCTCCATGAACTCGAACATGAACAAGCAGGGTGCCGCCGCGGCATAATGCATCCCCGCGACGATATTCACGGCCGAGCACATACCCGTGTGGGGGGCGAATTTGAGATTTTCGGCCTGGATCAGGGCCGCAATCCTCATCCCCTCGGTGAAACCGCCCACCCGTCCGGCATCCGGCTGGACCACGTCCACCGCCCCCGTGGCCAGGAGGTCCCGGAAGCCGTACAGGGTGAATTCCCCCTCTCCGCCGGCGATGGGTATTCCCTGCCCCCGCTTGACTTCCCCGTATCCCCTCAGGTCGTAGGGCGGAACCGGCTCTTCAAACCATTGGAGGTCGTATTTTTCCAGTTTCCGCCCCAGCTGCACCGCCGTCCGGGCATCGTAGACGCTGTTGGCGTCCACCATGAGCTTGACCGCCGGTCCCACCATGGAGCGGATGGCCCGCACCGCCTCCTCGTCTTTTTCCGGGCCCATGCCGATCTTGATCTTCAGGGTATCATAGCCCAGGTCGAAAAACTTCTTGGCCTGCGCTTCCATCTCCTTTGCCTCTCCCATAAAGATGGAGGAAGCGTAGGCCGGCAGGGTTTTTCTCCCGTAACCGTGGAGGGCGCGGTACAAGGGGAGACCGGAAGACTTGCCGATGATGTCCCACAGGGCCATGTCGATTCCGCTGATGGCTTCGACGAAATGACCCTTGGTGTGCCCCCGGGTGCGCATGGCCGAAAACATGTCCCACCATAACGCGGCCATGTCGGTCGGGTCCCTTCCCAGGATGAGAGGGGCAAGCATATCTTCGACGAGGTACTTGGTTGCCCGGGGGGCCGACCGGACCAGGCTCTCCCCGATCCCGGTCAGGCCGTCATCGGTGGTGACGCAGACGATCAGCGCCCGGCATTCGGTGAAGGTTGTCGTGGCGATGCGCAGGGGCTTCATTTTGGCGCTCAGCGCGAGCGCTTCGATGCGTTCGATCTTCATTTTTCAGCCTTCTTTCGTAAGGGCGTTGATCCCGGGCCGGACAGGTTTCGCTTCCGTCCTTCCCAGCCCTGGCCGTTCTCCTAAGAGGATAGGGGCGAGTCAAGGAAAATATCCGCCCCGCCTTCAAACCCAGGGGCGGAAAAACTCCCGCAAACCACGGGTCTCCTCGGGGTTTTCCACCACGACCTGGAGGTAGAGACCCCGGGGGGAGAGGTTCTTACGCAGGAGATCCAGGTCCTCCAGGGTCAATTTCCCCCGGATCAGGAGTCTCCTTCCTCTTTCCTGGACCATCCGGAAGTAGGGGAGCTCCCACTCGATTTGCGTTCCTCCGGTGTCCTTGTTGATCTGGATGCAGTTCAGTGCCTCCGCGTCCAGGATCCGGTCCAGCAGGAAAAGGGAAGAGGCGTGAAGGTGGATCAGGCTGTAAGGAAAAGCCGCGGCCTGCTTCCGGTCTTCTTCCTGGAGCAGCTGGACGTACAGGGCGGGCGAGAAAAGGGCCGAAGCGTCCTCCTGCATCCGGACGATC
>RPRC01000036.1 GCA_003857395.1 Geobacter sp.
AGGCGTTGACTCCGGCCATGGGGGATGTCATCAACGCCAGCACTCAGGGGATTTACGCCGGTACGATGACGCCTGAACAAGCTGCTCAGGCGATCGAAGACTCGGCCAAGACGGAACTGAAGTAAGACGACTCTACCGAGGGTGCGGGGATTGGGTGCAAGATCATCCGATCCCCGCATGTGTGCGCCAGGCATGTTGTGTTTCCAGAGGGTGCAAGACCCTTGCGGGCCGTGGTGACCGGAACCGCTAGTCGAAGGCAAGGGTGTCCGCCGTGAGGCGGAATCTGAAGGAAGCCGCAGACAAAGTTCGGACCCGACGAACAGAAACCGGATAGCAGGCCGGCACGGTGGGGTAATCTGGCACAGGACAGGGACGCCCGATAGTCATCCAGACACGCGTGCAGGTAAATCCGGCGGGAGCCGAACGAAGGAAGCCCAACTTACCCTGGGAGATCTCCGGGTCTGTCCGGGCGAACCGGACTATCTTATCGGCAACGCTGGGAGAAGGACACGGAGAAGTCAGCCGAGGCCATAGTAGCCGCCTGCGAGGGAGGCGAAGGGCCGAATCTTCGATGGCAAGGAGCAGCCGGGAAGACTCGATGGGTGCGGAGCAGCAGCAAGGCATGTGGTACCAAGCAAGCCTCTTTACGAAGGGGAAGGACGATGTGCGCCACGACGCCAGCAGCGAAGGCGGAACCGGACCTGCGGCGAGCGAGGAGCAGCAAACACCCACGGCGTCGGAACGAGAGCGAGCCTTGACGCGCGACCTGATGGCGCAGGTTTGCGAGCGCGACAATCTGAACCGAGCATACAAGCGGGTGAAAGCCAACAAAGGCGCACCGGGCGTAGACGGGATGACCGTTAGCGACCTGTACGACTGGTTGGTGCAGCACAAAGAGGGGTTGATTGCATCGCTACTGGACGGGAGCTACCAGCCCGCGGCGGTACGTGGGGTAGAGATACCCAAGCCTGGGGGCAGTGGGAAGCGCCAATTAGGGATACCCACCGTGGTAGACCGACTGGTGCAGCAAGCGATCCTGCAAGTGCTGACAGGGATCCTGGAGCCGACCTTTTCGGAGTCGAGCTACGGTTTCCGGCCTGGACGCAGCGCCCATCAGGCGGTGCAGAAGGGAGCGGAATACGTGGCGGGTGGGCGGAAGATCGTGGTGGATCTGGACCTGGAAAAGTTCTTCGACCGGGTCAACCACGACATTCTGATGGCCCGACTAGCCCGGCGAGTCTCGGACAAGCGGCTACTGCGGATCGTGCGACGCTTCTTAGAAGCGGGCATGATGCAGCATGGCGTTTGCGTCGAGCGTCAAGAAGGTACCCCGCAAGGCGGCCCACTATCCCCCATCCTGGTCAATCTCCTATTAGACGATCTGGACAAGGAGCTAGAACGCCGAGGACATCGCTTCTGCCGGTACGCGGACGACTGCAACATCTACGTGCAGACGCCGGCGGCGGGCGAGCGAGTGATAGCCTCCGTGACGGCATTCTTGGAACAGGAACTTCGCCTGAAAGTCAACCGTGAGAAAAGCCAAGTAGCCCCGGTCGAGGAATGTAAGTTCCTGGGCTACCGCATCCTCTGGGATGGGCGCTTGGCGTTAGCACCCAAGAGCCTGGAGCGGGTGAAGGGACGGATACGGGAGATTACCCGCCGCAACCGGGGGATCAGCCTGGAAGCCGTGATCCAAGAACTCAACTCGTACCTGACGGGGTGGGTGACTTACTTCCGCTATGCGGAATGCAAGACACATCTACAACGCTTGGACGAGTGGATCCGGCACAAGCTGCGCTGCGTGAAGCTCAAGCAGCGTAAGCGGCCCAAACCCATTGCCGACTTTCTCCAAAGCCTTGGTGTACCGGAATGGCGCGCCTGGCTGTTGGCACTGTCGGGCAAGGGGTGGTGGCGTAAGGCCGGCAGCCCGCAGGCGTCGGAAGCGATGACCATCGCTTGGTTCAAGAAACAAGGACTCGCAAGCCTGGTTGACAGGTACGTGGCGTTGAAACCGTAGAAGAAACCGCCGGATGCGACATCGCACGTCCGGTGGTGTGGGAGGACGGGGGCCGTGAGGTCCCCTCCTACCCGATTTCCACCAATAAATACTATTGACTAATGGCCCCATCGTGCGCTAGAATGAAGGGAGGTTGATAACCTACGGAGGAGCGCATGAACTCAACTATCCCCAAACAGCGGCCATGGACGATCATGATCTATATGGCAGGGGACAAT
>RPRC01000037.1 GCA_003857395.1 Geobacter sp.
CCCTGGGACAATCTTTTTCCCGTCAGGCCGTTGAAGGACGAAACGAGCAGGGCGGCGGCGACGAGTCCCAGGATCAAGGCCACCAGGCCGGAGAGGAAGGACTCCGTCAGCAGCTGACCGACGAGCTGGCCCCTCCGCGCTCCGATCACCTTGCGCACCCCGACCTCCTTCAGGCGGGCGGAGTTTTGTGCCAGGGACAGGTTGAGGGAGTTGAAGCAGGCCAGGATCAGGATCAGGAGGGCGATACCGGAGAGGGTCCAGGAGAAGGCCGGACGGCTGCGAGAAACAAAGGCCATGACATCGACGTCCCCGAGGTGGTAGTCGGGGAGCTTGAGTAGGTCGAACCCGCGCTTGGGCGGGTCCATCTTGATCCGCTTCCACATCGCTCCGTAGAGCCTGTCGTTGAGGGCAGGCAGTTTGGCCCGGAGGGAGGCGGCCGTCGCCGGGTCGGGCAAGTCCAGAAAGGTCGTCGAGAACATGGGCAGAGTGACAAGATCGTTGTTGTTCACATCGATCTGGAAGGCGTCGAAGACCTGGCTGAAAGGAAGGATGCCGTCGAAGCGAAGACTGGAGTTTTCCGGGATGTCGCCGATGATGCCCGAGACAACGAAATCTTGGTATCGTTCCCCGATCCTGATGGAGAGGGCCCGCCCGAGAGGGTTTGGGTCAAGGCCCAGGGCCCTGGCGGCAGGGGCCGTGATCACGACGTTGTGGGGGCTGGCCAACGCCAGGGCGGGATTCCCGGCGATGAGCCCAAAGGAAAACATGCCGAAAAATCCAGAGTCGCTGAAAGCGAAATCTTTGACGACAAGGGTGTCGGCGAGGCGTACGGTCTGGCTGTGCATGGCGTAGCGGACGGTGGAGCCGGGTTTGACCTCGGGATAATCCGCTTCCAGCATCTCGGCGACGAAGTGGTGGGACGCGCCGAGAAATCGGTCTCTGAACTCGTTGGTCAGGATATATGTTCGATCCGCCTTGGCGTGAAAACGATCGAACGTCAGCTCGTCCCGGACGTAAGCCACGAGCAATGCGAAGAAGGCCAGGCCGATGGACAGGCCGAGGATGCTGATGACGGCGGACAGCCTCTGCTTCCTGAGGATTCGAAAGGCCATTTTCAGGTGGGTCCAGAACATGCCGACTTCACCTCCAAGATGGGTTTTCGCGCTCTCACTCTGTAGCCGTTCCGCTGGGCGGGAGTGTTGACAAGGAAAACGACAAAATTCCTTGATACGCGAATCTGGGGAGAGCCTCGACCTAACCCCCCGATTCATCTTCATGGGCGATTGACCCGGCAGGAAAGCCGCTTCACACTGACCCTATGCCCGGCCAAGAGGAAATAGGGGCGGTTTTGGGCGTCGGCTATAATAGAAGTTCAGAGTTAGAAGAGAATAATGTATAGAAAGAGAGCGATGTATATGGCTTTTGTCATAGCCCTTCTCACGGGCCGATGCACGTACTCCCTCGGAGACGGGGGATATGACCTGTCCCAGTTCCGGGAGAGCGCTGAACTGAGCTCCGTCCCCGACGAGCTCCGGGACATCGTTCCGACCAATGGCGAAGCCGCGCGGTCGATCTCGGCCCAAAACGACGGAGGGGATCTGCGGTTCGTCATCATCGGGGACACGATCTCCGACGACAACAGGACCTTCCGGACTTTTCTCGGCGAGATCGCCGCTCTCGATCCGCGTCCGTCGTTCATCGTCCATCTGGGAGACCGGGTCGTCTCGCCCGTCGTCGATTACTACGGCACGTACCTCAAGACCATCAGCGATCCTCCCTGCCCCATCCTCCATGTCGACGGGAACCATGACGTCAGGGAGGAAGGCGAGCGGATCTCGAGGGCCTTCTTCGGCGACAAGGATTTCTTCTTCGACAGGGACGACATGCGCTTCGTGTTCATGAGCGATGTCCACGGGGACGGGGATTTCGGTTTCAGCCGGGAGCAGCTGGGCTGGCTCGAAGACAAGCTGAAGGCGCCTTCCCCGTCGAGAAAATTCTTTTTCGCCCACGTTCCGCCGAAGGCTCCGTTCAAGAGGATCAATCCGGGCTTGTCATCCCTCTTCACGCCGCGGCTCGAAAACGAGGGGGAATTCCTTGACATTCTCGCCCGCCACAACGTCGTCCTGGCCGCCTTCGGGCACAGGCACGTTCACGCGTCCGTGGTCCACAACGGCGTCCTCATGATCATCACGGGAGGCGGGGGCCAGAGAAATTTCCTGGAGCCCGCCGTCAAG
>RPRC01000038.1 GCA_003857395.1 Geobacter sp.
GAAGTGGACCGCCACCCGCGTCGACCTCGTCTTCGGCTCCAACTCGCAGCTCCGCGCGATTGCCGAGGTCTACGGGCAGGACGACGCGAAAGAGCGGTTCGTGAAGGACTTCGTGGCCGCTTGGAAAAAGGTCATGAACGCCGACCGCTTCGACCTTGCGTGACGTAGGCTGAACGGTCTTCCATCGAGGGCCTGCAGAGCACAGCCGCGACCGAGTGTCTGGTGATCAGAACCTGGTCGCGGCTACGCAACTCCAACGCAAGCCTGCGGAAGCTTCGAGTAAGAAATCAGGGTGACGCTACAACATACACTGTATCGATCGCGATCGATGCGGCTCGCCAGCCCACGGTAACCAACGGAACCACACGACCAACCTGCGGGGGTTCATAACTCACGGAGCCAGCCATGCTGTTCAGACAATTGTTCGAGCCAGTATCGAGTACCTACACCTACCTGCTCGGCTGCGAGGAGACTGGCCAGGCGATCCTGATCGACGCGGTGCTGCCGACCTGGCAGCGCGATCTCGGGGTATTGGCAAGCTTGAATCTCAAGCTGGTCTACACGCTGGATACCCACATCCATGCGGACCACATCACCGCCGCCCGGAAGCTTCGCAGCGAGGCCGGCAGCCGCATCGCCCATCCGGCCATCGACGCCCTGCCCTGCGCGGATGTCCCGGTCATGGAGGGCACGCCGCTTATGATCGGCACCATCCGCGTCGACCCGCTGTTCACACCTGGCCATACCGACGGTCATCATGCCTACCAGATTGGTGAGCGAGTGCTCACCGGTGACGCGCTCCTGATCGAGGCCTGTGGTCGGACTGATTTCCAGAATGGCAGCGCCAAGACCCTGTATCACAGCATCCACGGCAAGCTGTTCGCGCTGCCCGACGATACCCTGGTCTATCCCGGTCATGACTACGAAGGTCGCTGGGTATCGAGCATTGCACAGGAGAAGCAGCGCAATCCGCGACTCGGCAATGATCGACCCCTGGACGAATTCGTGGCGATCATGGACGGGCTTGATCTCGCCTATCCGAAGTTCATCGACTTCGCAGTGCCTGGCAATCGCGCCTGCGGCGAATGTCCGGCCGGTGTACCAGACAACCTGATGCAGTATTGCGAACAGATTGGCGAGAGCCGTCAGGGGTAAACAGGATGCACGGCCTAGGCGGTAAGGATCCAGGCGAGCAGGCCGACGGCAAGGCAGCGAAAGGCGCGGATGCGCATGATCGGCTCCGTCGGTTGACGCGGGGCTCATAGCACGGACCGGCCATACCAGAGTGTTCTGCCGGCTGCACAGTCGCATTGGAACTTGGCCGCGGGGGCGGTCGAGACCTCAACACACCTCAACACGGGTAACAGTATGAACAGAGCCTTGGTCCGATCCTTCATCGTCGCCATTACCTGCCTGATCGGCACGGCCGTCGCGGCGGATTGCGGACCGGGGTTGCGCCTCCAGGTCCTGGGCTCCGGTGGTCCAGAGACGACCGGGCGGCGGGCAGGCTCCGGGTATCTGGTCTGGATCGACGGTCAGGCGCGAGTCCTCGTGGATGCGGGCAGCGGGATCAGCCTGCGCTTCGGCGCCAGCGGGGCGCGCTTCGAAGACTTGGACCTGGTGGCCATCACCCATTTTCACACCGACCACGTGGCAGAGCTGCCGTCCCTGCTCAAGTCCGGCTATTTCACGGATCGCACCCGTCCCCTGGTCCTGGCAGGACCCGACGCAGGGAACGACTTCCCGCCTCTGGAGGGCTTCCTCAGCAGTCTGCTCGGACCTGGACAGGGAGCCTTTCGCTACCTGAGTGGCTATCTGGACGGGAGCGATGACCTGGTTCGGCTGGAGCGGCGCACCCTCGATTACCGCAGCCGTACCCCGCTGCCGGTCTATGGTGCCGATGGTCTCCAGGTGACCGCCCTGGGAGTCACGCACGGCAGTGTCCCGGCCCTGGCCTATCGGGTCGAGTATCGGGGACGGAGCCTGGTCTTCAGCGGCGACCAGAACGGCGACGATACACAGTTCGTCAACTTCGCCCGCGGTGCGGACCTGCTGGTCATGGCCCACGCCGTGCCCCAAGACCCCGGCCCGGTCGCGGCTCGGCTTCACGCCCTACCGTCGGAGATCGGGACCATCGCCCAGGGGGCCGGGGTCAAACACCTGGTCCTGAGTCACCTCATGAGGCGTTCCGAGCA
>RPRC01000039.1 GCA_003857395.1 Geobacter sp.
CAAGAATTTTTGTCGCGACGCCTCATCAAAACCCATAAAGAGATTCGCCGCATTGTCGATCTGAATAACGTTATGGTTGCAGAGCACCTGGATCAAGTCGCATATCCTTTCATCATGCGCTCCCATAGCCTCTATGACTCCGGCCGGGTGGTGGCGAAATTGGAAATTATCCGGTCTCTCCGCCCCTTGTTATGGACAACGTTTTTAGTCGGAATCATTGGATTCCTCCTGACCTTTTCCCTCTATTGGTCGATTAAATTATTTATTCTCGATAGCCGCCAGAAGGCCGAGGAGTCGCTGCTGGAGAGCGAAGAGAAGTACCGATCATTGGTCAGCAAATTGCCGGCCCTGGTTTTTAGAGGTTACGCCGATTGGACCGTTGATTTCTTTGACGACAAGATCGAGGCCCTCACCGGCTACAGCAAAGCCGAGTTCGATTCCCGGAGGCTGAAATGGTCCGACGTTATCCGGTCGGAGGATGTGCTGAGCGCTAAAGAGGCCTTCATCCCGGCTCTCAGAACGAATCAGTCCTACGTCCGGGAATATCGCATCAAGCCAAAAGACGGCGGAATCCTCTGGGTCCAAGAAAAAGGGCAGATAATTCTCCGTCATGACGGCAGGATCGATTACATCAGCGGAGTGTTTTTCGATATCACCGAGCGGAAGATTTTTGAAGAAGACCGTCTGATGTTCAGCAAGATGGAAGCGTTAGGGGTTTTGGCCGGAGGCATCGCTCACGACTTTAACAATATCCTCACCGTGATCCTCGGCAACATTAACCTGGCCATGCTGGATCTGCCGACGGAATCTATCGCCCGGGAAATATTGACCGAGGCGGAAAAAGCTTGTTTTCGGGCCCAGAATCTGTCCGGGCAGTTGCTCACCTTTGCCAAGGGTGGGACGCCGATTAAGGGACTCGTCGCCATTGAACAACTCATCAAGGAATGCTCCACTTTTGCCTGTAGAGGCTCCGGGGTGCGCAGCGAATTTTTTCTCCAGGAAAACCTCTGGTCTGTGGAGGTCGATATCGGCCAAATCAATCAAGTCTTCCAGAATCTCATCCTCAATGCCATCCAGGCCATGCCCCTGGGAGGAACGATCAAGATTTACGCCGAAAATCTGGTCATAGCCGCCGATAGTGATCTGCCCCTGACACCCGGGCAATATGTCAAAATCTCTCTTCATGACCAGGGGAGCGGCATACCGCCGGCTTACCTCGCCAAAATGTTTGACCCCTACTTCACCACCAAACAAACGGGGAGCGGCTTAGGTCTGGCCACGACCTATTCTATTATTAAGAATCATCGTGGCCACATTACGGCCAAATCAAAATTAGGGGTAGGGACAACTTTTACTCTCTATCTCCCCGCCTCCGACCAAACGGTCATCGATAATCCTGAGGTTAAAACAGAATTATTCAAGGGAAAAGGTAAAATTTTAATAATGGATGATGAAGACTTAGTAAGAGAAGTCATTGGAAAAATGATAGTCTATCTTGGATATGAGACAGATCTTGCCAAAGATGGTGAAGAAGCTGTAAATATATTTGCAGAAGCTCATAAATCTGGAAACCAATTTGCTGCAGTGATATTAGATCTAACCGTTCCAGGCGGCATGGGCGGCAAAGAAGCCATTGCTAAACTGCTTAAAATCGATCCTCAGGTAAAAGCCATAGCGTCCAGCGGCTATTCCGATGATCCCGTCATGGCTGAATTCCATAAATACGGGTTCAGCGCTATTATTCCCAAGCCTTATAGAGTTATGGAAGCCAGTAAAGTGTTGCATGAGGTTATAAAAAGTTGAATTGCGTCCGGGCCGGCGCCTGCCGGTCCCCCTGGCGTCTTTCCTGATGCCTCCCCTTGCATCGCCGGCCCAATTAAGCTAATTTACCGGGAGCGGGACGGGAAGGTCCTGCACCTGCAAACCCATGTGGCTCTATATCCTGAAACGTCTGGGTCTGATGGTCCCCATGCTCCTGGGGATCACTCTGATTTCTTTCATGGTCATTCACCTGGCCCCGGGCACCCCCACCGACATGCAGACCACCATGAATCCCAAGGCCTCCCTGGAAGCCCAGCAGCGCCTCCGGGAGCTCTACGGGCTGGACAAGCCCCTTCGGGTGCAATACACCGACTGGCTCTCCCGGCTGGTCCACCTGGACTTCGGCCGCTCCTTCTCTCCGGACCGGCGGCCGG
>RPRC01000040.1 GCA_003857395.1 Geobacter sp.
AGTAGGGCCGCCAGGCAGGTTCGCCGTACGCAGCCAGCAGCCGGCGATAGACCTCGGCGGCGAAGGCGCGATCGTCGAGGGTGGGTTCGGACATCACCGGGGTCTCCTGTTCGCAACGCCTGCCCGTTGACCTGTGCGCGTCACGCTGCACTCCGCCCTGAAGCGTCGCGTCGCTCCAGCACCAGGAAGTGGCTCAACCCGAACCACTGCATCGGCGTATGCTCCAGGGCATACAACCCTTTCCTCAAGACGCTTCCCGCGGCGCGATGCCGCGCGACCACGTTGTCAAAGCCGGGGTAGATCACGCTGTGGTGAATGACCGCCACCGGCTGATTCCGAAAGAGGGCGCGCAGCCCGGGAACAGTGTAAGCGCGCACATGAGGGGCCAGCCGGTGGCGGAGCGAATTCGGCAGCCAGTTTATCAACGGCGTGTTGCCGAAGTGATACGTCCCGCGCCAGTAGTGGCCGTGGGTTTCGAAAGGATAAAGCCGGTTGGGACAGAACATCACGATCCGGCCGCCCGGCGCCAGCACGCGCGCCATCTCAGATGCAGCCGCCGCGTCGTTGGACACGTGCTCGATCACCTCGTGGGAGAAGAGCACGTCGAAGCTGCCATCGGCGAAGGGTAGCGCCTCCGCGGGGGACACGACGACGCCCGGCAGGCGCAAACTCGCCTGGCGCGCCACAGCCAGATCGATCTCCACGCCGGTTACGTGCGGGCTGAAGCGGCGGAACTGCTCGGTGTACATCCCCACGCCGCAGCCCGCATCCAGGATGCGCGCGCCGTCGAGCCGGGCCCACTGCCGCACCATTGCCAGGCGCCGCTCCTGTCCCGCGCGCCAGACGTAGGAGGGATGGCCCCGGCGTGCGGCCTCATCGTCGGTGCGCCGGAAATCTCCCGTGTTGACCTGCGTCACAACTCACGCTCCTATCTTCGGCCACCCTAATTTTCGCCCTTTGACCGGTTTCGCAATCAGGATGTATAATCCACGTATGTACGTCGCTGAGATCATCTGGCTGCCAGATGTTTTGGATAAGCTCGACTGGAAGCACGGAGTATCGCCCGCTGAGGTCGAGAATATCCTCTTTGGACGACCCATGCGGCGCAAGGTGCAACGCGGGCATGTTCCTGGCGAGGATGTCTTCGCCGCTTTTGGACGTACCGACGCTGGTCGTCACCTGGTGGTGTTCTTTGTCTACAAGCAGTCACGAGAGGCCTTGATTATCAGCGCGCGAGAGATGGATGGGCGAGAGAGACGATTGTATGAACGCAGATAGAATCATTCCCCCGACTGACAGTCTAGACGCTATCGCCGAATTCTGGGATACCCATAGCTTGGCTGACTACTGGGATCAAACCGAACCCGCTGAGTTTGAATTCGACCCCAGGGCCCGCCGTCATTACCTGGTCGCTGTCGACCCAGACCTGATGGCGCGCATCCGCACCGTAGCCCAGCGGCGAGGGCTTCAGACCGAGAGCCTGATTAATCTTTGGTTGGAACAGCGCGTCCAGGAAGCAACCGCTTGATCTCACGTTCTGGCGCCCGGTGCCTGCCCAGGATTTCCTTGCCTGCCACCGCCCCCAACCTGCGCGCGCCCTCTACCAACTCCGCCTCTGGAAATAGGCTGAACGCCAGCCGCAGATAGCGTTCCCCGCCTCCGCCCACGCAAAACCGCGCGCCGGGCACAAAGGAGACCCCGGCCTGCTCCGCGACGGGGAGCAGCGCCCCGCTGTCGTAACCTTCGGGGAGTTGCACCCAGACAAAAAAGCCGCCGCTCGGCGCCGTCCAGCGGCAATCTGATGGCATGAAGCGCGCCAGGCCATCCAGCAGGGCATCGCGGCGGCCGCGATACGTCGTCTGCAAACGCGCAATATGCCCATCCAGCAGCCCCAGGTCGAGATAGGCCGCGGCCACGTGCGCAGTGAAGTGATTCACCCCGCCGCCGCTGTCCAGCAGGCCACTGTCGACGCACCGCGCCACCATTTCGGGTGCGGCGACCAGCCAGCCAAGGCGCAGACCGGGCGCCAGGATTTTCGAGAAGGACCCGAGCTGGATCACCGTTCCGGGCTCAGCCAGGCCCCGCAGCGGGGTGGGCGGCGGAACGTCGTACCACAGCTCATGATAGACATCATCCTCCAGGATGAGCAGGCCGTGCGCCTCGGCCAGCCGGGCCAGCGCGGCGCGGCG
>RPRC01000041.1 GCA_003857395.1 Geobacter sp.
AATAACCGCCTTGGGACAGCGCCCAAAGAACCTCATCTTTCTTTTCCAAAAGATTGTCTTCATTTGAAATAAAAATCTTTCTGTAATCTGGATATTTTTGATTCACGGAATCCAAGATTATTTTGTATTCGGACGCTATAAAACCAGTAACAACCAAACCAAACTGATGAACCACAAACTGAACAGAAATACTCTTTATAATCCTATCCAATTTATAGCCAACCCTAAAAGCATTCATCATCATGGTTAGTGATGCTTCTAATTCGTCGAATATCATTACACAGCTTCCTTCTTACCTTCGTCGAGCATATAAAACGGAGGGCTAGACGGTTTGTCCTTGAAGGTAAATATTGCAGCCTCACCGTCGGTGCTTATCTCTACCACAGTATCTGCTGTTGATTCTGCATTAAGCAGTCTTCTAGCAAGTGGCGTAGAAATTTCTTTTTCAATAAATCTCTTAAGCGGTCTAGCACCGTATTCTTCGTTAATACCTTTATCATAGACAAAGTCTCTAACCTTATCATCAAAAACCAACTCAACATCCTTATATAGTGAATCATTTGTCTTCATATTTTCGCCAAGTTTATACAACTCAATATCAATGATCCTCATGTAGTCTTTTTTAACTAGATTTCTGAAGTTTACAATGGCGTCAATACGATTCAAAAACTCAGGCTTAAACTTCTTTTTAAGTGCTTCTGTAAGCGCCAAATTTTTTTTGTCCTCGGTCAAAACACAAACGTCACCGAAGCCGATAGTTTTCTGTACAGCCTCTACCTCTGACACACCAACGTTGGATGTCATAACAATAACAGCATCCCTAAACGGAACGGCCTTTCCCTTACCATCGGTTAGACGCCCCTCTTCAAGAATCTGAAGCAACAATTGGTGGACTTTATAGCTCGCTTTTTCTATCTCATCAAAAACCACAACGGAAAATGGATTTCGAGATAGTGCGTTCGTAAGCATACCGCCGTGTTCATGCCCAACATAACCTGCAGGAGCACCAATCAATTTTGAATATTCATGGTCTGCTGTGTATTCAGAACAATCAATTGTTATGATATTATCCTTACTACCTTTAATCAACTCATCAGCTAGAACTTTGGATGCCAGAGTTTTTCCAACACCAGTTCTACCTGCGAACAAAAAAGACCCAAGTGGTTTATTTGGATCTTTTAAACCAACACTAGACCTTTGAATAGCATCCGTTACAGTATTCACAGCCTCGTCCTGACCAATAAGAAAAACCTTCATGTTGTCGCCTAAACGAAGGATATCCTCCTTCGGTACATCCTTAAACATCCTCTTCGGCGCATTCTTCTTTACCTTGGAAACACTGTTTTTAAGCGCATTGCCGCCAAAAGGGGTGCTCTCGTCACTCTCCGGCTCTTCCACAATGGTTTTATCCGCTATATCTTGAGCATTCTTAAATGTAAGAAACTCATTGACTGACCTACAAAGCTCATACAACTCATGCATAAGAATTGGCGGTGCTACTGTTTTTGGAATACCAAGGTCATCGAGCATATTAAATAGGTCTTCGTATTCATCAACACAAACCGAAACGATAAAGGTTTCAAAACTAGAGCGGTTATGAAAAAACCTTTTCTTAAGAATACTCTCAACATCTTTAGGAGAAAACTCCTTGATGTTTACATATTGATTTATTCGCTTCCACCATTTTTTTACAATCTTGGCATCTAGATTTTCCACGTCACCCTCTTCTGTTTTAGGTGGTGCTTCACTATTATCCTCAAGCTCCTTCATCTTTCTCTCTATTTCAGCGGAAACATTAACTAAATCATCATAATATGAAACATCCCAACTCTTGTTTTCAGTAAGAAGAACCTCACCCTTCTTTTTTCGGCCAGTCTTAACTTTAACAACATGGTTCACATTTATAACAAGATTGTCCGCCTTAAGTAATGGGTTGACCTCCAAAATAGAGTCCATCAACTCAGCCCTAATCTTCATAAGATCTGCCGGCTCAACTGCCCTTTGGTTAAGATACGCCAGCATTTGGTTAACATTTGCGACACAGGTGGCTATCATAAAATCTTCATACAAACTCCTAGATATCTGACCCCTTTCACCTGAAAGCTGCGTTAGTTTGTCGTCCAAAATGTCCTTTGGTATTTCAAGTACCAAAACCTCAAAATCCACTATCTTTAAATACTTACGATG
>RPRC01000042.1 GCA_003857395.1 Geobacter sp.
AGGGTCGCTGACGCGGGTGAAATACGCAAACAGGCTTCCGAGATCGTATAGGATGCCACTGGGATAAACCGTAATGCCTCAAAATAAAATGTTACTTTAGAGGTATCGATGGCTCAAATGAGAATGTTACCGAACGATTTTCCACAATCGTGCCAATTTCCGGTCAATCTGCCTGCGTAACAGGACAGGATTAAGGAGGATAAATTGATTGGTCAAGCGAGCCTTGACCATGAATGAAACCTGATCAGCTGCCAGAACCCGGCGATAAGGGGTACTGGCTTGATCATACTGTTTGATGATTTTACCGTCAACCTGAACCTTACCAATCAACTTCAGTACAGGCTGGAAGAAATTGACATAGAGGCGCAAGTCGGAGTAGATGGAGGCCAATAACTCTCGCTCCTCGAGGGTCTCCCAACGGTCATAGCCAACCGTATGGCGAACTACTGACCAATTTTTTTGTTCAACATGGGCCTGGTCATTCTTTTTGTAAGGCCGGGAACGGGTAAAAGTGATGTGCTCAGCCAGACAGTAGCGATAGAGAGTATCGTTGATAAACTCGCTGCCATTGTCTGAATCGATCCCCAGCAGGGGAAAGGGCAGTCGTTGTCGTAAATCGCTGATAGCTTGGGAAACAGCCACCTGAGTTTTATTTGGCAGTGCAAAACACTCAGTCCAGCCGGTGGAAATATCCGTCGCAGTCAAGGTGTTGAGGTAGACACCGTCGGCACTCTCACCGCAATGCGCCACCAAATCCATCTCGACAAAACCCGGCTGGGCATCATCCCACTCATTCCATTTCCGCACGGTGATGGCATTCTTGAGCAGCGTCCCGGGTTTGGTCGTCGAAAGACCCCGCCGCTTCTCAAAGCGAGCGCTTTTCAGGCATCGGTCGATGGTTGCCCGGCTCATCCCGAGCAGTAATGTCTTGGTTTCTGCCGACAAGCATAATTCCTGATGTCGTTCCAGCACGCCGACGATCTCGGGAAGAAAGGGTTTCAACCGTTTTGAGCAGATCCGTCCACAGATTTCCCAGATCTGCTCGAGCGCACTGACCACCTCGCCCTGATAAATCTTCCTGCGCCCAATTTTTTTATGCCCTTTTGGCCTTGGCCCATGCTTGAGCAAGCGAATAGCATACTTGCGGTGGTAGCCGGTTGCTGCCACAAATTCAGTTAGTATTTGGGCTTTCTGAGCTCGATTTGCTTTCAGATACCGCGGCCAGACGGCTTCGACTAGCTCGCACTTACTGCGTTGACTCATCATAGGCTCCCTCTGCGGACTTCGTGATCCGCCCTAGGGTAACATTACTTTTGAGCCAACCTTATTTCCTTTAGTAAGATTCTTTTTGAGGCAATTCGTAAACCTCCTGCTGGGGCTCATGTTCGGTATAATCCATGTCGGTCTTCTCCGGTTTCTTTGTTTTTGAGCAAACAAAAGTATACCGAAGAAGGCCTTTTTACTGGTCAGGGAACTTTGTTAAAGCCGTGTCTATCGAGTATAATACCGCCGTGCTAGGTAAGAAGTTGCAATATTGTTTACTCGGGGTTTGGTTCACTCTATCGATAGGGATATTATCATGGGGTGTCTGGCCTCCGTCACTTGAATCTCGCCATCTATCTGTTCCTGGCTATGGGAGAATAACCCTGGAGTGGGATTCTCACAATCCAATCGGGGATATTTCGATCATCAAGCTTTCATTTGATTTGGACGAAAAGAAAGATCGCTCGGTTGTCTCTCAACCTTCAATAAAAGCCAGATTATCCAATTCTTCTCAAATTGTGGTAGTTAATCATGTGGAAGTTAATAATGAAGAAGAGGCGACTAAGCTAGCGGAAGCTCGATTAGAGCTAGCTGGGATAGATGTGAAACCACTTGGGATTGTTGGTCAACCTTTCCGGCCCGGTGGGGAAGTGGTTTTTTATTGGAACGTCAATTCCCTTGTCGAAGGGGATTTTCAAGGGAGCGCCTGGTTATATGTCGTGGATAAATCAGTGCCCGAGAATCTTAGAAGCCGGGATCCGATTGCAATCCAACCAATCGAACTCTACTGGCGAGACTTGTTTGGGTTAAGTGGGACGGCAGCAAGGTATGTGGGTATCTTTGGCTTGTTGGCAGGTATTCTCACTTTCGTAGTATTATGGCTTCAAGACAGACAAGCTCCCCAATG
>RPRC01000043.1 GCA_003857395.1 Geobacter sp.
GATGGATATCTATGCTGAGGAGGCCCACCTGGCCCGGCGCCTCATCATCCCGGTGCCGGTGCTCACCCCCCGGCTCAGCTCCTACTGGATTCACCTGGTGACCCCGGTCCCCGCCTCCCTGGCCCAACCCCTGGCGGAAGGGCTGGCCAATCCGGTAATCTGCCTGGACAACCGCATCCGGGAGATCATTCCCCAGGAACTGCTGGACTGCCGCCAGACCATCCGGCTGGCCTTACAGCGGATCGAGCAGCAGCGGGTGGAAACCTGCTGGAGCGACGCGGGCGAGCTCAGGCCCCCGGAATGGGCCGCCTGCGGCGACGCCGAGTACACCGGCGGCACCATCCTGAGCCTGGGCTACCGGGTTCGCCTCAAGGCCACCCTGGATGAGGTCTGGCATCCCCTTTCTCGGATCGGCGGGGCCACGGGCTGGTACTACGGCGACTCCCTCTGGGCCATCCGGGGCTGGGCCGACCGCCTTCTGGGGGGCGTAGGACTGCGGCGGGCCCCGCGCCACCCCTTTGAGTTGCAAACCGTCGACGCCCTGGATTTCTTCCGGGTGCTGGAAATCGAGCCCGGTCAACGCCTGCTGCTCCTGGCCGAAATGAAAATGCCGGGGGAGGCCACCCTGGAATTTCGCCTGGCGGCCAGGCCCGACGGCGTCACCGAACTCACCCAGACGGCCCGCTTCCTGCCCCACGGCCTCCTGGGCATGGCCTACTGGTACGGCCTGGACCCCTTCCAGAAGAAAATCTACCCGGGCATGCTCCGAGCCATCGCCGCCGCCACCGGCAAGCCCATCATCAGCGGCCCGGAGAGGGTGGGGAAAAAAAGTTGAGGGGAGGGCCGGGGGACCCCTACGAAAAAGCCCATGGCCCTCCCCCCAAATCCTCATGGTTCTCATTTATAGTGGTCAAGATTTGACCAGACAATCTCTCCACCAACGCATAATATCATCGAACAAAAAAGGGTTCTGGAAATCCCCCCACAAAAGGTCAATTTCGCTGTTCAGATCATATCGCTAATTTCTTGAAGTTTTTGGGAAGCTTCGGTTTTGGCAAGATAGTGCGCCACTATATGTACTTTAGACATTTTATCGGTTTGAAACTAATATCAAAACCCACATACCACAATCACCCAATAAAAAAATCCATATAACATAACGTTAAATAAGATTCCTCCAACTCCAAGAACGATTAAGATTTTCCCTCCCTTATTGTACTTGATCCGCCCCCAGACAATTGCGATTAGCCCGAAGGGAACCCCGATTACAGGAATAAAAGACAAACCGCCGATTACAGGAATAAAATTCACACCGCCGAACACGAATGGGCTGCGGCCAGTTATCTTTCCAGCCTTATTATCCGTCATCATGCCCCCAGAAATTATAGTCTAACTTTTGGCTAGTGAGCTGATTCTATCTGTTTTGCCGCCTGTGCCTGGATAACCCAATTGTAAGGCAATCCGGTTCATTAATCAAAAATATAAAATTTTCCTTGACCAGAACTGGTACCAGCTTCTATATGGGTTTATTTAGTCAAGCCTTTTCTGTCTTCCGAGCAGTTAAACCTTTCATCCCTGAGCCCGAGGTCAAGAGGCCATCCCATCGCCTTCGCCCCGACTACGCAACATAAAGAGATTTGGCATAGTATTCAATTGGGCAAAAGTGTCAGGTACCTGTTATCATCCGATTGTTATCACCGGGGTAATAAGCCATTCATATCCAGAGCATATCTACTCCTTTCGCCCCAATGACCCCTTGCCACCCCAGCCGATAATCTGCCCTCTTTAAAACGCCAGCGGCTGAAATCATCCTCCCCACGAAGGCCACTGGATGATATCCAGATCATTTATGCAGTTTCTGCCCGCCTGACGATAATTGAAGGTCATGGCAAGTGACTTGGAATTTTAATATCCAGAAAAAATAACTGCTCACAGCCGCCCTGCTTTTCCCCAGCTCAACATTATCGGGTGCTATCTAATATTTCATAGGCCGCAAATCGATGAAATGCCCGTAGTATGCGTTAAATCTGAAAGGAAATACTTTTTCAGCGAAATTTGTGCTATCATGCCCCCCACGCGACAATTTGGGCACAAAAGGGGAAAAGCTTGTCGGGGTTAAACTCGGGAGAGAGAGGCCCCCAAAACCATTTATTGA
>RPRC01000044.1 GCA_003857395.1 Geobacter sp.
GCCGCAGTGGGCCAGGTCGTCGTCCAGCAGAAAGGCGCCGACCGCGGGATGGGCGGCCGTCTGCTCAATGGCGACGATCTGTAAGGCCTGCAGCTTTTCCAGGAGCGCCACCACCAGGGCCGGGTCTGTTCCCAGGGTCGTCCAGAAACGCTCCATACCCATCCAGACGCGCGCGTGCATCACCATGCCGCCGGCGTGGGCGACCAGGCGCATCCCCGCGGGCAACATCCGGCCGGCCGCATCCAACACAGCCAGGCTGACCGTGCCAGGTTCAGGCCACTGGAATGTTTCCAGGTCGGCCCAGGATGTGATGAAGCCTCCTGCCTCGGCCGCCCACTCACGCCCCGTGTTGCGGTGCGTCGTGCGGACCTTGCGGAAGCCAGCCGCATCGCCCCTCCCCAGCACGGCCATCACCTGCCCGCCGATGCCGAACCGGATCGGGACGAAGTCGTAGCCGGCCGCGGCGTAGAAGGCGATGAAGTCCGGCAGGCGGCGCAGCGCCTCGTCGAGCGGTGGAGGCGTCAGCGTGATGCCGATGCGCGTCGGGTCGTGGACGAGCCGGCCCAGGAAGCCCGTCATCACCACATCGGCCACGGAAACCTCGAACAACGGCACGCGGTCCGGCTCGCCGCGACGCAAGAGCGCAACGCGCAGGCGCGCGAAGTCGGGTTTTCTGTTCGCGACGGACGCGCGGCTAGACAAGCTGACCATCCTTCATCTGGAGCACCTCATCCACAAACGCGTTTACCAGGGGATCGTGCGAGGCAAGCAGTATGGTCACGTGCTCCTCGCGGACGATGCGCTGAAAAAGGACCAGGATTTCGCGAGCTGTGCTGCTATCCAATTCGCCGGTGGGTTCGTCCGCCAGGACGAGTTGCGGCCGGTTGGCGAGCGCACGTGCGATACCGACGCGTTGTTGTTGGCCGCCCGACATCTCGTAGGGTCGGTGGTGGATCCACTTGCTCAGCCCCACCAGATCCAGGCAATAGAGCGCGCGGCTGCTGCGCTCCTCGCCCCCCACACCCGCGATCCGCAATGCGAGCTCCACATTCTCGTAGGCGGAGATGGTTGGCAACAAACCAAAGGATTGGAAGATGAAGCCAACCCGTTCCCGGCGCCAGCGCGTCAGTTGCCGATCGTTCATCTTGGCAATCTCGGAGCCAAAAACGCGCACGGTGCCCGAGGTCGGCTGGTCCAGCCCGCCGATGCAATTGAGCAGCGTGGTCTTGCCGCTGCCCGAGCGTCCCTTGAGGGCCACGAAACGTCCCGCCTGGATCTGCAACTGGACCCCGCGCAGCGCCTGCACCTCGCGCTGCCCGACCGTGTAGATGCGCCATACGTCCAGGGCTTCGAGGACCGGTTCATCCGGTTGGTGCGTCTCCTTTTCCGCCGTCATGCTTGCCCCCTCTTATCTGGGCGCCTGCGTTGGAGTAAGCTGGCGACCCCGCGGCCCTTGGGCGCGGTCGCCAGCTCGGCGGCCAGCTTCTCGGCCTCATGCGCCTCGGCCGCACCCTGCGCGGGCTGGATGGCAATCTCGCCCTCGCGCAGCTCCAGTCGCACCCGCCCTTTGATGTTGAGACGCTGGAGGTACTCCTTCGGTACCTGGAGGCGGCCCGCCGAATCGACCACCACCAGCTCCTCGAACCGCGGTTCCTCCGCTGCCACGCCGGTCGCATTCAACGCCTCGCCCTCGGCAATGGTCGCCCGTGATCCCTCCGTGGGCAACCCTGCGCCGGCCGGCTGGCGAACCGTCTCGCTTGAGGTCCGTCCATCGCGGATGGCGACGACACGGTCGACATGGTAGGCGATATCCGGGTCATGGCTGACGATCACGGTGGTTAACCCGTAACGCCGGTTCAGGTCCTGGAAGGTCTCGTAGATGGTCAAAGCCGTAGCCGAGTCCACCTCACCGGTCGGTTCATCTGCCAGAAGCAGCGAGGGGGCGTTGGCCAGGGCGACGGCGATCGCCACGCGCTGCTGCTCGCCGCCCGACATCTGTTGCAGGGTGTGATGCCGTCGTTCTGCCAGCCCCACGTTGCTGAGCAGCTCCTCGGCGTGTCGGCGTTTTTTGCGGCCGGCGCCGCCTGCCAGGGTCATCGGCAGCATGACGTTATCTAACGCATTCAGGTAGGGCACCAGGTTGCGC
>RPRC01000045.1 GCA_003857395.1 Geobacter sp.
TGCTACATTAGCAATTCAGAAAAGAGAGTCTTCACGAAAATTATTGTTTGATAAGAGTAATACTCTTTGTGGATGGATGAACGAAAAATCCGGTGAGAAAATAATTACAAGAGATGGGCAATCTGAACTCTTCCCGGATTCATTCAGCGGCATTCAGATAGTTGATCCGAAGATATTTAAATACTTCCCAAACAAAGATGTATTTTCGTTGGTAGAACTATATTTATCAACAGCCGGAAAAGAAAAGATAATCGGCTATGCTCATAATGAAGATGAGTGGATTGATTTAGGTAAGATTGAGAATTTGAGCGAAGCAGAAAGAGTTTTGGATAAAATCAGGAATACCTATCCAGTCTGAATTTCTCACCAAGATAAAGTTTTTTAACTTCTTCATCGTTTGCAAGAACATCAGCACTACCTTGCTTGAAGATCACTCCGTCAATGAGAATGTAAGCTTTATCAACTATACTAAGTGTTTCGTGAACATTGTGGTCTGTTATTAAAATTCCAATTCCCCTGTTTTTAAGATTTGCTACTATATTCATAATGTCTTCAACTGCAATGGGATCAATTCCTGCAAATGGCTCATCAAGCAAAATAAAATTCGGATCGGTTGCAAGTGCGCGCGCTATCTCTGTTCTTCTTCTCTCTCCGCCACTTAGCTGAAACCCTTTGCTTTTTCGGATCTGAGTAATTGATAACTCATTAAGCAGGCTTTCACATTTTTTAAGTCTTGCCTCTTTATCAAGATTCGTCATTTCAAGAACTGCGAGAATATTTTCCTCAACTGTAAGTCGCCTGAAGATTGATGGTTCCTGAGGTAGATACCCTATACCCATCCTTGCACGTTTGTACATCGGCACTTTAGTTATTTCCTCTTCATCAAGAAAAACTTTGCCGCCATCAGGTTTTATCATTCCGGTTATCATGTAAAATGTGGTAGTCTTTCCTGCACCATTCGGACCGAGTAAACCAACAATCTCCCCTTTGGAAACTCCAACTGATGCTTTATTAACAACAGTTCTTTTCTTATAAATTTTAACCAGTGATTCGCTTCTTAGTGTTTTACTCATCTTCTTCTTGCTGGTTCATTAAAAAATCTTTTTTGAGTGGACGATTTTCCTTGAAAACAAATTTAGGCAAAGTAAACGTTCTTTCTAAACCTTCTACTTTAACTTCGGGATGATATTCACTTGTTGGTGATCCAAACAGCCTTACCTGATCAATTTCATTATCCTTAAATACGATCACTGCACTATGAGCAGTTGACTTCACCACTCCGTTAGGTACATCATCATCATACATGAAATATATTGACTGAACTTTGCCTGCAAACTCTGCCCTCTCTAATCTATTTTCGATAAAGTAAAGATCAATTCCATCGGATGATGTTTGGTCGAATCTTTTATCAAATAGTTTATTCTGTGAAAGCATAAAAGAATTATTGTTGACTACTAGATTCTTAATCTGACCATCCTCAAGGTAAATTGTAATCGAATCACCCATAAGCTGAGAATTCTCATACCATAGTACAGGTCTTGAGGCATCATCGCTTATTTTATCTGTAATGATTTTTTCTTCATCGCGGTAATAAGTTGTGAGATCATTTATAGATGCAAAACCTCCCCTTAATATTTTAACCGAGTCAGTTGCTTTGAAAATATTTGTACCACTGCGGAAGCTTTCCATTACTTTGCTCTTAATCAAGAGAGTATCAATGGAAATCCTCTCCTCATCAACTTCATCTATATTAAATGTAGTATCAACCTGCATCAGCAGTGGATTCTTATTTATCAGAGTATATTTTAATTGACCATCATCTTCTAAATGCTCACCAAAAATGGTTAAGTTATCTCTTAAATTTTTAATACTAACATTTCCATCAGCATGGCTATACTTAGTCTCCCTGAGGTGAGTTAATGTATCGGATGTGATAATGTTATCTCTATCATTGATATTTACATTTCCAATTGCAATCGATTTATCAAGGTTTTTAAAGTAAGTTAGCTCGTCAGATGTCAAAGTCGTTGTGGAATCAATGAGCTTAACATTTGATTGGAAGAAGGCACGTGATTCATCAAAAAAATATTCACCACTGTCAGCAGAGAGAACTACCTCGGTGTCATCCAGAA
>RPRC01000046.1 GCA_003857395.1 Geobacter sp.
AGGATATGGCTGGCATCCATTGGCAAGGTGATGGCTTCGTCGCGAAAGCGACGTGCAGTGTGGGGTTCCAGCAGGCTATAGAGCGGGCCAAGTGGGTCAGAGCGGCTTTCAGAATTGGCCTTGTCAATTTCATCCAGCAGGATAAGCGGGTTGACGGCTTGGCTTTCCAGCAGCGCGCGAAATACCAGACCGGGTTTGCCGTTACTCCAGCCCATGTCCAGGCCAGACAAGATGAAGCCCGCGCTATTGCTGCTCATGTTCGTTTCCCAAAAGGCGGCCCCCAGCGTGTTGCAGAGTTCACGTGCAAAGTACGTTTTTCCCACACCGGGTGGCCCCACCAGCAGGATAGGTGGCATCGACAGCGCGGCCTGGTCTTTATCAGCCAAGCGTGCCAGCACAAGGTGCAGAACGACTTCTTCAATCACCTCTGAAAAATTTGGGAAGCGCTGCTTGAGCGCCAAGACGCAACGGGGCTTAACCGCCGTGGTCAAGGAACGCCAACGATTGGCGTTAGCCAGTCGCGAGAGAATGGCTTCCAGGCGCTGCCCGGTATCCTTGTCCAGATTTTTTGCGTAATTACGGGCTTCGTTCAGATCATCGCGCTCGTACAGCGGAACCAGATTCGGTGGCCGTTCAGGCTTATCTTCCCGGCGCACAATCTTCAATGGATGGTTTGGCGCGACGTCCTCCGTGCTAAAGGAAATCGCGTCAGTGTCGCTGGCGAGGATGGCTGACATTGCAGTATGTGACTCCATAACGGGTGAATGCCAAGTTAATCCGGCCTACGCTGCGAAACGTTCAAACAACTTTTCCTCGCGCTTAACACAAAAAATTGTGAACGTTTTTTCTCCGTCTCCTGATCAACGGTTCAAGTCGGCAATACCGCCGGCGTTTGAACCTCAAGGAGAACACCATGAAAAAAATGATGCTTGCCGTTTGTCTGTGCCTGGTTGCCGCTACTGCAAATGCGCAAGAGGTAGATTGCGAAAAAACCCCGTATTACGGCGTCTGTCCGGTGTGCGAGGCTGTCTTAGAGGTTGATGTGGTAGCCGAGCCAGAGCAAAGTGCAGCGAAAGTCGAAGATGCCGACTGCGACATGCGCCCTTTTGTAAACGGCATTTGTCAGACCGGTTAACCCGGGGCGGACATAATTTGGCGTATCCGCTTCTTGCTGAATGCGGCTGTCGGCCGCTATTCAGGCAAGGCCTGGATAATGTCGCGGTGTGGACAACCCCCAAGATCTGTCCAGGCTGGCTGACCTGCGGGCAGTTCAATTCCTTTTCCGATACGCTTAAGGTACGTGATTTGAAAGTTAACACTAATGTGTGGGTGGACAACCACATAGTGCGCCACTCAAGCGCCCAAGAAGGTTGTGGATGAGTTGTTTGTTTCGTGCTGGTCCTGCAATGTATGAATATTCGCGTAGACCTTGGAGATTGCCCCCGATTTACTGTGCCAGTTTGTTGCTAGACCATTTCATCATCCATCAACCAGAAAGATATTTATGACGTGGCTATTTGAATGGAACTGGTTGGGGTATTTATGGGCATTTTTCGTCGGCTTCCCGCTGATGATGGTGGCAGGGATGTTTGTTGGCGAGGTGGGGTCGGTGAAGAAGACTGGCCACGGACAACAGGGTGCAGACATCGTCATCAGCTTCATGGGCATGGGCCTTGTCTCGGCCTCGTTCTTGTTGGGTTTGCTGACAATATTCGTCTGGGACTTCAAAACGGCCCTCTGGCTTGGGGGTGGCGGTTTGGCCTTGCTCGCTCTGATTTTGGCTATAGCTTATGTGGCTATTCATCTGACGCGTAGGTTCCGTTGAGCTTGCGAGGCCCAATATCATCCATAGTGCTTTACTGACCGTGAACAGTTCGCGATGCCTTTCCTTATACATTGAAGGTGTTCAGCGTGACTCCTGCCTAGCCGTTCCTGACCCGCTCCATTCGTTCAGGCTAATGACCTCAGCAAGCCATAACAACAAGAGCCAACGGCAAACGAGATGATTGCGTGACATAACCGCTTGATTGAGGCGGCCTTTCTGCGGTGATGCAAGGTTCCCGCAGGGGGCGTCTTGTGCTCAAATCCCGCCCTTCCGCCGCACCAATTCAGAGCGCTTCGAGC
>RPRC01000047.1 GCA_003857395.1 Geobacter sp.
CAAAAGGTTCCGTTGCGGGTCCCGTTTTTGGCGCATGTGTCAACCTCGGAAAGTTATCTTTCTAAATTAATTCAATCTGTTACTTCAATTAAGATAACACTTTCCGAGTAAAAACGCGATGGGAAAATTACCCTTAATTAAATTATTTCAGCCAGATATCCTTTCTGGATGAAAACTAACTATAAAAGCCTGTTAAGATAAACGCTGATTATTTAGTTGTTTTAAAGAGTTATGCATGGAAAGCCTGTATAATTGAGATAGTCACCAAACAATCTCGATACAGGAGCTTCCCATGCAAGCAAAGGATATCAAGCGGCTCGTGATTAAGCAACTAAAGGCTAAATTCCCTGGCTGGCGGCGATTGACCAAGAAAGAGAAGAAGGCCTTGGCCGAACAAGCGCTTATCGAAGTAATGACCGATTATAATAAAGAACAGGCAAAATATGTGCCGCTGCATGAGCTGACCAATATACCGGATGTGCCGCCTGGCATCATACCGCTGCAAGAGATGGGGAAATATATCGATAACCTTAATTGTAATCTGTTGCTATTTACAAACCAATCTCACTACCGCTACCTGAAAGACCCTGAGTTGCGCTTTATTGATGCGTTGTTGGATGACCGGGTGCTCAATAGCCTTTTAGCTCCGCCGAGTTATACCCCGTCAATGCGGGATATATTTCCGGCGCAATTATTGCGAGCGGAACTTTTGAAGGCCTTGCGCTATGGCGAGATGAGTTATCGCAAGTATTGCCAGCTGATGGTCAACCAACTAGAAAATAAAACTGTCCGGGCCTTTTTACATCTGCCTCTGCATAAGAAGATTTGTATTCATCATAGTCAATTAAGTCAGTTTCGCAGCAATCTGACCATCGCCCAAATGCTCAATCTGATGGTTTACGCCACCCATCTGCTGCTCCCGCGCCTCAAACCGTCTTATCCTTTTCTGCTGGGCGGGGTGGATTCCAGTGATCTGGCCTGTTCTTGCGGTCCGGTTCCCCTGGCCACCCTGACCGTGGGGGATAAAAAGGTGCGCATCTACTCCGAGTTGGACGCCGATTGCGGCAAGCGTCGGAAAAAGCGCAATATATCAGAATACTTTGTCGGCTACCGGTTGCATACCCTGGTGATGCTTGATCCCCAAACCGGCCACCATTATCCCTTGTTGTCCATGGTCGCCCCGGCCAACCATCATGATAAGCTTTTTCTCCCTCAGCTCGTGGCCATGGCCCAGGCCATGGGTTTGTCCATCCAGGCGCTCACTGCTGATGCGGCCTACGGGGACGCCCAGCAGAACCGGCGTATCAAACAAGAGCATGGCGTGACGGTCATCACCCCTGCCAGTCAGCAGGTTAAGACGCCGGCGCAGGTTGACCCGGAGCGGGGTCAGGTCTTTTGCGACGATTATTGCGAGATTCCGATGCGTTATCTGGGGAGCACCGGAACGGGCCATGAATTTGGCTGTGATGCTTCCCCCCAGGAATGTTTTCGGGCGCCCGGCTGCCCCCAAGGCCGGGAAATACCCTTCGATTCCGGTCGGTTCGGCCAGATGCCGGATATCTTTCCGGAAGTCGACCGAATCCGGCTGCTGCGCAAGCATATGGAAAGAACGTATAATCTGTTCAAACACCGCGCCGGTTTAGAGCGCCTGCGCCTCAAATCCCAGCATGTGGTGCAGGCCGCGGCCACCATGGCGCAGCTGGCCACGGTTTTCGCAGCTATGGCCGCACATCACCGCCTGGCCGGAAAGGAGAAGCGTCCGAAACAGTTGCCCTTGGCTGCTTGAGCAGTCCATACCATAACCTGCTTGGAGTTTCCGTCAGATTGTCGGGACCTTCTCGGGGAGAGCCACTTTCCGGGGTGATAATCAGGATGGGCTAGCCTGACCAAGAAAGCCCTAACACCTCAAAACCCGCAGCCTCCCAGAGCCAAAAGGACCATAGTAGCCTGTCGGACACGCCAAAATGCCGCGAAAAACGATAACCCAGAACTTTGAACCTCAGTTCTGAAGGTACTTTTTAACAGGCTTTTATAGCAATTGCTAAAAGTTTTTTCAACTCAGGGAACCCTTATAATCCCTCCCGCCCCCATTTAAAAAAGGGGGGAAACTACAAGGAATTGCA
>RPRC01000048.1 GCA_003857395.1 Geobacter sp.
GCGATTTTAGAGTTGAACAAGGTTTTTCCCAACTGATTTAGGTTATTTTAACTGAAGATCAAGAGGGAAAAACCTTGTATCGTTTTATACTGTTCTATTATTTTGTAGTTGGTAAAAGTATATCCACATAAATCTATTTCTCCACGGCCCTCAATCATTTATCTGCGGTCTACTGTGGGCTGAATTTGAAAGAGTATATAAATGAATGTTATGAATTGGCAACTGAGTGAAAAGGAGAACCACAGATATGGAACTTAATAAAATTACAGAACTGATTATCGGATGTGCAATTGATGTACATAAAAGTCTAGGCCCGGGACTTTTGGAATCAACCTATTTGGCTTGTTTGAATTATGAACTGAATAAGAAATGCCTGGAAGTAAAAAAACAACTTGGCTTGCCTCTTATATATAAAGAAATTCACCTCGAGATTGGGTATCGTTTAGATTTATTGGTCGAAAACGAAGTGGTTGTAGAAATAAAATCAGTTGAATTTTTAACAGATGTTCATACTGCTCAGGTTCTGACTTATTTGAAACTAAAGAAGGCAAAAGTTGGGTTACTGATTAATTTCAATGTGTTACGCCTAACCGATGGGATCAAAAGATTGATTATCCGGGAAAACTAGACTCAGTTTTTTGCCAGTGAATTAAAAAGTTGTATTTCTCCGTGGCACTCAATAATTTCTCTGCGGCCCTCTGTGTTACGGTATTTCATTCCGCATATGTAAACTTTTCTTCGCTGAGGTCAGGCAATATTCTTCGGATAATCAAAAAACCAGAACTCTTTTTTGGCTTTCCGAAATGCTGACCAGCTGTCTGCAGTAATTGTAACTGCAAATACGCTGCAGGTAGGCATATCATCGATACCGGCTACCTCCAGTGTGTTGGCAAAAGTAGTGATACCCGGATTGTGGGAGAAAATGGCGACATGGTCAATTGAATCATCCAATTGGCTGAGAACTGTATAAAACTGCTCGGGGCCCGCCAGGTAAAGTTCATCCTTGAAAATGATGCTGTCTTTATCTTTTTGAAATTCTTCTGCAAAGGCCTGGGCTGTTCTTTTGGCTCTTTTGTCCGGGCTGGAAACCAGTAAATCGATTTTAACCCCTTTTTTAAGCAGCCTGCGGGCCATCATGGGCGCATCATGCTTTCCCCGCTCATTTAGCGGGCGGTCAAAGTCAGGCAGGGAAAAATCGCCCCAGCTGCTTTTAGCATGCCGTACCAGTAATAAGGATTTCATGATCTATCTGGCCATGAAAGTAAAAAAAAAGAAAGAACAAAGAATTGTTCTTTCCAAAGTCTTATAAAAATTAAATCTTATTGATGTTTAATTAGGGTAGCAGAGAAAACATTTTTTGCGGATGCAGGATAGGAAAGGAGGATTGTAAAAACGGGTTCTAATAACAAAAAAGTAACAAATACCTTGCCAAAAAGAGAAAATGACTCAGAAACTCCGTTAAATGTACAAAAACTAATCTAAGATTATGGAAACTTTCTCCTTTTTAACCTGGTAAGGGATGAAGAGGCTGTTCCTGGCTCTTTTTAAGTTCTAAATCAGTCAGGGCTGGTATGCTGTTTTATAATCTTTAAGCAGGTCCGCCAGGGTCATACCCATTTCCTGCTTTTTCTTTGGTATGATAAGAGCAGGGCTAAGTTCCGGCATTATGGAATTAAAATCTTCTTTGGTGCCATTATTCCCGTCTGCAAATCGCCAGCTCTTTCCATTATCCACGGAAAGCCCAACCAGGTGTGATATAGCGCTTATTACAACACCTTCCATTTCCAGCTCAGAATGCTGTTCTATTATGCATTGATATGTGTTTTCATAAAAAAGAACACGAATGATCCTGCCAGCTTTCATTTCTTTAAAATGTACATCTTTGAGCATGGACATTTGTTTTTCCATGAATTCAACAAAGGACGCCTCCCCTCCCAGCAACTCCAGCAGCCGGCTGTTATTATAATGGGCGAAAGTGGTAAAATCTTTGTTTTTGAAAGCCGTGGTCATACTATCAGCTGCCGAACGGATCCCCGGCACCAGGCTGGCGGAATCAAGTTGTGCCATGGCTAAACCTGCATGCAGACAGATTACCAGGGTAATTATAC
>RPRC01000049.1 GCA_003857395.1 Geobacter sp.
CGGGCATACAATATTATCTCGGGTGTAAAAGTATTTTTTGATTAATGATTTTATATTCTTAGAATCCCCACATTTATCAACAACAATTTTAATGACATTAATTAGATATTTATGAAGTTTGTTGAGAGCACTCACCCTCTCTTCTCCTGCGTGGTAATTTAAAAACACGGGTAGTAATATTTCATTATAATACTCAGGTTCGTCAAATATTGATTCGAATAGCACGTGTGTATACTCTGCAATCGAATCCTTAAATATTTTGAATGCACCAAAATCGGTATTATAAAAAACGTCTCTAGTATATTTAAAGTCTTCGGGTGGCGGTTGTGCCGTAACTGAAACAGCTCTACGCTGCGCCTTCAAATTTAAGACGTTTGTAAGTTTAAAAATTGGTGACTCCACAAAACTCATGTCTATTTATATTGATAACTCCTGTTTGTATTGACCATACATGGAGAACCTAATCTTACTACCACATTTTTTATTAAAAAATCTTCAGTTGTTATAATATCAACCGTTGGTGGTATGATTTCTTTGTCTGTTGGTTGTAACCACACAATTCCACAGCTGTGTAAAAACACCAAATTTAGTTGTTTGACAACAACAAAATCTATTAACGAGTCTGTGTTTATCACGTTCATTGTTTTTAATAATTCCATATCGTCTTGTGATAACATCTTTGCCGTGAAAGTAGAATTTATAAAAAATGGACAAATTTCCGAAAAATGTTAAAATATTACCAACCAAGGCACAATTTATTTTTAAAACTTCATTCGCAGAGGCCAGGAAGGGGAATATGACTGTTGAAGAAAGTATGAATATCGCTTGGGCGAGTGTGTTGAAGTTGTACAAAATGGGTAAGAAGAATTGGCGACGAATCTAATGCCAAAAATGATTTACGACTGCATACACAGACAAAATAAATGTGAGTGTAGACAAAATTGCAGAGGTGTATATATTGAAAATAAAGATAACAAGTGGAATTGGGTTGGCGTGTAGTGTCATAAAGTATTTCGCCATGGAAGGATTTATTAAGATCTTATCTAACAATTTATCATTTGATGTAGTTAAAAATTATTTAAAGTGTAATACTTTTGATATAAATACGTCGGTACGAATAAATAAAATTAATTGCAGGCCCATTGACATAGTTTACGATCAATATTTAGAGACTATTGATTTGGATACGAAGAAGACGTGTGAAGACATTTTGTATTTGTTGATATCTGAAAATTCTCTTTATCCGGTCGAGTTACCACCAAAAAAGAAATCTTACAATTTCCATTTGGTAAATTCAAAATTAAGTCACATATATGGATTTTGTTTGAACCTACATTCATTGTCGTCTACGGATGGTGCAGCCGAGATCGCTAAATACCCACATTTGTATTATTTCTTTAACGAGCACAACCACACTTATTTATATACTTGTCTAAAGCGCGGTTTATACATAAACACCATAGTCTCCCAACGACTTTTGTTGTCAAATGCTGAATATGATGTCGTGAATAATAATTTGCTGATAAGAATGAAAAGTATAATTGGAATTAAGACACCGCCGGAGAGCAAAGGAAAAAAACAAGATTATTGTTCGATTCTAGATACATTGCCCGTTAACATAAAAGATTTTAAAATGTTATCGGCAGTAATATCATACCCATCGATTTTTATAATTTTTGATTTTACTGCAACGAACATGATTAGAGAGCAGTCTACGTTTAAAATTGGATGTAAAGGAAAATATTTAGACTTTAATGTGGTGATTAATTTTATTGTATCTACATTATTTGGAAAATTTAATGATTATGTTAACAGTGAATACACACAAATATTGGAGAAGCAGATAAATTACACATCTTTATACTACTTTAAATCGATTTTGGATAATGCGATTGTTAGATTTCAGGGTGTGGATATGGAGTTTGGTTCCCTTGGCATATCACCGTGTTCCATAACCCGTGAAATGATGCATGGGATACTTTTTAGTAAAGATAGATTTAAGATTGGGGCTGCGCCCCCAGATACACATATTTTAACAGATTTTGTAAATAATTATTGTAACATTAAAATAATAAACAACGATGGCAATTTAAAATCGATACACG
>RPRC01000050.1 GCA_003857395.1 Geobacter sp.
CTACAACGCTGACTTCGATGCATCGGATCATGACCTGGGCTGGACCCTGTCCGGGAATGTCGCCATCGTAAACGGTCCTGACCCGAACGCAACCAACTGGGCGGCCAAGCTGGGCGGCGTGAACAACGGGAGCGGCAGCCTCTATCATTTCGACCAGCGTTTTCCTGCGATGCCGGCCAGCCTGGCCGGGAGCGTCACGACCTACATTGCGCTCCGCGTGTACGTCAGCACGACGGATCCCAACCCGAACGATCACCTGTACGTGGAATTATGGGATCAGAACAACGTTCGGATCGGCGCCGCCCAGCTCGACGTGCATAACAAGAGCCAGGCCAATAACACGTGGCAGGATTACACCTTCAACGTGTCCAGCGTTGCGCCCAAGCGCACGGCGCGGGTGGCGTTCCGGGTGGTGACCGACAGCGCCAACCCCAGCACCTTCTACGTGGATAACGTGGCGCCGATGGTGCGCCATCTGGTTCCCTATTATCACGGCAAGACCTGGGCGGCCAGCAAGACCAGCCCGTATCTGGATGCGTACAAGACGTTCATCCAGGCGTTGGGCGAGCATCTGCGGGACAACCCGGACATGGAGTTCGTGGCTTTGGGCACGGGGGTATTCAGCGAGAACCAGCCGGTGGAGGACCAGTTCAACTACGTGATGACGGGAGCGGGCATGACTTCGGCCATCTGGACCGAGTACGTGAACGAGGTGTCCAAGGCGTATGTGAGCGCCTTCAGTTCCGCGCCGAACCAGGTGCCTGACCGGCAACTGCTCTTGCAGTATGCGCCGACGTTTCTGAGTGCGGCCGAGAAGCGGAACACCACGGACTACGCCGCGGCGCTGGGTGTGGGGCTGTCGTCCAATTTCTTGATGGCGGACTGGACGCAGGCTTACCTGGCGGATGACAACGGTGCGTTTGATGCGATCCAGAAGTGGTGGCAGCAGGTGCCGATTGCGTTCGAGAACTACGCCACGGATCTGTGCAACCCGCTGCTGGTCTACTGGGCGGTGGTTGGGAGCCTGGACAAGCATGTGGACTATCTGCGCACCGCTGATTCGCTGTTGCGCGGCTCGGACGGGCAGCCCAGCGTGAATGCGCCGGTCTATGCGTGGGTGCAGCCGTACATCGGCCAGACCGCGGAGGCTGCGCCCAGCGTGTGGGTGGTGCTGCGTGAGCACCGCAACCCGACGCGGGCGAGCTGCCGGGGCGGTTCCAGCGGGCTGTTGTATTTTCACACCAACGCCGTTGCGACGGGTTACTACAGCCTGGCGCACAGCACGGGTGCGGCGAATGCCGAGTTGGGCAATTTTGACTACTATCTGTACCAGGTGGACACGATCGCCGGGGGTCGTACGGTGGCTGAGACCAACGACAAGGGGGTGGACAGCCGCTACGCCCGGGATCCGAGCACGGGCAACCCGTTGCCCGAGGCGGGGCTGGGCAATTGTCCGCCCAGCGGGTACGACCAGACGTTGTACGGTGCGAACTATCCGTGCAACTATCAGCCCTACAATCCTGACTTGCCGGCGTTGGCGGGTCAAAACGCCGACGATTATCGCGACTTCTACGCCGTGAGCGACTGGACAGGTGCGGGCAAGGAGGCCTGGGTCGTGCGCCGCACCGACCAGAATGCGGATCCGGCGAAGAACAATCCCTACATGTTTTTCCAAATCGACAACGGCTATATCGACGGCAGCCAGACCTACCCGGTGGCGCTCACGGTGCAATACTTCGATATCGGCACGGACAAATGGCAGCTGAAATACGACAGTGCCAGCGGCGAGAAGGCTGCGGTGGCGCCGGACGGCAAGAACTACATCCAGAAGACCGGCAGCAAGCAACTGAAGAGCGTCACCTTCACGCTATCCGACGGCAAGTTTGCCGGCCGGCTGGCGGGGGGTGCGGACTTTTACCTGGACAGCCGTGCGCCCGCCGGCACGCTGGATGGGAACGAGTGGGTGCATATGGTGGATGTGGCGAAGGCCGGGAGCGCGCCGGGTCCCACCCGGACGCCGACAGCGACCGCAACTGCGACTGCGACGCCCGTGCCGCAGCTTGTCAGTGCGGTGAACGCCAATCTGCCGCCCAGGATCGAC
>RPRC01000051.1 GCA_003857395.1 Geobacter sp.
CCGCGCTCCAACCCGGCCACCTACACCGGCCTGTTCACGCCGATCCGCGAACTGTTCGCCGGCACCGTGCAGGCGCGCGAACGCGGCTACGAAGTCGGCCGCTTCTCGTTCAACGTCAAGGGTGGCCGCTGCGAAGCCTGCCAGGGCGACGGCATGATCAAGGTGGAAATGCACTTCCTGCCCGACATCTACGTGCCGTGCGACGTCTGCCACGGCCAGCGCTACAACCGCGAAACGCTGGAAGTGCAATACAAGGGCAAGAACATCCACGAAGTGCTGCAGATGACCGTGGAAGAGGCCTACGCCTTCTTCAACGCCGTGCCCACCGTGGCGCGCAAACTGAAAACGCTGATCGACGTCGGCCTTTCGTATATTCGCCTTGGCCAGGCCGCCACCACGCTATCCGGCGGCGAAGCGCAACGCGTCAAACTGGGCCTGGAACTGTCCAAACGCGATACCGGCAGAACGCTTTACATCCTCGACGAACCTACCACCGGCCTACACTTCCACGACATCGACATGCTGCTGAAAGTGCTGCACCGGCTTGTGGGCAACGGCAACACCGTCGTCGTCATCGAACACAACCTGGATGTGATCAAAACTGCCGACTGGGTCATCGACCTTGGCCCGGAAGGCGGCGAAGGCGGCGGCCGCATCATCGCCGAAGGCACGCCGGAACAGGTGGCGAAGAACAAGGCCAGCCATACCGGGAAGTATTTGAAGCCGGTGTTGAAACGATAGAATCCATTGCAACAGCGGCAAGGAAGGAACCAACAATGCCAGTCGTTTTTCGCTGGAAGGGCTGCAAGTTCTTCTTTTTCTCGAACGAAGGCGACCCGCGTGAACCTTTACATATTCATGTTCGTTGCCACGGAGCCCGCGCCAAGTTCTGGCTTGGCCCGGTGGCCGTGGCGGAGAACATCGGCTTCGCTGCGCATGAACTCAGTGAGATGACCCGCGTGGTCAGCGACAACCAGGACAAAATCGAAAGGGCATGGCATGAACACTTCGGCGACTGAACTAAGTTTCGACAGCAACATGATGTGGCTCACCCTCGCAGATGGCCGCAGGTTGGGCGTCCCGCTGGCCTATTTCCCTCGTTTGTTGGCGGCTACGCCTCAGCAACGTCAGCAATTCGAGTTCTCCGGCAATGGAACAGGTATTCATTGGGACGAATTGGATGAGGACATCAGCGTGCAGGGTCTGCTCATGGGAGTGGGGGATCGCACACGGGGCAATCGGATCGCCGCATGAGCTTCTGACCACAGTTTTCAAGCTTCCTGCCTGGGGAAAACGATGAATCCGAAACCGATTGAATAAGCAAAAACACCAGATTTGGCGAAAGCTCTTCCCGCGCTACGTCGAGCTGCGAAACAAGCGCGCGAATTGGCAAGGCAGACCGGCACAGAAGCGCCATCAACTCCCCAAGCGCCGCAGGCTTGAATCTGGTTGGAACAGCATCTGAATTTGAACCTGGCCTCTGATCGGATCATCGCGGAGAGCACGCCGGAACAGGTGGCAGTGAACAAGGCCAGCCATACCGAGAAGTATTTGAAGCCGGTGTTGAACGTAGGGCGTTGAACAGGGCAGGGTTACGGACACGGAACGTCAACATGTAACATCCGGCCATCAACCTGGGGGACCGCCACATGCAAACCGACACCCTGGAAATTCGCCCGGACATCCGCCCCGGGCTGCACACTCTGGCCGAGGAAACCCACCGAGCCGAGGCCGACATGCTGAATGAAGCCCTGTTCGTCTTCCTGGAACGCGAACGCCAAGCCATTGCCCGCACTCAAAGCGATCAAAATAATCAACATCAAATTGACTGGTGAAGTTGCGGAAGCGGCCATCAACTTGACCATTCCGGGCGCAGCATCCAAAAGACAACGACAAGATGAAATGGCAAAACAGAAACCCGTACCGGTAATCGATCTGTTCGCCGGGCCGGGGGGGCTCGGCGAGGGATTTTCGTCCCTGACTGACGAGAACAGTGATCGTCGTTTCGATCTGCGGATATCCATCGAGAAAGATCCTGTAGCCCACAAGACGTTGTCGTTACGCGCACTGTTCCGTGCCTTTCCAA
>RPRC01000052.1 GCA_003857395.1 Geobacter sp.
TGCCACCGGTGCTTCAGCGATGTATCTGGGTTTGCCGTCCGAGCAAGCATTCATGGGCAAAGGGGTTTCCGGCTGTGCGACCTGTGATGGTTTCTTTTACAAGAATCAGGATGTCGCGGTAATCGGTGGCGGCAATACTGCGGTCGAGGAAGCGCTCTACCTGGCCAATATCGCCAAACATGTCACGCTGGTTCACCGTCGCGACACCTTCAAGGCCGAAAAAATCATGGTCGCCAAGCTCATGGAAAAGGTTAAAGAAGGAAAAATAAGCCTTGAATTGAATAGCACTCTTGACGAGGTTCTTGGCGACAAGTCTGGCGTTACCGGGATGCGCCTGAAGAATATCCAGACAGGTTCGACCAAGGATATTCAGCTTATGGGCATATTCATCGCCATTGGCCACAAACCCAACACCGACATTTTCAAAGGCCAACTGGAAATGAATGGACACGGTTATCTGGTGACTCAAGGCGGTCAGACCGGTAATGCTACGCAAACCAGTGTGACCGGTGTTTATGCTGCCGGTGACGTACAGGATCACATTTATCGCCAAGCCATCACCAGTGCTGGAACCGGTTGCATGGCTGCGCTGGATGCCGAGCGCTATCTTGATAATCTGGGTTAACTTGCGTCGTTAACTCAATGAAAAAAAGCGGGAAAACTGGCGATATAGTATCGCTTGGTATTCCCGCTGCCAGTCTGGCGGATCAGGAACTTTTCCGATCTGCCCTTTCCGATGTCACGCCGATCACCCCGCATGGTCGGATTGTCCCCTCCCCGACGCGGCCGCCTCCCATTCCGATGAGTCGCATGCGAGATGAACGTGAAGTCATCTTCGAATCGCTGCATGACCCCATTCGTTGGGATCAGGATACCGAAACCGGGGAAGAACTCTCGTTTGTGCGTCCGGGTTTGTCGCGCCTGATTCTTCGGCGATTACGCCGTGGCGAATGGGTTTCCCAAGCCGAGCTGGATTTACATGGGCTGATCAAGCTTGAAGCCAAGATCGAATTGGTTAATTTTCTTTTTGAATGCAGACGACGCGGGATTCGGTGTATCCGAATCATTCACGGTAAAGGCCTGCGTTCAAAAAACCGTGAGCCTGTCCTGAAGTTTCATGTCCAGCACTGGCTCATGCAACGTGAAGAAGTATTGGCCTTTGTTCAGGCTAGACCGGTTGATGGTGGTGGTGGCGCGGTCATGGTATTGCTTAAATCCAGCACGTATCGTTGAAATAAATCAGCTGCAGACAGCCCATTCAGGCAATTTTATTTATTCAAAAAATGATTGAGTTATTGCATTATTGATTGATGATTCATTATCATCGCGGCGCTCAATCATTTCGGGCATTCACATACATGGAGAGCATACATGTCTTCCTATCAGGAAATTCTTTCTCAAATCGAAGATCTCAAGCGCAGGGCTGAAGGTGTACGTCAGCAAGAAATGGCAGGCGCTATTGCAGAAATCAAACAGTTAATGGCGCAGTTCGGTATCTCTGCTGAAGACCTTGGTCTTGCAGGCCGCAGTGTTACCGGTAAAAGTAAAAGTCGCGGCAGTGTTGCCGCCAAATATCGGGATCCTGCAAGTGGCAACACTTGGACTGGCCGCGGTCGTCGCCCGCGTTGGGTGCTTGAACTTGAAAGCCAGGGCAAGAGTCTCAATGACTGCCGCATCAGCTGAAATTCAGCTTTGCGATGAAATAAAAAACCCCGCGATCGCGGGGTTTTTTATTTGTGTTCCGATATTTCAGAAGCAGACTACGAGTTGATTGCTGTTTTGATGATGGCATCAAGTTGTATTTTGTGTTGACTGGCAACACCCGTGGCGGGTGCAGAGGATTCCGGACGTCCAGCGTAGTGCAATGGCATTGACGAGAGTTGCCGCAAGTGATGCGCGATGAATCGCCAAGGCCCTTGATTACGGGGTTCATCCTGAGCCCAGATCAGTTCCTGCGCATCGGGATAGCGCTCCAGCAAATTCTTCAACTCAATATCCGGAACGGGATATAACTGCTCGACTCGAACTAACGCAATATGTTCAAGCGCACTTTCTTTGCGAGCACGCGCCAGATCGTAATAA
>RPRC01000053.1 GCA_003857395.1 Geobacter sp.
GATCGGCGATCAAGCCTTTTCCCCAGTCACAATGAATACACCCCCGGCGATGATCTGGCGACCGTTTGCCACTTCTGTGGCGAGATCCTCGTAAAGTTTACGGAAGTCCACTGCTCCGCCAAGCAGAGAGGCCTTGTACCCGAGCAGGATATTGAATAGAACGCCGAAGGGTAATTCGCTGCTGGTTAGCGCGAGGATGCGACTTCTGACGTTGATAAAACCGGCCTGCGTCATCATGTGCTGGAGTTTGCGACCGATGAAGCGATCGCCACCCTGGCTTGCCTGGGTGGCCTGTGCGGTTTTCAACACGGTACTGACACGAGGTTCTTCCGGGTAGAACACCACCAACCCGTCATCGGAATCCACTGCGCAAAGATGCCCGCCTGATCGCATCACACGGTAGGTCTCGGCAAGCGTGGTTTCCGGCTGGGGAATGTGCTGGAGCACAAAGCGAGCATAGGCGAAATCGATACTGTCGGCCGGCAGAGGTAAGTTGTCGCCGAAAGCCTGCAGTGTGTGCAGGCCGCCGGCCGGTTTCCGACGAACATTGCTCTCGATCTGAGCAATCAGTGCGGGGCTGGGCTCTATGGCGTAAAGACAGCCTTCGGGGATGAGTTCGGCAAGCAGATCGGAAACGAATCCGGGGCCGGAGCCCAGTTCAAGCACTGTGTGTCTAGGCTGCAAGCCTGCCGCTTTCAGGATGCTGGTTTCGATATCGCGTACCGCCGCAGCCTGTTGCCGCAGGCGCTCTGCCTGGAAACCGAGATCATTAAGCGTTTCGAAATTGTAGGAGCCTGTACTCATGATCTATGTCCACTGGATACTCGATTTGGAAAAACCTCGTGAATCAGGCCGCCAATTCATGGCCTGAAGTTGACCGAGGATCTACTAAATTGAATACGTTCTTTAAATACTATGATGCCTGAACAGGAATTTAGGTGCGAATGTAACTTGGGCAGCAGGAGGATGTTCAAGAGTTGTCTGCGAATATAGTCCCAGTTGCTTTGTTGTATCCCTTTCACCGTATTGGCCATGACGTGCACAAGCTGAGTTGTGTACAGCCTAGATTACAATCATTCCATGAAGATCGAATTAATCACTACGGAGGACCGTAGCCGCTATCTGGTCAGCCACTCGGCTGAAATCGTGCGAATTTTGCGCGAGCTGATGGAAGATAAGAACATCGTTGCCCTTTACGGGGAAAACGAGAAGCAATTTCTGCTTTCGACGCTGGTGGCGATTGAACCTGAAAAAGGCTACCTGTTTTTCGAGCAGGGTGTCGACCAGGCGATGAATGCGTTGTTGCTGAGCAGCAAGGAATGCACGTTTGCTTCTACCCACGACCAGATTCATATCCAGTTTTCCAGCAGCAAGATCGAAGCCGACAAACTTGGCCATGAGGCGGTGTTCCGCGTGCCGATGCCGCGTGAAATTCTCCGCCTGCAGCGGCGCGAGTACTACCGATTGGTCACTTCCGTGATCAATCCGGTGAAATGTCTGATCAACACCGGCGCCGGTTTGATGGAGTCTGTTGTGGTCGATATCAGCATCGGCGGCGTTGGCGTGCTGGCGTACCCGGAAGAGGGCCATCTCAAGGCAGGCGAAACTTTCCACGGTTGTCGCATCACGTTGCCGGGAACGGGCGAGTTTGCGGTGGGGTTGTATGTCTGTACGACCTTCGAGATCACCTTGAAGAACGGTCGCATCACCCATCGCGCGGGTTGTCAGTTCATCGACTTGCCACCCAGCGTGGAGACAGCCATTCAGCGTTACATCATCACCGTCGAGCGGGAGCGGCGGGCGCGCTACATGTGATTATTTCGGCAAACGCCGTGCTGTATCGGCTCATAGGGAAGCGCTGAACCAGGCACTTCCCTTTTCCGTTCTTCTCTGAAGATGGCGCAATTTTCAATACGCTGCTCGATGGCCGCTGCCGAAAATACTTACACATAATCATGTGTTACACTTGACTCTGTGTTCGTCTTGTTAAGGGTAAGCGTCATGGCCACAGTCAACTTCACCGGTGCGGTAGATCGCGAATTATTGAAGCGCGCCAAAATCATTGCCGCC
>RPRC01000054.1 GCA_003857395.1 Geobacter sp.
CGCCACCCGGAACCGGCCGCCGCGCCGCGTTCCGAATTCCAGCGCGACCGCGACCGCATCGTGCATTCCACCGCCTTCCGCCGGCTGGAATACAAGACCCAGGTATTCATCAACCACGAAGGCGACCTGTTCCGCACCCGCCTGACGCACAGCCTGGAAGTCGCCCAGATCGGCCGCACGCTGGCGCGCATGCTCGGCCTCGACGAAGACCTCACCGAAACCCTGGCGCTGGCGCACGACCTCGGCCATACCCCGTTCGGCCATGTCGGGCAGGACGTGCTCAACGCCTGCATGAAGGAACATGGCGGCTTCGAGCACAACCTGCAATCGCTGCGGGTGGTCGATGAACTGGAGCAGAAATATGCCGAATTCGAAGGCCTCAACCTGACCTTCGAAGCACGCGAAGGCATCCTCAAACACTGCTCAAACAAGAACGCGGAAAAACTCGGCGACGTCGGCCGCCGTTTCATCGAAGGCTGGCAACCGTCGCTGGAAGCGCAGATCACCAACCTGGCCGACGAAATCGCCTACAACAACCATGACGTCGACGACGGCCTGCGTTCCGGCCTGATCACGCTAGCGCAACTGGAACAGGTGGAAATTTTCGCTCGCCACCTCGACACCGTGCGCAACCTCTACCCCGACCTGAACGACCGCCGCCTGATCCACGAAACCGTGCGCCGCATGATCAATACGCTGGTCGTCGACCTGCTGGAACAGACTCGCAGCAACATCGCCCAACACAACCCGCAAAGCCTGGACGACGTGCGCCGCTGCCCGCCGCTGGCCGCCTTCAGCGAAGGCATGCTGACGCAACACCGCGAACTCAAGCGTTTCCTGTTCCAGAACCTGTATCGCCACTACAAAGTCGTGCGCATGAGCGAAAAAGCGCAACGCCTGCTGCGTGACCTGTTCACCGCGTTCAGCGCCGAACCCCGCCTGATGCCGCCGGAACACCACGCCCGCGCCGACCAGGATCCCTTCCGCGCCGTCTGCGACTACATTGCCGGCATGACCGACCGCTACGCAATCCGCGAACATCGGCGGATTTATGACATCGAGGAATTGGCGTAGCGTGCAAAATGCGCTGAAGCGGGCAACAGAATCTATCGCCCGATACGTCGCGAACAACAACTCAAACAAACCACGGTTTCCAGGTTAATCAGCATCCATATCAAAACCGTGACCATCCCCTATTTGGCGTGAGTAGATAAACGAGAGCATTTATGGATATCAAAATACTGCTTACTGTATTTACGACTGTTTTTCTCGCCGAGCTGGGTGACAAGACGCAATTGGCAACATTGCTCTTTGCCGCAGACAAAGACGTAAGTAAGTGGACCGTTTTCATAGGGGCCTCAATGGCCCTTGTCGTTGCCTCGGGAATCGGTGTGCTGGCAGGTGGATTTGTCTCTCAGTATGTCAGCGAGAAATATCTGAGTTACCTGGCGGGAGTGGGTTTCATCGTCATCGGCATATGGACGCTTCTCAAAGCATGAGGACAAGGCGGATGGACTGCTTACCGGCGACAGCAAGGATTTTGGATTCCGATATCGGCCCCAGATGATCCGCCTGCCCAAAACCCTGTCCGCCTGGCAAACCCCGGCTTTCAACGCCGCCCTGAAAGATGAGATTGAACATCTGGATGCCGATCTGCTGCCGTTGCAGCAGGGCTTGTCCCACTCCAGCGTGGCGAATGCGGACACGCTGAGCGTGATAATCCTCAACGTTGCCGAGCAAGCGAACTGTATCCAGGTGAAAGCCGGGCTGTTCTATACCGGCATCATTGCAGGCTGCAGTTGCGCGGATGACCCGACCCCGGTCGATGAAATCAACGAGTACTGCGAAGTGCGCTTCGAGATCGACAAGCAGACCGGCGAGGCGGTGGTTACGTTGTTGCAGGATTAGCCGTCGCCAGCCGGTTGCGCATCAACCAGCCGTGCATCAACGGGGTCACGAACAGCGTGAGCGGGGTGGCGACGGACAGGCCCCAGATGATGCTGGAAGCGAGCGGGCCCCAGAGCAGGGAGTTGCCGCCCCAGCCGAAGGCGAGCGAGACCAGGCCGCC
>RPRC01000055.1 GCA_003857395.1 Geobacter sp.
GTCAACTGAGGAATCCCGGGGAGAAGAAGGAAAACAGGAGGACGACGATTCACTGTTTGACGAGTGGAGAGAGTATCTACGAAAAGATGATGGTGAAGAAAACTGAAGTTCAGGGGTAGAAACGCTCATCCCTCTTTTTTACCCATGTAATGCTTCTCCTGCTCAATCACAGGCGTTCTGGCTGTTTTCATCTTTCAGGCGGGAATCATGGAAGTCCGGCAGTTTTTCCTCTTTTACTTCCTCGCAAAGGATAAAAATGCATTTCATCGCTCCAAATGTGTATCTTATTGGAAAAGGATAGCCTGTTTTATCATGAATGAGGTACAATATTCATGATAAAAATGAGGAAATCACTGCAGATTATCGGCAAAGACGGTACACATTACGAAAGGCGGAAGTCTTTATGGATACGGGAAACTACTCAAATGCAGGGAGAATGAAGCTTCCCGGCATACTTTCCGGGCTTACGGAATCACCTGAGTCGGCAGGCCCTGTGGTTGAAGCATCTGTCTCCTCGGTTCATTCTCCTGAAGACAGTTTTTCTGAAAGAGCCCATTCATCCTGGGAAGAGATAAAAGGGGCTGGCAGGAGTCTGAGAGATTGGATAAGTGATAACATAATTGGAGAGGAACCTGACTACCATACAGGAGACAGGATGAAAAAGATAATTGGCATCGGTGTCACTGCCGGTGGAGCTGCCGGCACTGCGGCAGGATATGTATATGGCCTGGCGAACGAAAGCAACAATAAGGTGAATGAAGTATGGAATAGTCACGACGTGGATGACCCCGTAAAGCTCCTTGGCTGGAGCCATAAAGACATTGAAGATGGACATACGGAATCTCACACTTATTATACATTGGTAACAGTGAGCCACACAGGCTATGATGGTAACGGAAACTCATATACTTACTACTCAACGGAAATTCAACCTGTCACCTATTACACCTATGAGCATGACGGTTACTGGCACAGGAATCTCCCCAATATCGAGTGGAAGAAAGTAGGGGAATACAAGACTCCGGCACTCGTTCATGAGAGATCCATTGGCCCCATAGAAGGCGCTGCCATTGGACTGGGCATTGGCCTTTTCGCTGGCCTGGTTATCGGAGTCATAACCGCCCATATTCATAAGCTTATTACCCAGAATAAGGAAGGTGTCGGCAAATGAACCTGAATGAGCTGAGAACATCAATGCAGGGACCCGATTTTTTTTCCAGAAAAGGTAAAAGTAAAGCAAAGTCACATGATGAAGCGGATTCTTCCAAAAGAATAATAGACAGGGTGAAAGATTTTTTTGAAGATAAAGTCGTAGGCACCTGGAACGATGCTGATTACAGGGTGAAAGGAACCATAATTGGCGCTGGAGTGGGAGCTACTGCTGGTTATATTGCAGGCTTTCAGGAAGAATCTCATAATGTGGTAGTAACCAAGACATACCTTGTACCGATGACAAAAGACAGAAACCTGGGCAGTATTCCCGCATACTGGTATCAGGATGATTCCGGACGGGGCGACCCGGGGCCTGATGCGCACAGCCTCGAATATTCTCCCAATGGCTGGGTGGAGGTCCACAGAGATGCTCCAAGGCTGGATGGCCTGGGACAACCGATGATGAATACCAGGACGGAGACTCTGCACAGCATGAAATTCAACTCCTTCGCCACCACTTTTATGGGTATAGGTCTGGGTATGGCAGCAGGCTTTCTTACTTCAATCGCCATACGCCTGCTCAACGAACTGAGGGAAGCAAAATAAAAAAGATTCTATGAATATACTGCTCACCGATAAATGCAGCAATGACTGTCCTTACTGCTTTGCGAAAGAGAAGCTCGAGGCTGACAGCAGGCTCAATCAGATGCCACTGGAAAATTACGTCAAAGTCCTGGAGTTTCTCAAGCGCTCAAAGTCAAGGTATGTAAAGCTCCTGGGTGGAGAGCCCATGCTGCATTCTGAGATCGAGAAAATAATCCATATGGCGGTTTCAGATGACTGGTTTGATGCGGTCACCGTATTTACCGGGGGTATTTTTGACCAC
>RPRC01000056.1 GCA_003857395.1 Geobacter sp.
GAAGTACGCCGGCAGGGCATTACCGTGGCCAAATCACGGCGCAATTTCCTGATGTTCCTGACCATCTATTCGCCGGATCAAAGTCGCAACGCCATCGATCTGGGCAGTTTCACCACCGCCAATGTGCTGGAAAACCTGCGCCGCGTTCCAGGTGTCGGCGAGGCCACGCTGTTCGGCACCGAGTACGCCATGCGCATCTGGCTGGATCCGCTGAAGCTGGCCAGCTTCAACATGACGCCGGCAGAGGCATTGAAGGCGGTACAGGCACAGAACGTGCAACTCGCCACCGGCGAACTGGGCCAGCTTCCGGCTGCGCGCGGCCAGGAACTGGCAGCGACGGTCATTACCCAGGGCCGCCTGTCCACGCCTGAACAATTTGGCGACATCCTGCTGCGCACCAGCAGCACCGGTGCGGCAGTGCGTCTGAAGGATGTGGCGCGGATCGAACTCGGCGCCCAGGACTACAGCGTGCAGGCGCGGCTGAATGGTCGCCCCACCGCCGCCGTCGGCATCAAACTGGCGCCCGACGGCAATGCGCTGGAAACCGCCGCCGCAGTAAAGGCGCGCATGACCGAGCTGGCCAAGTTCTTCCCCAAGGGCGTCAGTTGGGATGTGCCTTACGACACCTCGCGCTTCGTCGAAATCTCGATCCGCGAAGTCGTCTACACGCTGGCCGAAGCCTTCCTGCTGGTGTTCCTGGTGATGTGGCTGTTTTTGCAAAGCCTGCGCGCGGCGATCATCCCGACCATCGTGGTGCCGATCTCGCTGGTCGGCACGCTGGTCGGCCTGTATCTGCTCGGCTATTCGATCAATGTCCTGACGCTGTTCGCGATGGTGCTGGCGATCGGCATCGTCGTCGATGACGCCATCGTGGTGGTGGAAAACGTCGAACGCATCATGACCCGGGAAGGCCTGGCCGCGCGCGAGGCGACGTCGAAAGCGATGGGCCAGATATTCGGCGCGATTGTCGGCATCACCGTCGTGCTGTCGGCGGTGTTCATCCCGATGGCTTTCTTCAGCGGCTCGGTCGGCGCGATCTATCGCCAGTTCGCGGTGACGCTGGTGATGACCATGGGCTTTTCGGCGCTGCTCGCCATCACGCTGACACCGGCCTTGTGCGCGACGCTGTTCAAGGGCATGACGCGGGAGCAGATGGAACATCACACCGGCTTCTTCGGCTGGTTCACCCGCTTCTTCAATGGCACGACCAACCGCTACATGATCGGCGTTGGCGGATTCATGAAGCGCCCGCTGCGCGCGATGCTGCTGTTCGTTGCCATCGCCGGCGCCGCCTTCCTGCTGCTGGCGCGCATGCCAACCGGCTTCCTGCCGGACGAGGACCAGGGCTATCTGATCAGCATCGTGCAACTGCCTTCCGGCGCCACGCAACAGCGCACGGTGGAAGTGCTGTCCGGCATGGAACAGTACTACCTGAAACAGCCGGAAGTCGCCAAGGTGGTTGGCGTCGCCGGTTTCTCGTTCTTCGGCAAGGGCCAGGACGCCGCCATTGCCTTCGTGCGACTGAAAGACTGGGACGAACGCACCGGCGCCAACGACCATGCACTGAAGGTGGTGCAACGCGCCAACATGGCCTTGTTCAGTGTCAAGCAGGCGATGATCTTCGCGCTGAATCCGCCGCCGATTCCGGAACTGGCGGCGGTCGGCGGTTTCGATTTCCGCTTGCAGGATCGTGGCGGTCTGGGTCGCGAAAAGTTGATGGAAGCACGCAACATGGTGCTTGGCATGGCCTCGCAGGATACGCGTCTGGCCGGGGTGCGGCCGGAGGGCAAGGAGCCGGCGACGCAGTTGCTGCTCGACATCGACCGCCTGAAAGCCAGCAGCCTGGGCATCGATCTGGGCGAACTGAATCAGACGCTGGCCGTGGCGCTGGGCTCGGCCTATGTCAACGATTTCATCCGCGAAGGTCGCGTGCTGCGCGTCATGCTGCAGAACGACCCGACCGCTCGCGCCACGCCGGAAGGCCTGCTCAGCCTGCGTGTGCGCACGGCGCATGGCGCA
>RPRC01000057.1 GCA_003857395.1 Geobacter sp.
GGGTTTGTGGCCGTGCTCGACGCGGTTGATGACGTTCAACATCCAATAATTGCCTTCGCGGCAGGGCGTACATTTTCCACAGGATTCGTGCTTGAAGAAATGGATGGTCTTGTTGATGACCCAGTCAATGCTGACGGTATCATCGATCACAATCACGGAAGCAGACCCGAGGTCCGCGCCGAGCGTGCGCACAGAGGCGTAATCCATCGGGGTGTCGAGCGCATTGTCGTCCACAGCGATCAGGGACGAAGACGCACCCGCCGCCATGATGGCCTTGACCGGGCGTCCTTCCAGGATGCCGCCGCCGTGTTCGTAGATCAACTCACGGAAGGTCGTTCCGAACGGAAGCTCGTAGTTGCCCGGCTTGCGGACACGCCCCGAGAGCGAGAAGATCTTCACGCCCGCGCTATCGGCCGTGCCCATGGACTTGTACCAGTCCGCGCCATTGGTGAGGATCAACGGGACGTTGGTGAGCGTTTCGACGTTGTTGACCACGGTCGGCTTGCCATACAGACCGAACGAAGGCGGGAAGGGCGGGCGCACACGCGGCTGTCCGCGCTTGCCTTCGAGCGACTCGAGCAGGGCGGTCTCTTCGCCGCAGATGTAAGCGCCTGCGCCGAGATGGGTGTAAATTTTAAGGGAATAATCGGTGCCGAAGAGTTTCTCGCCCAGGTAACCGGCTTTTTCCATTTCAGCGATTTTCTCGTCGAGGAAAGCCGCCACCTGCCAGAACTCGCCGCGCAGGTAGATGTAAGCCGCGTTCGCGCCGACTGCATAGGAGCAAATCGCCACACCCTCCAGGAACTGGAAGGGATTGCTTTCCATGATCTCTCGGTCTTTGAAGGTGCCCGGCTCGGACTCATCCGCATTGGCGACCACAAAGTGCGGCCAGTTGTCCTTGTCCATAAAAGCCCACTTCATACCGGTGGGGAAACCCGCGCCGCCGCGACCGCGCAGGCCGGAGTTCTTGACCACATCGGTCACTTCGGTCGGCTTCATCTTAACAGCCTGTTCAAAGGCCTTGAAACCACCGCTCTGCTTGTAGACATCGATCTTATTGATGTCAGGAATATCTCGATGACGTAATAGGATATGTGCCATAAGTCTCTATTTTGCCAGAGGAATAATCTGCCCCTCGCGGCGGGCAATTTCAAGGATCAGGCTTGATTTATCTTCCTTGAATTGTTTTTCGCCGACAGGAATCGGTTCGATACGATTGTTCGTGCGCGCAGCAAACATCCACAACCTTTCATAATCTTCCGCCGTCTTGTTTTCATCAAAATGCGGCGATACTATTAGGACGTCAATATCGCTCCACTTATGCGCTTTATTTTTCGCATGTGAACCAAAAAGTACACCATAACTCACCGGGATACCCTGTTGGTTGACATACTTCAAGTATTTTTGAACAGATTTCACAATTGTTCGACTAGCCATTCCAGCATCTCCTTTGTCTGTTCAAAATATTCCTTCGCCTTTTGTAATGTCGGCGAGGAAATGAACAGATTTGGGTAACGGGCCTAGATATTGTACAAATTAATTCGCCCGCAAAAATCGGTTTGTTCTTCGGATAAATTTACTTTACCGATTTCAGCCAGCACCAGAAGGTTATGCGTCTTCGGTGGTAGTTGTTTTGTTTGCTTAACAATGTGCGCCTTGAAAACCTTCTCAAGTGCCAGATGAAGGAAGAAAAGACAATAAAGCATTTCTTCCTCTTCTCGTGCGATCAAACGGCTTGCAAATTGCAAATCCTTGAGTGCAAGATTACGCCAATAGGCTGTTTCCTGCTCGACATCAAACTCTGGTTCGCCATTCATACTTTGCCTAAATGGTTTCGTACTACGCAGTACTCTTCTTCAACTCATCGACTAATTCCATGGTTTTTTCCACGGTCATGTTCTCGTGATACTTGATGCCATCCGGACCCTGGGTCTGGAACATAGGCGCTTTATCGCAGGCAGCCAGGCACATCACTCCTTCAACTGTAATCAGTCCATCGGAAGTGGTTCCACCA
>RPRC01000058.1 GCA_003857395.1 Geobacter sp.
CAGGAAATCTTCTTTCCTGAGGGGATTGCTTTCTCGAAAACCCTCAATGTAAATAGCGCCACGTACCTTCTCAGCAACCATCAGGGGCAAACTGATTACAGCCATGAGTGCCACCGTATCCTGGGCGTTCGTAAAGCCATCCCCTCCATCCTTTTGCCTTAAGGGATGATCTATTATGAGGCTCTTTATTGAGAAAACAAAGTTTTCTTCACTGTAGAAGGAGATAAGTATTACGTTGAAACAGTCCAGACTATTTGGTCCTCGGGGGAGTAACTTGCCTTGAAGGCGCTCGTTTTCAAGCTATGTTGGAGATGTGTCGCGAACAGGGGCATATGTTTGCTCAGATCTCTGATAGCGTTAACTATTTGGTTTTTGACAATTTGCCTCACCTTCTCAATCTCCTCACTGGATCGGTGAAGGCTCTTAAATACAATCCTCTTCTCATCATCAGAAACGCGGGTTTTTATCCCATATTCCTTCAGCAGGTGTGATCGGTACCTGGCAATAATATTTTGGATCTTGTGAATACGGTTTTGATCCTGGGATTTTCTTGCCTCCAGCAGTTGATCTAGGAGTTGGTCACCTATTTCGCCTATTCTTCCGATTTCTTCTTTAGTGATTTCTTTACTCAGATCCATATGGCCAAGGTCCCCATCATCCATTTTAACATCATTATCGGGCGGCAGCTCATCACCTTTGACCCTCGCCACCAGACCAACAATGTGGATGGCATGTTCACCTTCGCTGCCTCCTGTGGTCTCGCTGGAGAGACTCAACAGGTTGGCAACATACTTATACTTTTCATGATCCGGGTAAAGCCCCCATTCCTGATTGTTGAACTTAACGAACCAAACTCTGCCCAGCAGGGAAAAGACGTTCGGGCTGTTTTTAATATCACTTTCATGATGTTCAATGGTCTCCCTAAGAAGAAGTTCATAGTTGGGCTCAATAGAATGCTCTGGTTTATACGAATCCAATGGCTTCGATTCTAATCCTGGGTTCGCCATTTCTGATTCCGTGCCAGGCACCACCCTGAGGTCGGGCTTCGATCCATTATCTTTTCGTTTGACTCTATGCGGAGGAACCTTCTCTGTTTCCGAGAGTAGAAACAGCTTATAGCGGAGCTTCTCAGGATCAGCTTGGATAATCTCCAGAAGTTCTTCTAAGTCGATAGTTCGGTGCTCCGGTTTGCGAAAACGCCTAAACCAAGATTTTTTAGGGCGTTCTTCTAGTACGGTGAGTCCTGATTTGATTACGAGGTAGCATAGCCCAAATATATCTGTTCCGAGCTTGGCTATTAGCTGACCGCCGGGGATGAGGTTTTCGCTCTTAGACACCATTCTAATAGGGGCTCTATTCTTTATCTCGTTTATATTAAAAAGGTTTTGTTAAGCGTATCTTAGCAAAGATGTGGTAGGTTTGGCAAGGATAAAGTTGCGGCATAAAGTTGCGGCAAAAAGGAACGCTACCACATGGAGGATGATCTTCGAAGTCAAGAAGATTCGCTTGGAAGATTTGAGCGATAGCGAAACCGTGATCGCCTCGTTTTCACGTATTGGAATGGTAGTCAAAACCGGCTGAGGACCATGGGTGATCGGAGGAGACATGTGCGATCTCATATATGCTGAAGAGAATTGCAGTATGCTCATGCCATTTTGAATCGCGTGGATGGGGCATGGGCCCTTGGGTCTGCGAGCACTAAGCGGGTGATAAAGCATTGATCGAGCGACTCTCTGAACCCTATTGACATTGAGGGTGGGCCTGGAAAGACACGAATTTCCGGCCAATTGATTAAGAGGCAGGGCAAGGGGTTCCGGTAACATAATAGAACCCCTTAACTATTTGATATTCCTAGAGGCGGGTGTAGAAAGAATAGAGAGAAAATAGGTAGGAAAAATAATTTATGTCACAAAAGTGTCACATGATGTTAACAAGTATTAACTTTTTGAGTTAGTCGACCATCAAATCCCCCACGCAAGGGATAAAGCTGGACCTCAGCGGA
>RPRC01000059.1 GCA_003857395.1 Geobacter sp.
CACGTCGCAAAACGCGCTGTAAAATCCGAGAGGTGATCCTCGCCGCCAACGATGCCGGGGAGGAACTGAGATGCCCCGGCTGGCGCAAGGAGGTTCCAAAGCATAAAGACCACTCGACCGATCAGTTCACCACTCACAAGAGCATATCGGATCGGAGGACCTGTGGACCCCCGCGTCCAGCCAGTCACGGGTCCTGTCGGAAAAAGTGCGGCGGGCAGTGCGCCGCATGCGACAAGGCTGCTGCGCAGCACTTCCAGCAAAGCATAGAACAAAGGAGATCTAACTATGGAGGATCAGAAACGTTCCCAGAAGCTGATTTCCCGGCGCGAGTTCTTGCGCATCGCCGGTTTGGTCGGCGCCGGCGCAGCCGTTGCGGCGTGCGCGCCACAGGCGGCGCCTGCGCCGGCTGCCCCAACCGCTGCACCCGCAGCGACTGCCGCGCCGGTTGCAACGGCCGTTCCCGCGGTCGTCGCCACGAAGCAAGGTCTGGCCCCCGGCATGATCGGCGGCCCCACCGGGTTTGAGGGCGCCGAGCGCTATCAGTACGCTGCGGACAGCCCGGCCGGCCGGGCGATGGAAGCATTGAAGGCGTTGCCCGCGGACAAGAAGCCAGCCATGCTCACCATCATGCACCCCAGCGGCGCCGTCGGCCACTGGAATGTGCCCTTCCCCGAAGGCGCGCCGACCCCGCAGCAGGTCTTCGAGGAGGAAAGCGGCATCAAGCTCGACATCGTCGGCGTCAACGAAAACGAGCAGTTCCAGAAGATCATCCAGGACACCACCACCAAGGCCGGCCAGTACGACGTCTACTCGTTCTGGGGCAACAACCGCGGCACGCTGGCCGAATCCGGCGCATTTCTCGTATTGGATGACTTCGTCGGCCAATACAGGCCGGAGTGGGATAAATACTACACGGGCGGCCAGCTCACCGTGGAAAGCTACGCCAAGTATGCCGGCAAGTACGTCTGTGTCTCGTTCGACGGCGATTACCAGAGCTGGAACTACCGCACGGACCTGTTCGAAGATCCGCAGAACATGAAGGACTTCAAGGCCAAATACGGCTGGGACCTGCAGTGGCCTGAGACCATCGAGCAACTTGATCAGCTCGCCGAGTTCTTCACCCGGCCGGATCAAAACCTGCTGGGCTGTACCGACATCCGCAACCCGATCTGGGGCCTGACCAACTGGATCCAGCGCTACGCCAGCGCCGCCAACCCGAACCAGTTCTACTTCGATCCCAAGACCGGCGATGCGCTGATCAACTCCGCGGCCGGCATCCGGGCCACCCAGGAATACGCGGACACCATGAAGTACAAATCCAAAGACGCGCAGACCTGGGGTTGGCCGGAACAGTACGCCAACTTCACCGCCGGCGGCGCCGCGATCACCTGTGCGTTCCCCAACATGCCTAAGTTCCTGGACAACCCGGGCAACGCGGACAGCAAGGTGGTTGGTAAGATTCGCACAGGGCTGGCGCCCGGTCGGATCGTCGACGGCAAGCTGATCCGGCGCACCGTCTGGTGGCCGAACATCACCCTGGCCGTGTCCACGCAGACCAAGTACCCGGAAGCGGCCTACCTGTGGATGCAGTGGGCCAACTCGCCGTCGATGTTCACCTTTATGGTGGGCAACCCGGCTGGGTACTATGACCCATTCCAGGTCTCGGACTTCAAGGACCCGGTGGTGGTCGGCAGCTACCATGACTACCATGTGCCGACCATGACATCGTCGATCGAGCACTCGGTGCCGCCGCTCAATCTGAACGGGGCCAGCGAATACGAGACGGCGCTGGACAACAACTGCCAGGCGGTGATCGCCGGCAAGAAGACCGCCGAACAGGCCATGAAGGATGCGGCCGACGAGTGGAACAAGATCACCGAACGCCTCGGCCGCGAGAAGCAGGTCGCGGCGATCGACGCCCGCCTGGCCAAGCGCAAGGACCGCTACCTGTCCGAGTTCGTCCGCATGGAGAGCCTGCTGGCCGAGATGACGGCCAC
>RPRC01000060.1 GCA_003857395.1 Geobacter sp.
CCAGGAATTGTCTCAGGTCAAAGGTGTGCATCAGCACATCCTGCGCAGAGGCGAGCCGCTTCGCTACACGACGCTGGCCGGCGACCCCTATCTGTCATACGAGATCGGTGGGCTGACCTTCTCTCTCCAACCGATGTCCTTCTTCCAGGTCAACATGGCGCAGGCCCGCAGGCTTTTCGACAGATCAATCGAACTGCTTGGCACTATCGACGGCCGTGTGCTCGACGCTTACTGCGGTGTCGGCGTCATGACCCTTCTGAGTGCGCGGACGGCGGCCGAGGCCGTGGGGGTAGAGATCGTTTCGATGGCTGTCGATGATGCCAAACGAAACGCACAACTCAATGGCCTGGCCAATGCGCGGTTCGTCACAGGCCTGTTCCAGGAACAGGTCCTTCGGCTCGGGAAGGAGGCATGGGATGTCGTGGTTCTCGATCCCCCGCGCGAGGGCATTGCGGACAGAATGGCGCTGCAGGTGCTGGCCGTGGTCGTCCATCCTCGACACATTCTCTATATTTCCTGTAATCCGGCTACCCTGGCCAGGGACTGCCGGCACCTGACCCAGGAGGGATATCACCTTCGTCTCATCCAGCCCGTGGACATGTTCCCCCACACCTATCACATCGAATCCATCGCCCTGCTGGAGAAGTAGCCGAAAAATCTGGGACACCCCTTATAATAGGTTCTGGTATAGCAGGTTCAAGATCATTCTTATCTGTGTCCGTGATGCCCTGTCTTTACAGCGAAGCTCCGAGTGTATAGAATGAACTCCGCACGACCCATACCTTGTTGTGCAAAAATGCTCTGCTATCGACTGTCGTAGATGATGTTGAAAGGGGTGTCCCCAGTATCCAGACCATTTTAGTATTCGAACTCTTTCATCGCCTCCAACAAAGCACTCTCAATAGGTTTTTCCCCTGTTGAGTGCCCTGCCTTTTCGACAATGATTAGCTTCGACTTAGGAAGTCGCTGATGAAGTCGATAAGCGGAAATAGGCGGACAAATCATATCATATCGTCCATTGACTAGGATAGTCGGAATCTCTCGTATCTTGTCAACATCGCGCAGGATCTGGTCTTCTTCCAGAAAGCACTTATTTGCCATGTAGTAATTTTCCAATAGAGCGAGAGTATGAACGCGCTTGGCAAAATTAGGTATTACCGCCCTTAGTTTGTCTAAGAACTCATCCGTAACTTCCAGTCCACCGATTCTAGCTTCATAGCGCGACCACGCCCTGCTATACAGTAATTGAGCTGCGGAATCACTTTCCTCAATCAAATGAAAAAGATAGTTTGGCAATGGTCGGTTGGAAGAATCCGGCAGAGTCCTAAGCAAGCCGTAGTAAACATCAGGAAAAAATTTGGCAACCCCGCCATGGTAATAGTGCTCTATTTCTTCCTCTGTTGCACGAAAAATACCGCGCAACACCAAACCACCCACGTTTTCCGGATAGGTTTCAGCATAAGCTAATGCTAACGTCGAGCCCCATGAACCACCAAAGAGAACTATTTTCTTCAGTCTTAGGTAGGTACGCAATTTTTCAATGTCGTTAACAAGGTTTTGCGTCGTGTTTTGTCGGATCTCAGATTTCGGGACGGATTTTCCACAACCCCGCTGATCATGCAACACAATCAGGAATTTCTCGGGATTAAAAAACCGTCGCATGCCGGGCGTGCACTCACCGCTAGGGCCGCCGTGGAGAACAAAAACCGGTTTGCCCTTTGGATTACCACAAAGTTCATAATAGATTTTATGAATGTTCGACATCTGAAGATAACCTGACTCGAAAGGTTCGATGCTGGGCCATAATTCGATTCCTTCCTGGCAGTAAGCATTCGAACAAAAAGTTATCCACATTGAAACGACAAAGATAGACAGGATCAAATATTCTGTTTTTGGTTTCATGCCATACGTCATTTCTGTATCGGTTCCTTCAAACGAAAGCCCGATTGACTGCATCGAGCGAGCAAACCAATGTTCCTATAACTTCA
>RPRC01000061.1 GCA_003857395.1 Geobacter sp.
CAGCCGAGGCAATGAAGAAGGCCAGGCTGGCATACATGGTGGCCATCATCGGCATGTACATCTTCATGTAGATGCGGTCGATGAAGAAGGTGCCCCGGGCCAGCCCCTGGATCAGGCCGACGGAAATCGTGCCGAGAAGGGCCAGCACCAGCACCAGCTTGTAAATCCAGTCTCTCTCCTTGCGGATGATTTTGCCTCCGTTCACCCGGATGAGGTTCGACACGCCGAGCACATAGGCAAACGAGAGAACGATGATCGCCCACTGCTGAAACCGGCTGGCCAGCAGACGCACGGACGGGTGCGGGACAAAGTACTGCAGAATCATGAAGATCCCGAAGAAGAAGGTGATGGCCAGAGGAACGCGTCGTTTCATGAATCGGTTTCCGGACAGGGGTCCATATCTATTGAACAGTGAACCAGGCTGAGAGAATGTGACATCCGCATAGCTCCAGAATCGAACCGGCCAGGAGGATGATGATAACTATGGCTTTGAGGATATCGGCCGCCTGCAAGGTGCCGAGCAGGGTGGGCTCCCGGGAGATGTAGGCGCTGGCGGCATAGAACTCCTCCCCGATGAGCGCCTGGTCGCAGGCAACCACGAGGAAAGGCAACTGTTGAGTCTCCGCCGTGCCGGCGATCTGCACGGCCCCGGCGATGTAACCCGTCTCGGCCAGAATCAGGGACTCAGCTCCGAATCCGCCCATGTACAGGCAGGCGGCCGGCCTCTCGCGGAGGATGATCCCGTCCACCGCCGCGGCATAGGCGAAATGGTCGTCCGAGAGATAGCGGATGTCATTGCGATCGAACAGACCGGCATTGCCTGCCTCACTCATTCCCCTTCTCACCGATTCCTCGGCCAGGGGGATGAGAAAGGCGCGGTTCAGCGGCACAATGAGACGGACGCCCTGTCTGGCGGTCTCCCTGGCCACTTCGACGAGGATGGCCATGCTGGCAATGGTCTGGATGTTGTCGATATCAAAGACACCCGGGACATAGACAATCGGTTTTCCCAGTGTTGCCGCTCTCTCGACTGCCCCCGCCATAGCCCGGATGCCCGGAATGTCCCTGACATCCAGTCCTGTCCCTTTCCTGGCCCTGTGCGTGAAAAGAAGCACCAGCAGGAAGAAGATCAGGACAATGAGCAGCACATGCGACCGCTCCAGAGAAAGCCGGCTCCAGGTGGCAACGGCTTCCTCAACCTCATGGCCCTGTCCGGCCGGGGCGATGGCCAGCACCGGCGGGGAGGCGGTGGAGTCTATGGCTTGCTGTTGCTGACCAAAGACCGGTGCGCTGATGCCCAGGGCCCATCCGATGCAGAGCACAGACAAGACGCACATCGACACACAGGTGCCGGCCGGCTTCCCCATGAAACCGATGAAAGAACTGCCGCGAATGGTCCTCTTCATTGATGATCCGATGCTTCCCCGCAGAGTGAGTCTTGTTCCCAGGTCTTCATCCATCTCTCACAAGAATACAAGCTGCAAGAGAGTAACAAAAAAGAGATCAGAAGTCAAGAGATTTCTTGAATGTCGTCTGCGGACCAAGGACCCCGCAACGCGCCCCGGCCATCTTTTCTATTGCAGGGGAACGTGGCTGAAGTTATGTTATGCGAAACAGGTCGGCCGGAATCCGAACAACAAGGAGCAAACGATGAAAATATCCGTGATCATGCCCGTCTTCAACGAGGAACGGACACTCATGACGATTCTGGATCGGGTCCAGGCCGTTCCGATCGACAAGGAGATCATCATTGTTGACGACTGCTCGGTTGACGGCACACGGCGTCTGTTGTCGACGATCACCTCAAAAGAGATCCGCCTCTATTTCCACGAGAAGAACCAGGGCAAGTGCGCCGCCGTTCGCACAGCTCTCCCCCACGTCACGGGCGATATCATCATCATTCAGGACGGAGACCTCGAGTATGACCCCGCCGACTATCCAAAGCTGATCCAGCCCATCCTGGAGAGACAGGCCGACGTC
>RPRC01000062.1 GCA_003857395.1 Geobacter sp.
CCCATTCGAAATTCTCATGTCATTCTCATAATAAACCACAATCGAGTGCTTATAATTTTCATTTACAAAATCTGAAATTGGAATTTTTATTGACACTTCCTTCTCTAGTTGAGCGTCCATTTTACAATGACGTTCAGAAACGACTAGACAATTTTCTGTGTTAAAAAAAGTGTTAAAAATTTTTATCCATGTAAACGAATTTTGTTTTCTTAAAATTATTATTATTTTATTTGTTCAGAAAAAAGTGGGTACAAATCATTTCAGTAAATTTTCAAGCTGACGTCACAATTAACGTATTTTTTTAATTCAAACCAAACGCCATCTGTCGGAGTTGATGTTTCGATAACCAAATGATCTAGTCTGACGTCACCCGACTCTTGTAAATGTTTAAAAAAACATTCAGTCATGTAAACGCCTTTTTAATGTTCGAATTTCAATAGCCTGGTTCGAGATGATATCGTTCTTTTCTTTGATAATTTCATCTTTTTTTCTCAAGAGTTCTTCATACTTTCCACGAAGCCTGCCAATCGGCTTAGTAACACCCAGCTGCTTTGCTGTAAATTTGTGCATCGTTTCTAGTGACGCTTCCATCATTAACGAACCATTCTCAGCATATTTCTTGTTCTCAAACGTCCCGATACTCCGTAGATTATAACAACGAACCACATATTTTCCAGGATCTGCACTATTTTCGCCCAATTCTATTCTAAAATTTGTATATTCATTACTATGTTCATAATTCAGCGGTAACACATGACCACGCTTAGAATATATATCAGCAAACGAAACAGATTTTCTAGTTTGTAAATCAGACACCCCCGATAGAAGGTCTATTATACCAACACCACCATTGTTTATATTCGACATAGCCGATAAGCCATCTTTGTCTAATAAAGACATTAACTCCAATCCACACGGAACTATTCGACGGGCAATGTAAAAGTGACATCGACCCATCCGGGGACGCTTAGCATTACGACGACTCGCAACATTCTTGGAAAACAATCCCTTCGAAGAATTCTCAAATTGTACTATCGAGTCTTTTGTCATATCAACACCCTCACAATGAGAACTTCTATTGGAAACATACCGCACTGCGTTCATAAAATGTGCATATGAATCTAGCAACTTCGACTGAGAACCACGTTTTGTTAACAAAGGATCCACTAACCAATCGCGCAATCCATGAACCAATCCAGTTATATTCGTTTTTGTTGCAACAATCATGTGACGATGTACTCTACTAAAATCATTATAATTGCCACCATTGCACAAACACCAATACGGCAAGAAATGATAAGTTCCTTGTCCACTCGCTCTAATACGTGCCCGGAATTTCTCCCAAACTTGATGTCGTATCATCACATGATAAAAATCAAACTTTCTTTCCGAAAAAGCAATAAACCATCTCGCGTCGATTCCACACTTTTCGTCAAAATTGACCTCGTTGGGTAAATTTTCTAAAGGAGTATCTAATTTTCTTGGTCTGCCGACACATGCCGGAATACTAATCTCGTGCCACATCGAATTGGGAAAATCGCCATTATACTCAATTACGTCATTTGGCGTACGCAACCAATCGTCACATTCGTCGCAATTCAAATAAAGGTCGTTTGAAATGTTTGCAGTTGTTTTTATTTTTGTTTGGTCGATGTAAATATCATGATCAGCGTCGTACATCAATTGACGAGCTTCCGGATTTATTCTGCGCTGGTAATCCATGAAACATTTGAATCTATGATTACAGTCAATCGTCAACGGCTCGTCAAATTCTTCACACATAAAACACAAATACTTTGGTGCAGAGTGACTCCATATCATATGTGTCTCCACATCCCTAATAGTCCCAAGTCTAAAATCACAACACTTTAGATTTACGACCATTTTTCCAAGACGCTTAGCATTTCCAATTCTTTTGCGTCCACAAAATGCTATCCAACATTTTCTACGGTGATCATAACACG
>RPRC01000063.1 GCA_003857395.1 Geobacter sp.
AGCCTGGGGATACCCACAGAAAAGACATATTCACAAACACCTCCAACATCGACCTGCTCCCGACCCTGCTGCACCTCTCCGGGCAGCCTGTGCCGGCCTGGTGCGAAGGTCTGCTGCTGCCTGCTCTGGGAGGCGTGGAAGAAGCCGGCCGCAGCATCTACTGCCTGGATGCCAAAAAGACCCCTTCCCAGGCCCCGGTTGAAAAAGGATCGCTCGCCCTGCTCAAGGATGACTTAAAACTGGTGAATTATTTCGGCTATGAAAAATACCAGGGCTACGAGCTGTATGATCTGGAAAACGATCCGCAGGAGCTCGAAAATCTCTACCCCACTCATCCCGCTTCCCAGCAGCTTCAGGCCGAGCTGGATGCAAAACTCGAACAGGTCAACCAGCCTTATCTCCGCACCCGGTGAAAGCGGTTGATGCTCATACCAAATTATCAGGTTCCGTAGCCTCCTTTTTTCCCTCGTGCACCAGCTGGATTCCCCCCAGCCATAACAGCAGCAGGCCCGGAAACAGCATCCGCTCCAATCCGGTCGAAACCCACCAGCTGATATCGTGGTTCTTGTCGAACGACGCGATATAGTACATCACGACCACCATTCCGAGCATCAGCCACCCTGCCAGGAATACCAGGCTGCTCCCACCGCGCTTTTTCTTCCACCCCCAGGTTCCCGCTGCCGCCAGCAGGATCAACCCCATCCCCCACACTCCCCAGCTCTCAAAATTGAGCAGCCTGGAGAAGCCCGCAGTCAGGATATACAATCCCTCCGTCAGGTGCAGGTTGCCCTCGACCATCGCACTGAAAGCCCGCAGGCCAATCTGGGATCTTTCCACCCCTTCCAGGTAAGCGCTGCGAGACACCAGCCACCAGTAAATTTGATAAAAAAACATCGGCGCCACCAGCCAGCCCCAATCCCTCCAGGTCGCGCCTCGGCGCCTGAAAAATGCCAGCAGTGCCAGGCTGGCGATCAGCAGCCAGGCCATCCACGTCCCCTCCGGCCTCGTCCACGCAGCCAGCATGAAGAACAGCCCGCTCAACAGGTAAGCTCGCTTCGCTCCCGGCTGACGTGGAGACCCGCAGGGCACCGCCCTGGCCAGCACCAAGACCGCCGCCATCAGGTTGAAGCTGAAGGGCAGGTTGGCATAGGCGATGGTCGCGTGCCGGAAGATCAGCGGGGTGGTTGCCACCAGCAGCGTGCAGCAGCCTGCGGCATAGGGTCTGACGCCAATTTGTATCAAATAGGAATATGCCAGGATCAGCACCGCCAGGTAGTACGCGCTGAAAACCAGCTTGGCTGCCGGCAGAATGTCTCCAAACAGCAGGTTGGAGGCTGCGATCAATATCGGCACCTGCAGCGGGTAAGGCAGGGTATTGGTACCCCACTCCGTCACACCTGCCAGCGTGCCCGAGTAGGCAATCCCATATCCTTTCGGCGCCCAGATCAACAGCTCATCACTCACGCGGTAGCCTTTTCCGGCTGCTGCCAATGCAGAAATCGCCGCCAGCCCCAGGAATACCAGCACCCAGCCATCCAGCTGGGGTTTCTTCAATGCACGGGTGAACGGACGAATCCCCTCGTTCTCTGCGTGCGTCCGCCTTACGAGCACGGTCAGGGCCGCCGATCCTGCCAGAATTGCCGCGCTCCATGCCATCACCGGCGCTGTTAAAGGGATGCCCATCAAAGATGCCAGTCCCACCACGATCGTAAACAACCCGGCGCCCAGTCCGAATCCCAGCGCGGCCTGCATGTAGAAATTGCCCTGTTGCAGCAGTTGTGCGGCAATCAGCGTCCCGCTCGCCGTCAGCAGCAGCATCCACAGGATTGGCAGGAGCGTCGAGCGCAGCGCCTGGAAGATAGACTGGAATTGCGGCGCTGGATCGTGCTCCGTGAAGCCGGCCGGATCGAAGGTGATCACCCTCCAGCGCTCGTTGAATTCCCTCTGCTCCGTCGCCCGCT
>RPRC01000064.1 GCA_003857395.1 Geobacter sp.
GAAAACATAAGGTCGGTGTTCTCGATGCAACGAGTCTTGCCGACACTCAAAAACTATTTGGTAAAGAAAAAGCACAGCTCGTTATAAATGACCCGCCTTATAATGTTGTAGTGGGAAATGCCAACACACAGAATCTCTCCAAGATAAATATTGAAGAATACATTAATTTCTCTCGAAAGTGGGTAACAAATGTAATCTCTATTCTTGACAAAGATGCCGCACTATATATCTGGCTGGGTGCTGATCAGAATGATGGATTCCAGCCGCTGCCTGAATTTATGATTATGATGAGAGAGTTCGAGGAGTTAAAAACCCGCAGCTTCATCACGATGAGAAATCAAAGAGGATACGGAACACAAAAAAACTGGATGTCAGTAAGACAAGAACTGCTGTATTACATAAAAGGCAATCCACCTTTCAAAGTAATCTACACAGACATACCAAAAATTCTTGGCGGCTACTATAAAAAAGTCAACGGAGAGATCACGGATAATTTTGAGAGAAGTAAATCTGAGTTTATTCGACCCGGAAATGTTTGGGTTGATATTCAGCAAGTGTTCTACCGAATGGAAGAAAATGTTCCCGGTGCTTATGCACAGAAACCATTGAAAGCTATATCGCGGATAATTGAAGCAAGCAGTAAAAAGAATAATCTTGTTGCAGACTTTTTCAGTCACAGCGGAGTAACTCTCCTCGCATCCGAAATGCTTGGAAGAAGTTGCTATGCAATGGAAATTGATCCTGTCTTCGCCGAACTTTCAATCAGAAGGTTGGAATATTACCGAAAAACAGGAAAGACCGGCTGGCAGTGGAAAAATCCGTTTCCCGAACTAACTTGATTTACGATTGCTGATTAACGATTTATGATTTAAGATTTTTAACTTTTTACTTTTATCTTTTTTCTTTATGCAATGCTTTCTCTCTCTGTTGAAAATTTAGCAATAAGAGTCTATGAACAGAATTGAACTTTCTATATCAATCAATTACCTTTGCCCATCAAATAAATCCGGGAAATTTCTGATGAAAAAAATTATATTCTCATTTGCTGCAATAGTATCAATAATATTTCTTTATTCCTGCAAAACAGATACACTTGAAACTAAAGGCTCGCCAGAATACCTCGAGGAAATTAAACAATGGGATCAAAAGCGAGCAGAACGACTTAAAGCTGATGACGGCTGGCTGAACCTCGTCGGAAGAACCTGGTTAAAACCCGGTGCAAATAAATTCGGTTCTGCAAAGGATAATGATGTTGTAATTGAATCAAACAAAGTCCCGGATTATATGGGAATTTTTGTTTTTCAGGATTCCGCAGTTACAATTAAAGTTAACAATGGTGTCGAAGTTTTATATAACGGTAATCCGGTAGAAGAAATGGTTATGATCGGTGATACTAAAAAAGATATGACTGTATTTCAGTACGGATCGATCAAGTGGAATTTAATTGTGAGGAATGAATTGCACGGAATACGTTTCCGCGACCTCGAATCAGATTTGGTAAAAAACTTTAAAGGAATTGAGCGATTCCCTGTAAATGAAGATTGGAAAATTTCAGCAGAGTTTGAAGCATACAATCCACCAAAGAAAATTTCAGTCCCAAATGTACTCGGGCAGGTTGATGAAGAACTTTCTCCCGGTGCGATTGTATTTGCGAGAGATGGTCAAACATATAGAATTGATGCAATTGATGCCGGTGACAGGCTTTGGTTCATTTTTGCTGATGGAACAAGCGGTGAGGAAACTTACGGTGCCGGAAGATTTTTATATACAGACAGTAAAGCTGACTCAACGGGAAAAGTATTCGTGGATTTTAACAAGGCTTACAATCCACCTTGCGTGCTTACAAAGTTTGCAACCTGTCCCTTACCACCAAAGGAAAATTACATCAAGCTAAGAATTACTGCTGGTGAAAAAATGTGGGGGGAAAATCACTGATGCTCGAGAATCAGTTCTTTAATC
>RPRC01000065.1 GCA_003857395.1 Geobacter sp.
AAACCGGGCGTTACTTCCTGGGGACAGGTGAAATACGGATATGCTTCCAGCGTTGAGGAAATGATCAGAAGGCTTGTTTATGACCTTTACTATATGAAACACAGGTCTCTGTCGTTTGACATTAAAATCATCATTTATACGGTCGGAACTGTTTTCAAAGGCAAAGGCGTTTGAGGCTTTTTAAAGTAAAATGAATCTCCCTTCAGGCCTGTATTCCGGACCAGAAGTGTTAAGGATACTCTCGAAAAGAATAACCTCTCTGACCAGGACCTCCTGAATAAAAGCATTCTGATATTTTTCAAGAGACGACCTGAGGATATCTGTGTTTCTGATCGATTTTATTCTTCCAAGGGTAATATGAGGCCTGAAAGGCCGGTTTTCGGTTTTAAATCCGGCATCCTTCAGTCCGGTATTTATCTCATCATACAGCTTCATGAGAGTTTCATTATTCTCAATGCCGATCCAGATCACTCTGGGATCATGGTAATTCTTAAAAACGCCTGTCTCTTTCAGGGTGAAGCTGAATTCACCGAATCCGGTGCATTTCTGCTTTAGCATAATGGAGACTATTTTTATCAGATCATCCTCTGTATTGCCCAGGAATGCAAGTGTCAGATGAATGTTTGAAGGATAGGTCCAGTTGATCCTTTCTCCTCCAAGAACAGCTATCAACGATGAATGTATTCTCAGGAGAGACTCTCCCGGCTTGACTTTCAGAGCTATGAAGATCCTTTCCATTATCGTCCGTTTGGGAATTCAGATACGGCCCGCTTCAATATCAACAACAATTGCTTCAATCATGGCATCTTCGCCGTAAGGATCATATTCAGCTTTCAGGTTCGTACCGAATATCCGGGCTATTCCCTGCCAGAAAACAGCCGAAAGATTGCCTCGGTAAGTCTTTATGAGATCATACGATGTGTTCTGTGTTTCCCTGTCGATCAGCTTGATGAGAAGCTTCCCCTGCGTGATTGTCATATCCTTCATGTCGTCCTCATATTCCCCGAAGACTAACTCCTCGACTCCCCTGAGATATATCCTGCGTTCCTTATCGTCGGTTATCCTGTTGAGCTCTTCGTTCACCTCATAGAGCTTCTCCCTAACTATCAGTGCATAAGGATGAACTCTCTTGAGGTTGTAGGTCAGCCTGTCGTACCTCCTGTAAAATGTTCTTCTCGCAGCACCTTTTTTCCCGACTACTGTCACCTCTCTAATGTTCACTTCAGGCAATACTTCGCCATTTCTTTCCACTTCCTGCAACAGAAAAACACGATTCTGAGAGGTGTCGGTAATTTGCCTGACAGAATCAGTCTGTCCTGATATTAAACCGGGAATTAAAAGAATAATAAATAGTACTATGGAACGGCTTCCACTCAAGTATAAAACTTTTATTGCAAAGGTATCAAATTACGGGCCAATTGGCCAATACCCAGAAAGGGTATAAGATTTTATTCGTGCTTTGCCAGCCGTAGCTTTCTTTAACCACCCTAGCTTTAGCGAAGGTGGCAGCGAAGGCTTACGGTTATGCAGTCTTACAGTCATTTATCGCTCATTACTTCAGCTTTTAACTTTTAACTTTTGTTTTTTATCTTTAAAATTCAGAATTTTTTAGTATCTTTTGTTGATCGAAAGCATCTGACATGACCGAACCACTTTCCCAAGATCAGGCATTCATCAGGAAGCTGGCGGATATTGTTTCAGCAAATCTTCAGGACGAGAACTTTGGAGTTGAAAAGCTGGTCAGGGAGACAGGTATCAGCCGTGTTACAATCCACCGTAAGGTTAAATCAATTAAACACCTGAGTATAAGCCAGTTCATAAGAGAGATCCGCCTGCATAAAGCAATGGAGATGCTTCAGAGTAATGAAGGCACGGCAGCAGAGATTGCATTCAGGGTTGGTTTCGGGAGTGCAACATATTTCAATAAATGCTTCCATGAGTACTTCGGATACTCT
>RPRC01000066.1 GCA_003857395.1 Geobacter sp.
TCACGGAGGAGCAGCGCGCTCGGCTGCGGGAAATTCGCCGGGTGTTTCTCCCCAGGGTGGAGGAAATCAGGCAGGATATGCGTCTCCAGCGAGCTGAACTGGCGGAGTTGCTGTTTCTGGAGCCGCCGGATCGGACGCACATCTATGCGGTGGCGGAGAGCATCATCGGGCGGCAGTCCGAGCTCGAGCACGAGGTCATCGAGCACATCCTTGAGGAAAAGGAGCTGCTGACCCCCCCGCAAAAGCGCAAGTTCTACGAGATTATCGTTGAACAGTTCTCCTGGGGTGGGCTGGGAGTCCACGACCTGAGAGCGGCCAAGCGCTCCCCCGATCCCGGACCAATCCGGCGAAGAACTTGAAAGCGTTGCGCAACCTTCAAGTCGTCTGTTCGGTTGTGCCGTTGATCCAAAGTTCTGATTCGGCGAGGTAGACGTCGTTGCTCCAGGTTATCGGGTATCCATGGGTATCGGGCTGAACATTCCAGCATAAAATTCATCCCAAATTCCCCTTTGTAGAGGCATGAAGTGCGGAATGTGAGACAGGACACCCGGTCCCTGCAAGTGAATGGATCAACTGCCTTGCTCGGGTCCGAACATCGCTGATGACTCTTGCAAGGCCCTGTGGTAGCATTATGCAACCAGATGCGGTTGTCTTTTTACCTGAAAGGAGGAATCAGTCATGCCGACGCTCCATGTTCGGAATGTACCCAAGGATCTGCACGATCGGATCCAAGCACTCGCTCAATCGCGAAATAGATCCACAAGCGCTCAGGTGATCAACATGCTCAGCAGCGCCATCGAGGAAGAGGAGCTCAGACACTCCAGGTCTCGAATCCTCGCCGCGGCGCGGCGCCGGCGATTCACATATGCTCAAGATGTCCCGGACAGTTCGACTCTGCTTCGCGAGGACAGGGAGCGATGAAAAGCGGGCGCTACGTAGTCGATGCCAGTGTAGCCATCAAGCTCTTCATCAATGAACCGTTTTCCGATCAGGCCGAGGCCCTCTTTTCGATTCTCGAAGCCGAACCGCCGGGTCAACTCTACGTTCCCGACCTTTTCTTCATTGAGAGCACCAACATTCTGTGGAAGCACATCAAACGGTTCGGCTATCCGGAAGATAAGGCTCGTGAGGACCTTTCAGCTCTGAAGGGCCTGGCGCTTCACAGCATCGCCACCACCGATCTCATGGAAGATGCCCTGGGCATTGCGGTATCTCACGATATCACCGCCTTTGACGGAAGTTACGTAGCCCTTGCAAGACAGTTGAACATCCCCGTCGTATCGGCTGATGAGAAACTCGTCCAAAAGATGGCGGATACTGTCCATGCGGTCCAGTGGCTGGGAGATTTTTCGTTGCCAGTGAATTGAGCCCTTGAAAAAGCGTGTGGTTGGGATTTTTCCTGTACGAAGTGCTCATGCGCTTTGCTGAGGTGGCCAACACACGTAGTGACATATCCTTTGTCGAACGCTGCCAGAGGGAGGCGGCTCACCTGCGCCGCAATCTCGAGAGGCATGGCTGGGACGGCGAGTGGTACCGGCGCGCCTATTTCGACGACGGCTCGCCGCTTGGGTCGTCAGTTAACCCCGAATGCCAAATTGATTCGATTGCGCAGAGCTGGTCTGTTCTTTCGGGTGCGGCAGATCATGAGCGTTCGCGCATGGCCATGGAAGCGGTAGATGAGCGCCTCGTTCGCCGCGAGCATGGACTGATCCAACTTCTGGATCCGCCTTTCGACACGTCGGCGCTGAATCCCGGCTACATCAAAGGGTACGTCCCCGGAGTTAGAGAAAACGGCGGGCAGTACACGCATGCGGCCATCTGGGCGGCAATGGCCTTCGCTCGCTTGGGGGACAACCGGCGCGCGTGGGAGCTCTTTACCATGATCAACCCGGTGAACCATGCAAGGACGACCGAGGAGACGGCCACCTACAA
>RPRC01000067.1 GCA_003857395.1 Geobacter sp.
AGCCAAAAGGTTATTAATTGACCTCCCCCGCCCTTCCCTCCAGCTTCTTCAGCAGGCGGAGAGACTTGAGGGGCTTTTCTATCCGGTACTCTATAAAACGGGGCAGTATCCTCCTGCTTTCTTCCCGGGCCTGGGAAGAGAAAAAGAGGCGCTTGATTTTCCCGAGTTCAATGGTCTGCGCGCGCTGCAGGGTTCTTATGGTACCCCAGGAAAGATCCGCGTGATCAGGCGAAACCTTAAAGCAACTGCTGCAGATGAGGCCTCCCTTGCTCTGGGAAAACCAGTGCTGGCGTTCATCCTTCGCTTCTTTCCGGCAGACGACGCACCTGCGCAGTTCAGGCTGATAGCCGGCAAGGGTAAGCAGACGGAGCTCAAATATGCGCACAAACTCCTCCCTGAAGGAAGGCTGGTTGAGGAGAGAGAGAAAGCTGACAAAAAGCTCAAACAGCTCTCTGTTGCTCTCGCGCTCTGCCGCCATTACACTGATCAGCTCACCGACATAACCGGCATAACCAAGCCGCAGCATATCGCTGTGGATGTGGGCGTAGGATTCAACAATATCACAGTGATCGAGCCGGACCAGGGAGGTTCTTTCCTTTTCAAAAAAGCATAGCGCGCTGCAGGTAAGTGGTTCAAGACCGCTGCCGAATCGCTTCCTGCTTCTCTTGGCGCCCTTTGCAATGCCCCGCAACTTGCCAAAGTCCCTGGTAAAAAACGTTACCAGCTTGTCATACTCCGCGAAATCGAGGGAATAAAGAATCACCGCCGGGTTTTTATAGTACGGCACCGTTTTAGCCTAACCCCCCTGAGCCAGGAATTTTAAAAAAAGCGTCGCTATGCCCAAATAAATGATGATGCCCACAATATCATTTGCCGTAGTCACAAAAGGGCCCGCGGCAATGGCCGGGTCTATTTTCAGCTTCTTAAAGAATGCCGGGACCAGTGTCCCCATGCAGGCGGCGGTTGTAATCGCTATGATCATGGCAAGGGCAACAATAGGTCCCAGGACAGGGTCCTTATGCCAGAGCGTGGCGGCGCAGCCGGCAACCAAACCGCAGGCGACGCCCATGAGCAGGCCAATGCGTATCTCCTTGTATAAAAATCTTTTCAGGTTGGTAAAATCCACCCGGCCAATGGCAAAGCCACGGATCATAATGGATGAGGACTGTATGCCGATATTCCCCCCCATGGCTGTGATAACGGGAATAAAGGTTACCAGCGCGAGCACTTCATGGAGCGCGACCCGGAAGAGCCACATCAGATAGCCGGTCAAAAGCCCGCCGAAGAGATTGGTAATCAGCCAGGGCAGGCGCACGCGCGAAATGGCCAGGATATGACTCCCGTACACCAGGTCCTCCTCGGGTATGCCGGCCATCATCATGATATCCTCGGAATTCTCCTTTTCGATGACATCCACCACATCATCGACCATGATCCTTCCCAGTAGCGTGCCATCATGCTCGACCACGGGCAGCGAAACAATATCATACTTTCTGAAGATATCCGCCACCTTCTCCTGATCGACGTCGGGGGTCACCCTGATGGTCGCGGGGTCCATGATCGAGCCCACCGTGCTGGCGGGAGAGGCCAGGATCAATTTCCTTAAGGGGAGGATGCCCACTAATTTTTCCCCGTCATCCACAATGAAAACGTGGTGCAGATCTTCAACCTCGCCGGCGGAGGAGCGGATGTGCTCAATGGCATCCTGCACCGTACTCCCCTGCCCCACCGCGACCAGCTCCAGCTGCATGATGCCGCCGGCAGTTTCCTTGTCATATTTCAGCAGCTCCCGTACTTCCTCGGAGTCCTCCTTGTCAATATGTCCGAGGATGTGCTGGGCCTGCTCCTGGGGCAGCTCGGCTATCAAATCGGTTGCATCATCGGATTCCATGTCGTCGACAATCCTGGTAAGCTTGTCCTGCGGCATGTC
>RPRC01000068.1 GCA_003857395.1 Geobacter sp.
TGGTAAGAAGGTAGTCACGGCAGCAGATGTACTGGCCGGAAAGGTGGGCATAGGCCGGGGCAATGCCCTAGTCATCGGGGGTGGCATGGTAGGCTGCGAAGTGGCCGACTGGCTGGCCAGTCGGGGGCTGGACCAGCCGACCGGGAGCGTCCACGTCACCATGGTGGAGATGCTGCAGGACATCGGAATGGCCGAGATACCCCAGACCAGGATGCTGCTCATACCCAGGCTGGAACAGAAGGGTGTGAAGTGGATAACCTCAGCGCCGGTCAAGCAGTTGACCGAGGACGGTGCCGTGTACACCAAAGATGGAAGGGACGAGACCATCTGCGGCATGGACTTCATCATCATCGCCTGCGGTGCCACTTCCGTCGATGACCTGAGCGAGAAGATCAAGGACAAGGTGCCCGAGGTGTATTCCATCGGCGACGCCAAGAAGGCCCGGAAGGCGCTGGAGGCCATCGCCGAGGCGGCGGAGATCGCCAGGAAGATCTGATCCCGTCTCTCCACAGCAACCGCGAAAGAGAGCGGGGTAGCACAGTGACCAAGCGAAGAGGGGAGTTTCTGCGCCGACTGCGGTGGCAACGCTCCAGGCCGGGAGGGAAGACATGCTGGTTATCATGAAGAACGATGCCATGGAATCGCAGGTGGAGGCGGTGGTCCGGGAGATCAAGCGCATGGGCTACCGGGGGATTCCCATACCGGGGGCCCTGCGAACGGCTGTGTGCATCACAGGGAACGAGGGCCCGGTTGATGATTCGCGCCTGCTGTCGATGAGCGGTGTCAAGGAGACCGTCCGCGTCACCAAGCCCTACAAGCTGGTGAGCAAGGAGACCCGCCCCCAGCCGACAGTGATCGTCATCGGGCAGGTGGCTATCGGTGGCGGGAAGCCGGTCATCATGGCAGGCCCTTGCGCCATAGAGAACGAGAGACAGACGCTGACCATAGCCCGGATCGTGAAGGAGCACGGGGCCCAGGTGTTCCGTGGCGGAGCCTTCAAGCCCAGGACCTCGCCCTACAGCTTCCAGGGTCTGGGCGAGGAAGGGTTGCGCCTGCTGAGGAGAGTCCGTGAGGAGACAGGACTGCTGGTCATCACCGAGGCGATCGACCATACCAACCTGGAGCTGGTCGAGGAGTACGCCGACATCATCCAGATCGGGGCGAGGAATATGCAGAACTACTCCCTTCTGCGCAGGGCAGGGCGCTCCACAAGGCCAATCCTGCTCAAGCGGGGCTTCGCGGCGACCATAGAGGAGCTACTGATGTCAGCTGAGTACATCATGGCCGCAGGGAACACCGATGTGATCCTGTGCGAGCGGGGCATCCGGACCTTTGCTGACATCACCAGGAACACCCTGGACCTGAGCGCCATACCTTCGATCAAGGAGTTGAGCCACCTCCCCGTTGTCGTTGACCCCAGCCATGCGGCCGGGCGCAGCGAGTACGTGATCCCCCTCTCACGGGGGGCCATCGCCGTCGGCGCTGACGGCCTCCTGGTCGAAGTGCACCACGACCCGGCGCATGCACTGTCCGACGGCAGGCAGTCGCTGGACGCCGAGCAGTTTGCGTCACTGATGCGCCAGATCGCCTAGAGCGGTGCGGAGCAGGGGGAGGAGGAGGCTTGTACACCCACTACGCGAAGGTGCCTTCCCCTTTCGGGGAACTGACCATCCTCTGGCGGCAGGAGAGCGGCGGACCGGAGGTACACCGGATCCTCCTGCCCAAAGAGGCAAGCCGGGCCGAGTGTGCGTCGCGACTGGCCTTCTTCAACGCGACGCCCGCATCGTGCTCCGCGATCGCTGACCTCGGGGAACGAATCCAGCGCCACCTAGGAGGGGAAGCGGTGCAGTTCGACCTGGATGCCATGGCCCTTGGCAACTGCTCCGGATTCCAGCGGAAGGTCCTTCTGGCAGACTACGGCATCCCAA
>RPRC01000069.1 GCA_003857395.1 Geobacter sp.
CCTGGACTTTGGCCTTTGACTAGATAAGAACATTCAGTCGCTTTCCTGTTGCAGTCTAGGCTGGTTTTGTGGTATCTAGTTATATGACTAGATAAGGAGCTAGCCCTCATGGGATTCCCCACCAAAGTGCAACTCATCAAACGCCAGGCCAGCGAGCAGTGGTATATCAACTTCCCCTCCGCGCTGGCCCAAGCCATGGACTTCTCTCGCGGCGAAACCGTCGAGTGGAGTGTCGAGGACAAGAGCTTGCTGGCCCTCCGCCGCCTGCGCCCGCCCGCTCCGGTTCTAAAAAAAACTCTGCCGGTATCCTCTCCTCGTTCCAGCAACTCTGGGAAGAATGCCTCCCCGCCTTCTCCCAGCAACGCACCGCCGAGCGCGCCCAAGCTCTCTCGCTGAGCAGCCTGCTCTGCCTGGGGCGCCATACCGTGACCGGCCTGTTGACCACCTGCGGACAGGAGTTCCAGGACTGGTCTGCCCCGTACCGCCTGTTCTCGCAGGATCGCCTGCCCATCCGGGAGATCTTCTCTGTGGTCCGTCGCGGCGTGCTGGCCGAGTTGCCGCCCCAGGCGCCCTTCGTGGTCGCCATCGACGATTCGCTGCTCCGCAAGACCGGCCTCCGCATCCCCGGTGTCGGCTGGCGCCGCGACCCCCTCGGCCCCCACTTCCAAACCAATTTCGTGCGGGCGCAGCGCGTGTTGCAGTTCTCCGCCGCCGTCCCTTTGTCCGACCGCGCCTACCGCATGGTGCCCGTCTCGTTTCTCCACGCCCCCACGCCCGCCAAACCCTCTCGCAAAGCCTCCCCCGAACAGCACCAACAGTATCGCCAAGCCGCGCGTCAGGCGCGTCTGCCGTTGTTGGCCGCCCAGCAGATCGCCGCTCTTCGCCAGGCGCTCGATGCCGAGCCCAACGGGGCCCAGCGCCAGCTGCAGTGCGTCGTCGATGGCGGCTACACCAACGAAACCATCTTGAAGAAGCTTCCGGTCCGCACCACCCTCATCGGCCGCCTTCGCAAAGATGCCAAGCTGTACTTCCCGTCCGCGCCCCCGCCGACCGCTCCCTCTCGCGGCCGCCCTCGCCGCTACGGCGCTCCCGCGCCCACTCCCGAGCAACTGCGCACCGACGAATCCGTCCCCTGGACCTCGATGGAGGTTTCCGTCAGCGGCGCTCCTCACCAAATCCGTATCAAGTGTCTGCGCCCGGTTTTGTGGCGCACAGCCGGCCTCGATCACACCCTGCAACTGGTCGTGATTGCTCCGCTGAGCTACCGTCTCCGCCAAGGTTCTAAGTTGCTCTACCGTCAGCCGGCGTTTCTCATCTGCACCGACCCGGAGTTGGATCGGCGCGCCTTGGTCCAGGGCTTCGTCCAACGCTGGGGCATCGAAGTGAACTTCCGCGAGGAGAAGACCCTATTGGGCGTGGGGCAGGCGCAGGTGCGTCATCCCGATTCGGTGGAGTCGGTGCCGGCGCTGCAGGTGGCCTCCTACGCCATGCTGCAGTTGGCTTGCCTGCGCACGCTGGACGGTCCGGACAAGCCTGACCTGCTGCCGCCGCCGAAATGGGCGGCCGAGGAGGTGCGCCCGCGCTTTTCCACCCAGCGGGCGATCAACCAACTGCGCGCCGAGGTGTGGGGCTGGGCGCTGGGGCTGGCGAATTTCTTCGGCTTCGCGAACCGCGGCACTCCGACTACGAAGCCCGAGAAATTCGCCCCCGATCTCAGTTCTGCCGTGCTCTATGCGATCAACTGAGCAGGAAAGGCCAAAGTCCAGCGCGGGGCTCTCAGCCCCGCCTGCGACGTCCGCCGCGCGAATTGTGAATCATCTATGCCGGCGACTCGACAAAGTTACCGGCGAAAAACAACCATAAACTATTAAGAATGTTCTATCTGCGCGCTATTTAAGTGGCATTGGGCGGTTTCGCCTGCGTTTAG
>RPRC01000070.1 GCA_003857395.1 Geobacter sp.
GTGTGCGCCACCACACTCCGCTGTGCAGGACTTCCATAAGCGCCTTTTCTTCATTCTGGTCATATTGAGGCCAGTTCGGAAAAGGTCTTGTCTTTGTCGGCTTTCCGCCCAAGGTTGCTAGTTTTTCCATTTTGGAATCCTTTCGAATAAGAATGTTTTTTCAATGTAAACGTCGCACGACGTAATAATCCTTCGTGACACTCCCCGGCTACTCAAGTAGCGGGGCTTCTTGGGACAGCCTTAGCCCAGTGGCTGTGCTTTCGTCCCAACGGGTGTGTCCCACCCGTAAAATATTCAAAGCCGCATTAACATCCCGATCTATCGAAAGACCACAGGAACATTGAATCCATCGGTCTGCGAGAGACAGGTTTTCAAACAGCACACCACACGATGAGCAAGTCTTGGATGTGTAGGACGGGTTTACGAGAACGACCTGACGACCAGCTTCCACCGCTTTGTCTGCCAGGCGTTGTTTCAGGTAGCCCCATCCAGCATCTAAAATGCTTTTCGACAGGTGATGATTGCGAGCCATTCCGTTGATTTGCAAATCTTCCAGGGCGATGAAAGCATATCGAGCAATCAAGGAATGAGCTAACTTATTTAGAAAATCCTTTCGACTGTTGGAGATATATTCGTGTTGCCGCTGCAAATCCAAAACTGCTTTGCTTCGATTACTTCCCCCGATGGAACGTCGGGAAACTCTGCGTTGCAGGATGCGTAGTTTCGTTTGAGCGTTCCGATACCAGCGTGGATTCTCCACAACTTCGTTGTCACTGGTTGCCAACAAGTGATGAATCCCAACATCTATACCGACTTCCTGACCCGTAGATTGCAGTGGTGGCTCGTTCACTTCGCAAGCAAAGCAGGCATACCATTTTCCCGCCTGTCTGCAAACACGAACAGTCTTTATTTCACCTTCCAGTGGACGATGCCAACGCACACGCAACCTGCCCATCCGCGATAGCTTGAGCCTGCGTCCATCTACCTTGAAGCCATTGCCATATTCTTTCAGCCCGAAACTATCAAAGCGATTGCGACCCTTGAAACGTGGATAACCTGCTTTCGCACCGGCCTTCACACGACGAAAGAATGATTGAAATGCCTTATCCAAATCCTGAACAACAACTTGCAGGATGTGGCTATGAACATTGGATGCATAAGGATTAGATTGCTTCAAGTCCTTTACTTTGCGGAGTTGCTCATATTTGCCTACGCTGCGCTTCTCGTTTTCATAGGCTTCCTTCCTCTCGGCCAGACAGGCGTTATACCAATGGCGGCAGGTCTCCAGCATTTGTTCAAGCAAGAGTTTTTGGGCCTTCGATGGATACAGCCTGTACTTGTAAGATCTAAGCATCACAAACCTTTTTGAGCGGCAATATATTTCTCGATGATTTCAGCCGAGACATTGCCAACCGTTGCTGCAAAATAACTGCGCGTCCACATGGAAGGCAACTTTAGAAGCTGCGTATGCTTCGTGCGAAGCTCAAAGGCGGTTACCCCTTTGAGTTCCTTCACAACATTGGACACTGAATCGGCAGGCCACACCTGAATAAACAAATGGATATGGTCTGGTTGAATAGCCAGTTCTTTGATCATCCAGCCTTTTTCTTCGCACTTGGCTTCGATGACCTTGCGACAATCCTTCGCAACCTCTCCGACCAAAACAGGCTTGCGACGTTTCGGCGTCCAGACCAAATGAAACATGAGCAAATGAACTCTGTGTTCGTCTCGTTGATAGTCTGTTATTTTCATGTATCTATACTACTACAAAATAATCAAGCACACAAGTACACGCTTTCAGCCGGAGCTAAAGCAAACAAACTCAAATCCCGCCTATCTACTCGCCTTCAAAGGACGGTAGCTTGCGGCAGGTTTTTAAGTGCGGTCATTGTACAGCAATTTTCCACACCAACATGCCATTCCACCA
>RPRC01000071.1 GCA_003857395.1 Geobacter sp.
CATCCCAGCCTAGTGGAACTGCACCGATGCGCGCAGAAAGTAGCGCGTGTCGAACTGGTTATCCGCCCTGAATTCCGCATAGGCATCGTTGCCGATATTCTGGGCGATGAGTTCAACCAGAACATCTTGTGCCGACCAACGGAAACGCTTGGCCAGGCGCAGGTCGAAGCGGTCATAGGCCGGTAGCGGGAGCTTGCCTGTGGCGACCTCGCCAGCGCCTTGCCAGCGCATTTCATCAATGTGGTAATAGCCCAGGCTCAACTGGACATCGTGGCTGAACGTGTGCGCCAACAGCAAGCTGAGCGTCAGGTGCGGCGTGCGGCCCGCTTCCGAAGCCCGGCCGGTGCTGGCCGGATCAAAACGGTCATCGGCATCGGCCAGGGAAAACTGCAGCGATGCCAGATCGCGCGGGCTGGGGCGGTATTGCAGTTGCCCTTCCAGACCCGTGATATCGACCCCAGCGCCGTTGCCGAGGATCAACGCGCCATCTGGCAAGGGTTCGGGTGCCAAGCCCGGCAGGGCGATGATTTCGTGGCGGATTTCTTCGCGGAACGCCTTCAAGTCGAGGCTCAGGCGCCGATCGAACCAGTTGCCCAGCCATCCGAGTTCCCATGACAGCATTTTTTCCGGCGGCAGACCGCCGGGCGAGTAGCCCACCAGATTGATCGGGTCACCATCACTGAAATGCAGGCCCATTTCCATGTTGTTGCTGAACAGGCCGCTGTCGCGCACGGCGCGCGTGACGCTGGCGCGCAGGGTCTGGTTGGGGCGCGGCGTATGGTTGAGCGCGAGGCGATAGGACAACGCCGGGTCCAGCGTATCGCTCTGCTCCAGCATGCCGCTTGCGTTCAGCAGCCAGCCCTCCGCCAGACGATATTGCATGTCGGCGAAGGCCCGCTTGCCCAGATTTTTTACGAAATCCGTGCGGCCGAGCTGCACCAGGCTCTTGGTGCGGTTCAGGCGCACGCCGGCGCCGGCGACCCATTGCAGGCGTTCGTCGCTGACGTCGTTGAGCTGCCACTCCAGGTCATACCGCTCATCCGTGTAGTCAAACAGCCCGGAGCGGATCACCTCATCCACGTGCCCGGGGAACAGGAAGGAGATAGCCGCCGGCGGCACCTGCAAAAGATCGGACAGCAGACCCACCGTGGCATCGTCCTGTTCGCGATGGCGCTGATGGTAGAACTGCACGGAGGTGTCGCGCCCGGCGCTGAGGACGCGGCTCCAGCGCACCAGTTGGCGGTTGCTGGCCACCGCGTTGCTGCCGAGATTCGCGCCCAACGGATTGAACAAGAGATCGTCCCCGCCCCTGCCGATCGGGCCGTTGCGGGCGCCGAGCTGGATTTCCAGGGCATCGGTATCGCTCAGGTCGTGCCAGGCGCGCAGGTTCAGCGTGCGCAGCAGTTGCTCGTCATTGCGCCCGGGGAAGTTGTCCGACTGGTCATACCCCAGGCTGAGCCGATAGTCGAAGCCAGCGAGGTCGCCGACATGCCGCAATGTGCCTTGGCGAGTCGCGTTCGAGCCCAGCGTGGCCTGCGCAAACCAGCCCGGGTCGGCATACCTCGGCCGGGTAATGATGTTGATGGTGGCGATGAAGGCATTGGAACCGTAAGTCGGCGAATTCGACCCGCGCACCACCTCGATGCGATCGACATCCGCCAGCGCCACTCCCAGGTCATGCCAGTCCACACTGAACAGACTGTTGTAGACCGAGTGACCATCGACCAGTACTTCCATGCGCCTGGGCAGGGCATCCGCCTGGCCGTGGTAGGTCACCGCCGTGATGTTGTTCAGGGTGCTCAACCCGACCTGGAAGCCTGGGGCCAGGCGCAGTAGATCGGCGATTTCGGTGAAACCCGAGGCATCGATCATGTCCCGATCAATCACGCTGACCGCCGCGGGTGACTCCG
>RPRC01000072.1 GCA_003857395.1 Geobacter sp.
CGCAGCGTGATTTAATCTTTGAACCAGCTCTGCGAAAAAATCTTTTTGCTTTTCCGCAGGAATTAATTCTTTCCAGCTATCAGTAAAAGCAAGCTTTATAAGAAAATGATTGATCATCGCCGTTCCATCAACAAATTGATATGTAAACTCGTCGTGCGATATTTCATTGATAACATATCCGCTTTCATTCAACAACCGAACGAACTCTTCCACTGGCTTACGCTTTTTATAAATGTGCTTTTTCATAGATTCAATTTCATTAAACATATTTTTTTCACGAAGCACCTCTTCCATAACAGAGTAGATTTCAATCATTGTTCTCTCTGTGTTGTAAGTAAACACAAGTTGTGCGCCGGGTTTTGAAATTCTACGGCACTCATTTAATACTACCCTGATATCATTGACGTTATTCAACCCGTTGTTGCTGAAGATGAGATCAACAGAATTGTCAGGCAGGGGAATGTTCTCTGCAACTCCAGTGATTATTTCAACATTATTTATTTCGTAAATTTTAATTTTCGTTTTGATTCTCTCAACTGCCGCTTCCCACGGGTCTATTCCATACAGTTTACAGGAGTTGCCAAGTCTCGTTGCAACTTCGAGTAATGGAAATCCCAACCCCGAACCAATATCAAGCGCTGTAATATTCTTTTGATATTTTATTTTATCAAGCAGCTTAAGTCCGAAAGGGGCTGACCATAGTGGAAGTTCATCAATTACAGAAACAGTTTCTTTATCGTTGAGATCGTAGTTTGTCTTTAAGTAATTGTCCATAAGGATACTCCATCAAGGTGAATCTTTTTCATGTGGGTTTATTATGTTAATGCCGGGAATTGTAAACCTTGGCGTTTTGAGAATGTAGAAGTAATTAGTTGATTTAGATGAGAAAGACACTTTTACTTATACCTCGAATTCATGAATTACTATTAATTTGAAAACCCCATAAAATAGCGGCTAATAAAAAACCACAGAATAATCTACAAACTTCCCATCTACATAATTAAACTTCGCACTAAAAAACTTATCTTCAAACAACCACGGGATAAAAATTTTATCTCCATCCCAAAGATTTATTTCCGTCAGTTTTTCGTTTGGTATCCATTCAAGTTTTCCTTCAGGAGAATCAATAAGTTCGCCCGTAAACTCATCTGCAGTAAAAAGAAAAACATACCAATCGTCTTTTCCATCAAACAAAGGAAACGTAATAAATCCTTTCATTTTTACTGACGTAACCCGTAGTCCGCTTTCTTCTTCAATTTCTCTGATTGCACATTCTTCGGGAGATTCACCTGGTTCAAATTTTCCGCCGAGTCCGTTCCACTTTCCTTCATGATAATCATTCTGTTTTTTATTACGATAGATCATCAGCGTGGAACCATTCCTCTTATCGAGCACATAACAAAGAGTTGCAAGTTTCATTATTTTCCTTAATATAATTATTTAGCTGTCCCAAAATAATGCTTTGAAGAAAATATGTATTTGTAGATTAATTAGGAAATTTTATTTTAAGACGCAACAAAAAATTCATTTGTTTATAAAAACATTATTGCAAATATTAAATTGTATTTTTGAAAACAACTTGGAAAAACAAACCTTAATGTGGGAGAAATGCTCGATGGAATCAAACGAGAAAGAATTATTAGAAGCCTTGTCTGATAATCAATTTTTTAATCCGCAGCCAAAGCTGGATGAGGAGGTATATTCTCTTTTCGCTGCAAAGCGTAAAAAAAAGGACGGGGACGAAGAGGATATTGATGATGAGGAAGATGATTTTTATGAAGAAGAAGAGGAAGAAGAAAATCCATTTGAAATTGAACCCTCGGAGGAGGATTTGATAGAAGATGAATTACCTGACGATGAAGATGATTTGTTTGAGGAAGAAGACGAAGATTCTTTTC
>RPRC01000073.1 GCA_003857395.1 Geobacter sp.
CGACCACACCCTGCTTCAGGCCATCGCCCGGGTGAACCGTCCCTACGAGAACGAGGCGCAGGAGATGGTGAAGCCCCACGGCTTCGTTCTGGATTTCGTCGGCATCTTCGACAAACTCGAAAAGGCACTCGCCTTCGACAGCGACGAGATCAACGCCATCGTCAAGGACCTGAAGCTGCTGAAGGTGCTCTTCAAAAACAAGATGGCGTCCAAGGCCCTGGACTACCTCGGCCTGATCGAACGCAACTTCAATGACAAGGACGTCGATACCCTCATCGAGCACTTCCGCGACCCCGAGCGGCGGAAGGAGTTCTTCAAGGAATATAAAGAGATCGAGATGCTCTACGAGATCATCTCGCCCGATGCTTTCCTGCGCCCGTTCATTGGCGACTATGGAACCTTATCGGCGATCTATCAGATCGTCCGGAAGGCCTACACCCGGACCGTGATGGTCGACCGTGAGTTTCAGGCCAAGACCAACAATCTGGTGCAGCAGCAGGTCGGCAGTTATGGCGTGGGCGGTCTGGGCGAGATTGTCGCGATCGATGGCAATACCATCGAGCTGATCAAGAACAAGAGCGGCGGGGATGGCACCAAAGTCATCAACCTGATCAAAAGCATTGAAAAACTGGCCGAGGAAGGTAGCGATGACCCCTACCTCATCGCCATGGCGGAGCGCGCGAGGGCAGTGCAGGAGAGCTTCGAGGAGCGCCAGACCAGTACTGCCGAGGCCCTGGCCGATTTGCTGCGTGAAGTGGAAGGCAACGAAACGAGGAAAAAGGAACAGGCCGAAAAGTCTTTCGATGGCCTGACCTATTTTGTCTACCGCAGCCTGCTGGACGCGAAGATTCAGAACGCTGAGTCGGTCAGCCGGAAGATTCGCCACGCGTTCACCGAGTTTCCGAACTGGAAACGCAGCGAAAACGCCATCCGTGAACTCCGCAAAAAAGTGACCTTCGCCATCTTCGCGGAAACTGACGACCTGAATCGGGTGACGGCGATGGTGGATGAGTTGTTTACGCTGCTGGAAAAGGCGGATCGGATTTAGCGCAATGAAGGCAATCGATCACAAAGGCCAGTTCAAACAGCGCGTCCGGCTATGGGCCGACAAGCTGGACGTAAAGATTGTCTGGTTGGGTGTACGGCCGATGAGGAACAAATGGGCATCGTGTTCTACCGCAGGCCATTTGAATTTCAGCGACGAACTGCCCGCCCTGAAATCCGAGCTGTGGGACTACGTGATCGTCCACGAGCTGCTCCACTTCTCTGTTCCCAACCACGGAAAACTTTGGAAAAGCCTGATGCGCTCGCATCTGGGCGAATATGAAGCACATGAAGGCGAGTTAAAGCGGATCGCGGGAAACAAGGCACCGCAGCGTCCGCGCTGACACACGCTGCTGAACTTATCGTTAAATGACCACTTCGGAGCAGGCCCAAGGACGGGTATGGGTACGAAGCGGAAATCGACTGGAAAATCCTGACCGTCTGCAAAGGCCGATTATGCAAAGCTTTGCATAAGGCCTAGACCAGCCATTCGTTGGCCCAAGGCCAAGCGACGCAGGCTCAAATTACTCGCTGTATGAAGTCACTCGCTGGCGCAGTCCGTCGATAAAGATATCAATCAGCGCCCCGGCCTGTTCCGCCAGCGAGTAGCTGTCGGGTTCCATGCTCCAGTTGATGATCAGCCCGTCGATGTAGGAAAACAGGCCGATGGCGGCGCGGCGGATATCGGTTGTCGGCGGGATCTGGCCGCGTTCGATGGCCAGTTCGAGATTGCGCTCGATGATGGCCTTGGCGCCCTGGCGGCATTCCTTGCGGCGCAGCATGGTGGGGGCGAGGTCGTCGACGAACTCGCATTTGAAATTGAGGATTTCGAATACGCGCCG
>RPRC01000074.1 GCA_003857395.1 Geobacter sp.
GTTGAGGTGGGCGTGATGGTAGATGTTGGCTGGAAAGTAGCTGTTGCTGTGGAAGTTAATGTGGCAGTTGCTGTTGCAGTAAATGTTGTAGTAGGCGATGGTCCAGGTGTGTATGTTAATGTCAGAGATGGTGTATTTGTTGCAGTCGGCGGAATTAAGGGATCCAATCGTTCTGCAAAGACTTGATTCACCCGTAAGGATACTGGTTGGTTGAGAGAATCGACAATTGATCCCTGCAAAGCAATTACCTGTTCGTATCGCAATGTTTTGTTGGTTCGAATTGTCATTTCAATCATAATTGTTTCATTCTCCTGACTGGTAGTAAAATCAACCAACTCGGCATTATTGATTTCATTTACTTTTTCATTCAGGACCTGACTTAACATCCGATATTCAGAAGCTTGCCTGACAAAATCAATACTGAAATATGTAAGTGGTATCAATAAAATCACAATCAATAATGCAGAAAGCTGCAGAGTTGGCGGAAGTTTACGATTACTATCTAAAGGATAAGGATTAAATCCCCGTAGAAAAAATACAAATGCCGCAGCAAAGGCAATGGTGACTGCATTGGTGATAAACAAGAGAAAAGCGCCCCCAGCAACATCCCATCGTTGTAAAGCGACCCCAATCCCGACTGTGCAAATTGGTGGCATCAAAGCTGTTGCGATTGCTACGCCTGGCAATGCTGCAGATAATCGTTCCTCTGTCAATGAATAAGCCGCTGCAATACCACCTGCCAGCGCAATCATAAGATCTATAGGGCTGGGATGTGTTCTGGAAATAATCTCTTGTGGTAATTCATGCAGCGAAACAAATGGCAAATATGAGTTAATGATGGTAAATAGTGTTGACAATCCAACAGCCATTATTGCGCCTCGCAATAATGCAGAAATAGCTGATTTTAAGAGCGTTCTGCGACCTATCATTGAAGCCAGACCAATCCCAATGATAGGTGACATCAATGGGGCAACCAGCATAGCACCAATAATGACCGCGGGGGAGTCGGTTATCAAGCCCAGTGTAGCGATACTGGTTGAAAGAATGACCATCAAAAAGTAATCAAAACCAGGTGAGGATGATTCGGTAATATCTGCAATGATTTCCCGACGTTGATCAAAAGGAATTTTTCGAACCGGGGATTTAAAGTTGGTTAAGAAATCTGAAAGTTTTCCCATTATGTTTTAGCCCTACTTACGGGGATCATTTTTGCTGCCAGGTTCTAACTCGATTTCTCCCAAATTGTTTTGCCTCGTATAAAGCTTTATCGCTTTCATCAATAAGGTGATCTAAAGACAAGGTTGTGAATCTAAAACAGGTTACCCCTAGGCTTATGGTGATAAATGTCTGGGCGGTTACCAATAGAAATGGATATTGGGCAGTAACCTCACGCAAACGTTCAGCGACCTGGGTCGCATCTCCCAGGTTTGTTTCAGGTAAAAGGATTATAAATTCTTCACCCCCAAAGCGAGCTAAAATATCGGATGTTCGTAATTCTTCCTGAATTCGTTGAACAAATTGCATTAATACCTGGTCACCTGCCAGATGACCATAATGGTCATTAACATTTTTGAAATGATCTATATCGATCAAAACAATCGACATGGGGCTTTGATAGCGTTTGCTGCGGGAAAATTCTTTTTGAGCTAATTCGTAAAAATATCGACGGTTATATATTCCAGTTAATGTATCAGTGAGTGCCATTTGTTGAGTCTGTTCAAATAAACGCGCATTTTCAATCACAATGGCAGCGCTATTGGCAAAACTTAAAGCCAGGCTGGCATCCTCCTGGGTGTAAGCAGATGGGTTGTAATTATCAAGGGTCATTAAACCAATGAATTCATCATGCCGAATAAGGGGTACGCCCATCCAACCGCGTA
>RPRC01000075.1 GCA_003857395.1 Geobacter sp.
AGCTCCGTTCAGAATGACATAAATATTCATTGTCTTTTGACTGCAACTTCGTATCACTACCTGGCATCGGAAGACAGTATGGTACCCTTGGTTAAGAGCGGACTGCCCTTAAAGGTTATCATGGTTTTGACCGGGGGCTTAACCTCAGTGGAGGTCTTAACCCTAAAGCGGTAATCCGAGAGCTCGCCGGCCATATCGCGGTCTATCCCCTTCAAGGTGAAAAATTCCCGTGACGCCGCCTGGTAGTCCCCCTGGGTGTAGTACAAGAGGGCCAGATTGTAATGCGCCTGGGGCATGTCCGGGTTTTGGCGGATCACTTCCTGCCAGGTTCCCACCGCCCGGTCCAGTTTGTCCTCCCGGACATATAGGCATGCCAGGTTATTGTGGAGGGCCTCGGTCACCGCGGCATCCCCCTTGGCCTGGATGCCGGCCTCCAAGGCCTGCCTGGCGGCGTCCAGGTTGCCCTGCTGCAGGAGAGCCATCGCCTGCTGGTTATCCACTGCCCCCCCAGACTCCGGGCCTCCACCGATTTCGGGTTGAGCTTCACCGCCTGCTGGATGATCTTGATGGCCTGGTCGGGCTCGCCACCCGCGGCCATTAAACGCCCCAGGCTAGAGAGCACCTTGTCGTTGCCCGGCTTCAGGCTGAGGGATTTACGATACTCGGCAATGGCTTTCCTGGTTTGCCCCAGGCTTTCGTATTTCAACCCCAAGGCGTAGTGCGCCTGGGGGTCTTGGGGCTTGGCAACCACTGCTTGCTTTAATGCCCTTAACGTCGGGGGGGTCTGCCCGGCCGCGGCCGGACTGGCCCCCAGGCTCAGCACCATGATTACCAGGATGGTCAAGTGGGTGATCACGATATGCTCCTTTGAGGCAGAAAGGGACCGCCGGCGCTCAAGTCCTGGCCCAGCTCGTCCTGAGGATATCTTAGCACAAGCTCATATTTTTGGGGTAACTAAGGAGCCCGGCTCGGGGAAGGAAATTTCAGCCCGGTGGATCAGGCCTGGATTTTGGGGTGCGGCCTCGAGGTCCTGTCCCCCCGCCCACACCCCCTGACAGGCGCGATACGCTGCCCTGGCTTGCTCTCCGTCCTCCTCCCTACCTCCGGGGAGCCAAACTCGAACCTCAAATTCATGGATTTGGACGCCCGGAATCAGCTTTTCCCTAATTGTTTATATTTTGTTTTGGGATTATTTTTTAAAACAATTCGGTAACCGGATCGAAACCTGCTCCAAGACATCCGGTTCAGTAATATCCAGTGCGATCAGGGGGAATGTTATGGATATTCTGGAGACAATTTTCACTCTGATTCAAAATAAATTTCTGGACATCCTCACCATCCTCTGGGTCGTCTGTTTCGCCGGGGTGGCGCTGGGGCTGGCCGTCTCCACTATCTCCGACTGCGTCCAACGGCGGACCTTAACCAAGCTCAGCCGGAGATATGAGGACGCCAGAAGGCGGCGGGATGAAGACGGGGTTCAGATTGATCTTGACCTGGAGCGCATTAAAAACACCCTTGTCCGCCAGGATGCCGAACTGCGCGAGGACGCCGAGAGAATGGGGATGGACTTTGCGCTCATGGGGGTGCTGGAGAATTTTCGGGGCAGAATTCAGCGGAGGCTGGAGGACCTTACGGCCACGAGCCATGAAGTCGTGGACCGGGTACGGAATATTTATGCAGTGCTGGATGATTTTAAAGACCTGTGCGGCCCGGACCAGATCTCCCTGGCCCGGATGGCCCTGAGGCGGGGGGCGACGGGGAAGGCGTCCGCGCTGTTGAAACGCGCCCAGTCTCTGGGCAATCAGCAAGTGGCCGCGGCTGCGGGTTCGGATCTGGTTGTGGCCAGGAACA
>RPRC01000076.1 GCA_003857395.1 Geobacter sp.
ATGATGAACTTGCCGTCCGGGGTCACGTCAGCCCCGTGGGGGCTTTTCGGTTCCGGGATCAGGTACAGCAGGCCCTCGGCCACCGCCTGCTCCATGGGGATCACGTACATGCCGTTGCGCTTCGTGACCTTGCCGGCCTTGACCAACTCTTCGGCCTTCTTCCAGTTGGTCACATGCAGGAAGTCCGTGTCCTTGGAGGAGCAGCCGGCCTCGAAGGGCGGACGCCCGCGCTCGATGCCGCCCACATAGCGCTCGGTGCAGAAGGAGTTGGTGAAGCCCCAGCCATAGCTGTCTTTCTTGCCGGCGTCGGAGAGGTCCTGGCTATAGGGCGGCAGCTCGAAGGTAAAGGAGTTTTCCGGGTTGATGCGTCCCTTGTCCTTGTTGAACTTCCAGTAGGTCAGGCCGCCGCGGTACTTGTCGTTGAACTGCTCCAGGGGGACATAGCCCATGTCGCTGTATGGGGCCGCGTACTGGGTCGCCTCCATGACGTATTCGGTGTTCGGGGTGACGAAGGCACCGCCGTGTTCGGAGCGGAACAGGGGGTGGGTGACGATCTGTTTGGTCTCGAAGTCCTTCAGGTCGATCACCGCCACCCGTGGGTTGGCCTTGTCGTTGATGAAAAGGTAGCGCCCGTCGTAGTCGCCATCGGTCTCCGAGAAGGCCGGGTGGTGGGTGTCGCCGTAGTTGAGGTCCTTGCCATCGATGCGGCCGTGGGCCAGGACCGCTTTGGACTCGTCGTCGAAACCGTAGCCCTGCCAGGGCTCCGGGGTGAAGACACCGATGTATTTCAGGATGCGCATGGACGGGATGCCGTAGACGATCACCTGTCCGCTCTGACCGCCGGAGGAAAAGGCCAGGTACTCGTCCCGCCCCCCGGTGGGGGTATAGGTCTTGGCCGCCGCCAGGATGTCCTTCTCCGTCAGGCCGCGACGCTGCATGACCTCCTGCAGGCCCTCCGCGGACCAGGCCGCGGTCGTCCCGCCGACTGCGAGCGCCATCCCCAGGGTCAGGGACAGGGCGCGCCCTGTGACTTGTTGCATGGTTATCCCCCAAATTAGCTGGTTGACGAGGGTCCACCGGCGACCTGAGAGGACCGCGATGGGCCGGCGAGCCTTGGCGCTTGGCCGGCGAGTCGAGCCCTTGGGTAGAGAAAGGCATGGGACGACCGGCGATGCACCTTCGCAGGTTAGTCGGTGTCTCTGGAAGGCGACTTGATTTGAGTCAACGCACGTACGCGATACGCGGCTTCCCACACATCGCGAGTACGACCGCTCAGGCATGCCCGATGGACGTCGGCGGATGCGGCACGACGGTAGCGGTTTGCGGTAGGCCCCCCTGGCGTGGGCGCTAAGTGCGGGAATAAAGACGGGTGGGTCGTCGTCGGCCGCGAACGAGGCGCGCCTAAGGTGCGATGGGCTTGGAGCAGGAAACTTGGAGCAGGAAACGGGGGTTCACCGGTCGGAAATCGGTTCGGAAGACCGGCGTGGGCGTCATCGACCGGGACGGTCGAGCATGAACGAACGAGGGTGGGGGTGCACATCCCTGTGCTGGGGGTTCGGCCAGCCGGGCCCGAGGGCCCGACACAAGCGCGAGTGACTCGACGTTACTTGGCCTCAGCGGGGGCCGGGGCAGCAGGAGCGACCGGGGCAACGACCGGGGGAACGCCGTAGGGGGCGCCGTAGCCGTAGGGGGCGCCGTAGCCGTAGGGGGCGCCGTAGCCGTAGGGGCCGTAGCCGTAGTAGTCGCCGTAGCCGTAGCCGCGGCCATAGCCGTAGCCGCGACCGCGGCCATAGCCACGGCCACTGCCGCCGCCGCTCATGTTCATGTTGAAGTCGCCGTAGCCGTCGCC
>RPRC01000077.1 GCA_003857395.1 Geobacter sp.
TATTCAGGAGAAATACAATGCAAAGGATTAGGAATGAAAGTAGAAGCCCTCAATGAAAAAGGTGAATCAATCATCGGTGAGAAAGGAGAACTTGTTTGCACTGCACCTTTCCCATCAATGCCGGTTTATTTCTGGGATGATGAGGAAGGAGCGAAATATAGAAAAGCATACTTCGAAAAGTATCCGGGCATCTGGACTCACGGTGATTACATAGAAATAACTGAAAGTGCTGGTATTAAAGTTTACGGCAGATCAGATGCAACCTTAAATCCTGGTGGAGTTAGAATTGGAACTGCTGAGATTTACAGAATAGTTGAAGAAATGGAAGAGATTCACGATAGTCTTGCTGTCGGCAAAAAGTGGAATGGAGATGAAAAAGTGATTTTATTTGTTTCGTTGAATGAAGGAAAAAAGCTTGACCATGAGCTAAAGGATAGAATCAAAGCAGAATTAAAAGCGAAGGCAACTCCTCGTCACATTCCGTCAGACATATTTGAAGTAAAAGAGATACCCAGAACAATTAGTGGGAAAAAAGTTGAGATAGCCGTTTCAAAAATTTTGAATGGAGAAGAAGTCAATAACAAAGATGCACTCGCTAATCCTCATTCATTGGATCAGTTTTATAGATTTAAATAAATTTAAATATACAGCGCACTTCCAAAATCTCTTCTGTGATATTGAGTAATCTCATGGTCTTCACCAAGATATTTGAAGATTGCAATACAAGCCTTTCTTGCACCGTCATCATCATAGTTTCTGTCTGTTCTTATTACATCAATAAATTTTGAAAGTGATGAGCCAAAATCTTTTCTTTGGAAATCTGCTATTGCGGACAAGTATTTTTCTTTCACGTCGGAATCTGGGAATGAATTTTTATCTCGATTCAATAACGTCGCAAGTTCACTTATAGCTTCTGCAAGTTCGATATTGCTAAGATTACCATCCACATTTTGAGTTAAACGCAAAGCTTCTTTTTGGTCCTCAAACAATAGTATTTTTGCAAGTAGAACTTTTACTTCACTGTTATTAATATCGCCTTTGTGAACATCTTCCAGAATTGCTCTTGCAGTTGTAACATCCCCGCGGATCAATAAAATTTTAGCGTGCTCAATCTGATCAGCAAATTTACTGGGAATAGATTTCTTCAGCCATTCTTTTATTGCTGGTTCAGGAAGTGCGCCGGTGAATTCATTTATCACTTCACCATTTCTGAAAAGTTTTACGTTTGGAATCCCTCGCACACCATACTTCGTTGCTACTTGTTGGTTTTTGTCCGTATCAACTTTTATGAGTTCCCAATTCTCTTTGTTTTCTTCTGCAAGCTTTTCAATGATTGGTCCCAGCATTCGGCACGGTGCACACCATTCAGCCCAGAAGTCAACCAGCACGGGCTTGTCGTAGCTCTTTTCGATTACATCTTTTTGGAAATCTTTAACTTCAAAGTTCATAGGTATAATGGTATAAAGGTATTTGGTATTAAGTTATATCTTTTTGATGGATTTGATGAAGAAGTATTACTTAAGATTCAATAAATAATTGATACGAATTATAATTTGAGTTAGTTAACTAATTCCAATTAATTAGAAACAGAAACAGTTGATTTCTAACAAATGAAAAATAAATATTCAGATGGCTTTGAAAATGAAATAAAAATGAAATTAATACGTGGCAGTAAAGTTGGTATTTATAAATATCAACTTTAAATAAGTTGCTGTATTGACAAAACAATGACAAATAGCGAACCCATTTACCCGATCCGAACAGCTGCAAAGCTGCTTAACATTTCTGTTCATACCCTCCGAATGTATGAAAAAGAAAATCTCATCATTCCATTTAAAAAATCAACA
>RPRC01000078.1 GCA_003857395.1 Geobacter sp.
AAGATGCTTTGATATATTGGGACCCTTAGGTGGATTCGTCTATTACAGCCTCAATGAGCCACAGGTCGGTAATGGCAACATATACTACGATGATATTACGGCACTGACTCCGGCGTCTGCAACCGACATCCCCGTTACTGACCCCGTTATTGCAATCAAAGATCCGTTAAGATTCACTATTTCGGCAGGCTCTTATTACTGGACCGAGTATCCAGGTTTTGATCCGACAAACATTGATTACGGCGGAAGCGCACAGTGCCGTGTCATGCGATATACCCCGTAGAAAATGTGCTTATAACAATCTGAAAAAAGAGGCGTATTCGCCTCTTTTTTATTTTGGAGAAACATTGGAGTATATTCCAGAAAATCTCCATGAAAAAGGTAATGCTCACGGGACGCTGTCATGACGTGGAGACGAGGAGGAATAACAGAGCTCCTCTAGAAGTTATTGTAACGTGATAATACCGACATTTTCTCCTTTTTCATCATCTGAAGTCGAAGAGCTCCCCCATGCGCTTCTGGCCTCTCAGGTAACAGAGAAGAAGCTCAAAAATGGATTAACCGTTCTCGTGAAAGAAGTATACCCCGCCTCGGTAGTATGTATCTCAGTATGGACAGGAATTGGCTCTGTCTACGAAAATGACCATATATGCGGTATATCCCACTTTATTGAGCATATGCTTTTCAAGGGAACAGAGACCCGGCCTGTAGGAAAAATCGCCCAGGAGATTCATTCGCTTGGTGGTTATATTAACGGCTTCACTTCTTATGCGTGCACATGTTACTGGATCGTGCTGCCGAGCAGGTATTTCAGCACCGCTACTGATATTATGGCCGACGCATTGATACATCCACTTTTCAATCCTGAGGAGATAAAGAAAGAGAGAGAGGTAATCATAGAGGAGATTAAGATGTATCAGGACAGGCCGGAGAGTTTTTGTTTTGAAAGGCTTATGGGACTTGCATATAAGAACCACAGGGCGCGGAGACCAATAACCGGTTACGAGGAGGTTGTCGCAAAGCTTTCAACCAGGGAGCTCATTGAATTTTACAGGAACTATTATGTCCCTGATAATATGGCGATCGTAGTGGTGGGAGATGTAAAAATAAAGAGGGCCCTTAAAGTAATGGAAGAATCTTTTGGCTTCATGGAAAGTGGTGAAAATACGAAAGATCTTTCTCCCGACGAGCCTCCCCAGGATGGCGCGAGGAGCGCACAGTACAGGGGGGATATAGGTACTTCCTACTTCTACACGGGCTTCCATGTGGGTGGAATTACCTCGCCAGATATGTGCGCCTGTGACCTTCTTGCCAGTATTCTGGGGGAGGGCAGAAGCTCCCGGCTCCACCAGGGTCTGCGTGAGAAGAAAGCTCTGGTGACCAGCATTGATGCAAGTATCCTGGCGTTAAAAGATACCGGGCTGTTTATAATTGAAGCGGTTATGAACGAAAAAAACATTGAGGATTCGAGAATTGAGGTTGGAAAAGAGATTCTCCGAATACAAGCCGATGGCGTGCTCCCCCACGAACTGAAGAAAGCGAAGAATATGGTAGAAAGCTCCTATATTTTTTCCCAGGAGACAGTAGAGGGTCTATGCAGGAAGCTCGGGTATTATGAAATGATAGGAGATTTCACTCTCGTGGACCAGTATGTCAGGGGGCTGTACGCGGTGACCGAGGAAGAGGTAAAGGCTGCCGCACGGAAATACCTGGTTGAACAGAACAGGTCAGAAGTGGTATACCTTCCAGGAGGATAGAACCGATGAGAAAGAAATCACCATCTATTGTTCCGGTGAAAATTACGGCCTCCAGCGGAGCGACGATTATTACAAAAGAAGACCACTCT
>RPRC01000079.1 GCA_003857395.1 Geobacter sp.
AACGTTGACGATTCCGTGCACCTGTTCGAAGAGTGGGGCCTGCCCATCTGGAAAACCGATGCCAACGGCGAGCGTCATGACGGCGCTGCCGCCATCGGCGAAGGCCTGCCCGCTCTGAAGGACGGCGGCAAGCCCGTGCGTTCCGGCAAGTGGCAGATCATGATCAACGGCGAATCCTACAAGTGGATCGTCGCTGAAGCCGCCAAGAAGGCCCTGGGCATGGACCGCGTTGAAGAGCGTATCTTCATCGTCAAGCTGGTCAACGACAAGAACGACAAGAACCGCATCGCCGGTGCTGTCGGCTTCTCCACCCGTAACCACACTCTGCACGTTTACAAAGCCAAGGCCATCCTGCTGGCTGCCGGTGGTTGCGTGAACATCTTCCGTCCCCGTTCCGTTGGTGAAGGTACCGGCCGCGCCTGGTACCCGGTGTGGAACGCTGGTTCCACCTACGCGATGGCTGCTGAAGCCGGCGCTGAGCTGACCATGATGGAAAACCGTTTCGTGCCTTGCCGTTTCAAAGACGGTTACGGCCCGGTCGGCGCCTGGTTCCTGCTGTTCAAGGCCCGCGCGACCAACGGTTATGGCGAAGACTACCTGACCAAGAACAAGGCCATGCTGGACCAGTACCCCCCGTACGGTCAGGCTGCCGTTCCCGCTTCCTGCCTGCGTAACCACGTCATGCTGAAGGAAATGAAGGAAGGCCGTGGTCCGATCTGGATGGACACCGTGACTGCACTGGGCAACCTGCGCAAGACCCTGTCCGAGCGTGAAGTGAAGCACCTGGAAGCCGAAGCCTGGGAAGACTTCCTGGACATGTGTATCGGCCAGTGCGGTATCTGGGTTGGCGAGAACATTGAGCCCGAGAAGAAGAACTCCGAGCTGATGCCGACCGAGCCCTACCTGCTGGGTTCGCACTCCGGTTGCTGCGGTATCTGGGTTTCCGGTCCGACCGACGTTGGTGCCCCCACCGACGAACTGCACCCTGACGCTGCCAAGATCCCCGCTCACCTGCCGAAGGGCTGGAACTGGGGCTATCGCGGCATGACCACGGTGAATGGTCTGTTCACCGCCGGTGACGGCGTGGGCGCCTCCGGCCACAAGTTCTCCTCCGGCTCGCACGCCGAAGGCCGCATGTGTGCCAAGTCCATGGTCAAGTACTGCATCGACAACAAGGACTTCAAACCCGAGCTGGACACCACCGTCGAGCAACTGGTTGAGGAAATCTATCGTCCGGTGCGTACCTACCTGGAATTCAAGGACTACACCACCGCGATCGACGTCAACCCCAACTACATCACCCCGAAGATGCTGCAGTTCCGTCTGCAGAAGATCATGGACGAGTACGTTGCTGGCGTGGCTACCTACTACAACACCAACGACAAGATGTTGGGTATTGCAGAAGAGAAGCTGAACATGCTGAAGGAAGACGCCATGAAGATGCGTGCGAAGGACCTGCACGAACTCCTGCGCGCCTGGGAAAACTACCACCGTATCCTGACGGCGGAAGCCCACATGAAGCACATCCAGTTCCGTGAAGAAAGCCGTTACCCCGGCTTCTACTACCGCACCGACAAGAACTTTGTCGATGAGGAAAACTGGAAGTGTTTCGGCAACTCGATCTACAACAAGGAAACGAAGACCTGGACGAACTTCAAGCGCGCCCACTTCGACCTGATCGACAAGTCCAAGCTGTTCAAAGCTGCTGCACCTCACTAAGTTGCAGTCCTAGCTGAAAGAAACCGGGCGCTCACAAGGCGCCCGGTTTTTATTTTTGGCAACGCATCTTTAAGTGTTCATCCGCAAAATCACCCTTGCGAATGGCCATTTCCATCCCAACATA
>RPRC01000080.1 GCA_003857395.1 Geobacter sp.
ATCAGGTGGTATAATCGGTAATGAACCAGTTTTTTTCCACTCGTTCCCAAGTTGCGCTGGGGAACCAGCCATCAATGTTCCAAGGGAACACCCAAAACCATGAAAATGTTGAACCGCCCCCTCGGCAGTTCTATAGTCGCAGGCCTCAGCCTGCCCTTGCACAGGCGAGACACCTTTGCCACCAACCAATTTTAGAGCAGTCGCTCATGAGCCGTTGGCTCTCTCAAAAATATGAAAAGTATTTCTTGGTATGCTACCTTTCTTTCACCAACGATGGCTGAAGGCCGTTTCTCTGTGATGCCTCGAGCTCGAAGAGCAGTCTGGCCTGGACATTGCCACGAACTCAAGAATGTTGCCTGCCCCCTGGGGTTGAGCACGTGTAACAGACTGTCGCACTTGCGATGTCTGCCATCGTTGAGTTTGAATCAACGGGAGCAGGCCATGGAGATCATGTACCCCAGGTGTTGCGGTTTGGATGTGCATAAACGCAGCGTGGCGGCCTGTGTGCGCCGCCTGGAGGCGGACGGCTGCCTGGACCAGGAGACCCGGACCTTCGGCACCATGACCCGGGACATCCTGGAGATGGCCGACTGGCTGGCCGCAGCCGGGGTGACGCATGTGGCCATGGAAGCCACCGGCGTCTATTGGAAGCCCATTTACAACCTCCTGGAGAACCGCTTTACCCTGCTTTTGGTGAACGCTCGGCATGTGAAGCACGTTCCCGGACGGAAGACGGACGTCAAGGATTGTCAGTGGTTGGCGCAACTGCTCCAGGCCGGGCTGTTGCGGCCGAGCTTTATCCCGGCCCGGCCCCAGCGGGAGTTTAGGGAGCTGACCCGCCACCGCTCCCAGTTGGTGGCCGAGAAGGCCCGGGTGGCCAACCGTTTGCAACAGGTCCTGGAAGACGCCAACATCAAGCTGGGGGTGGTGGCTACGGATATTTTGGGCGTTTCGGGCCGGGACATGCTCCGGTCCCTGGTCGCCGGGGAGCAAGACCCCGGGAAGCTGGCGGACCTGGCCCGCCGGCAACTGCGAAGCAAGATTCCCGAGCTGCGCCGGGCCTTGGAAGGCAAGGTGACGGAGCATCACCGTTTTCTCCTGGGGCAGCTCTTGGCGCAGGTGGAGCACCTGGAAGGCCAGATCGAGGCGCTGAGCCGCCGCATTGAAGAGTTGAGCGGCCCTTTCGCCCCGGCCCGGGAGGCGGTGGTCAGCCTGCCGGGTTTTGAACAACGCGCCGCCGAGAATGTGCTGGCGGAAATCGGCGCGGATATGTCGGTGTTTCCTTCGGAGCATCACTTGTCGTCGTGGGCCGGTGTCTGCCCCGGCAGTAACGAAAGCGCGGGCAAACGCAAAAGCGGGAAAACCACCAAGGGCAACCGCTGGCTGCGCAGCGCCCTGGTGCAGGCCGCCTGGGCCGCCACCCGCAAGAAAGACTCCTACTTCCAGGCTCAGTATCGCCGATTGGCGGCCCGGCGAGGGAAAAAGCGGGCCATCCTGGCCGTGGCTCATTCTTTGTTGGTGGTTATCTACCATATGCTGAAAACCGGTTCCACTTACCAAGATCTGGGCGGCGATTACTTCGATAAGCTCAACAAGAACCGCCTGGTCCCGTACCTTGTAAGGCGTTTTAAAGACTTAGGATTCCGGGTGACCCTCGAGGCCGCCTGAGGAACTTTTCGTAACAGAGAATTGATACCAATAGTTTCATTGACATCTTGCCACTAGAAAGCATTTCTCAGCCAAGCCGGATAGTTGAATGTATGATCTGGATCGCGAAATGGGGCTTTGTGGGGGAGATTCTTACTTTGCCAGCGACTTCAGGCTCTGGCGCAGCAGGTCTTC
>RPRC01000081.1 GCA_003857395.1 Geobacter sp.
ATCAGCTCTGCCATTGATATATACTGCGGCTCAGCAAAGAACGCTCTTGAAAACGTTGTGAACATTAATTGCATTTCGGGAGGAAGTTTAACATCATCGGCAAAATCTTTGAAAGAAACATTATCAAATTTCGAAAATGTTTTTTCGCGCTCGTAGCTTAACAGCGAAGTCATTTTTCTAAAGCCAGGATTCAGCATCGCATCTTTGTAAGAGTAAATCCCCGTCTTTGCCATACTCAAAATATTCAGAACGGGAACAGTGTCGAGTTCTTTGAAACCGAAGTTGCCGTAGTTTTTGGTTAGTATTAAATAATCATCAATTGGGATAAGATATTTGAACGCATCAATTTTCTTGAGAAGGTTACGGAGATTGTAATACTGTCTGAAGAAAGCGTGAAAGCCGTGCTCAACTTGTGTTGAAAAATCATCGTCAAAATTCACAGGCCAGGAACCAACTTTCCCGCCAAGATATTTTTCTTTCTCAAAAATCTTAACCCGGAATCCTCTTTCAGCAAGAAAGATTGCAGCAGATACTCCAGCTAAACCACCGCCGATAATACCAACACTTTTTTCTGTTGGAAGTTTTTCGGGAAGAGAAGAATCAACTTTGTTTAGCTGGATTTTGTATCCGCCAAGTTTCTTCTCAATTCGTTTTGCGATTATGGATTTTATGCTCATAGTTAATGAGATGGTTTTTGAGCGATGAACGTATGCAGCACCGACTTTCGCCAGCTTCCGAGCGGAGTGTGTTTTATGTATTCAAAGCCGGCTTTCTGTAACAATTCAATAAACTCATCAGGAGAAAGGAAAGTCTCAACACTTTTAATCAGGTAGCGGAAAATCTTTGTTGAGCCGGTTGTCAATCCCGCGAATGGAATAATCAAAAAGTATCCTAAAATATTCCAGTAGAGTTTTGACGCAAAAGATTTACTGATTGCGTATTCGTGGAAACAGACTTTCCCGCCAGGTTTCAAAACACGATTGAGATTTCTCACACATTTTTCAAAGTCCGGCATATTGCGGATACCGTAAGCCATAAAAATTGCATCGAGCGAGTTGTCTGCCAAATCAAGATTCATCACATCCTGCTGAGCGAATGTTACTTTATCTTTCCCGAATTTCGGAATAAGCTTTACTTTCGCAGTCTTAAGCATTTCCTTTGAGTTGTCAATCCCGATTACTTTTCCATTCGGAAGATTATTCAGACAGGCAATAGTTGATTTCCCTGTTCCGCAGCAAAGATCAGCAAGGTATTCGTCGCCTTTCAGATTCATTCTGTCAACGCTTGTTTGCAAATCTTTCTGATAGCCCTGACTTAAGAAAGTTGCAAGATCGTATCGCTTTGCAATCCTGTTAAACTCGGACGGAACTTCCTTTTTATTTTGTATCAGTGCACCGGGAGTGTATTCTGACATTATTCCCCTTGAAGTTTCTTTCTCCAGAATCTTCTGAAGCTCAATGATACTTCGTCACCCTTTACACTTACTTCGTGAAGATTATTTTTTGTCCGCTTAAGTATTTTCTGGTTTGATGCGAGGAAGTCAATGTCTTCGGTTACAATCTTTTCCGACTTCTTTCCCATAAACCATTTTGCAAACGCAGGGAATTTCGGAAAAATATTTTTCCACAAAGTAATCTGTGTCATATTCACGTGCTCGTCATCCACCTGGTAAACGTGCTCGAGAATTAATAATATTCTTTGCTTGAAACGAATTTCAAGTCGGGAAATGTTCGGATAATAAAATCTAATTCTTGTCCCGATATTTTCCTCATTACCGAAGTAAGTTTTTTCAGCAATTGTTCCGACATTTGCACGTTTGTAAAATCCTTCAACTCCGTCATC
>RPRC01000082.1 GCA_003857395.1 Geobacter sp.
TCGAGGTTTGGGGGACTTATGTGGTCGAGTGGAATCTCCAAACCGATCCTCTGAGAGAACCCGGTTCTTCTCGACGGCGAACTTTAGCACAAAGTGGCGCGAAAAGTCAATGTCCCCCAGAATATTGACCTATCAGCCTCCCAGCGGGCGGATTCTTGCGAGCCTATGACCTTCAAGACCATCCCGCCCGGGAATGGCGAGACCGAGGGAAGCTCCGGCCATGCGTACCTGCCACCTCCGGGGCTGGTCCCAGACCCTCCGGCGAGCCCTCTGAACCGATGATTTTGCGGATGAGTCGGATTAATAGTTGACATGCTTTTGATCCAACGTATCATGGCCTAGGCAGCCGCGGCCAGCCAAGGCATGAAAAGAGAGATGCGGGTCAAGGCCATATCGTCCCGAGGCGAATTCTAACCGGAAGTTCTTATTCCATCTGGATAAACCCGGAAGCGCTCCCGTTAAAATCGGCCTCTGGCATTGCGCGGTTAAGAAGCCATGAGTGGCGAGATCAACCTGTGCTTAAAGAAGATCTAACCGAATTAATTCGCTATAAGGATCTCCTCTATAACCTGGTGGTCCGCGATCTTACCGTGCGCTACAAGCGCTCGATATTAGGCTTTTTCTGGAGTATGCTCAATCCGCTTTTGAACACCATCGTCTTTACTATTGTCTTTTCGACTATTTTCCGGTTTGAAGTAAAAAACTTTGTTATTTATTTTCTTTCCGGGTATCAACTCTGGAATTTTTTTGCCCAGAGCACCCAGGTGGCATCATATTGCCTGCTGAAAAATGGGCCGCTCTTTAAGAAAATATATATCCCCAAACCGATATTTGTGGTCTCTGCAGTGCTGTCAAATATGGTTAACCTGGCATTCGCCTTAATTCCCCTCTTCATACTCCTGCCTATTTTAGGAAAAGGGTTCCATTTATCCCTGCTGTTTCTGCCCGTGGCAATTACTTTTGTGGTTATGTTTGCCATGGGAATATCTTTCGTCTTATCGGCTACGGCAGTATTCTTTAATGATATCCTGGATATGTATCAAATATTTATTATGCCCTGGATGTATCTCACACCAATTGTATATCCTATCGATATTATTCCCAAAAAATATCTATTACTAATTAAATTGAATCCTATGTATTACATTGTCGAATGCTTTCGATTGCCCATCTATCTGGGAGAGTTACCAAACTTTCAGACTGTTTGTTTAGCCTTGCTTGTATCGGTTGCAAGTCTGGTAATCGGCTACCTGGTGTTCACCAAATTATCGGATACTTTTGTTTATTATGTTTAGCTGAGTGGTACCGGTTTCCATGGAATTCCCCATCGTCCTCCAGGATGTTTCAGTGCGCTACCGATTGCCGAAAGAGCGCATCCGCTCCATCAAGGAATACGTCATCAAGTCTTTCCGAGGCCGCATTGAATATGAAGAGTTCTGGGCTCTGAAAAATATCACGTTTCAGGTGCCTCCCGGGGAGATGCTGGGCATTATCGGCCGGAATGGCGCGGGCAAGAGCACCCTGTTGAAACTGATTGCCCGGGTGATGAAACCGATCTATGGCACGGTGCAAGTGGCGGGCAAGGTGGCCCCCATGATCGAACTGGGAGGGGGGTTCGACCATGAGTTGAGCGGCCGGGATAATGTCTATCTATTCGGTTCTATTCTGGGAATCAATCGGAGGGAGATGAATAAGAAGTTCGGCGCCATCGTAGAATTCGCCGAACTGGAGGATTTCATGGAGGCCCCGTTACGGGCTTTCTCATCGGGCATGATCATGCGCTTGGCTTTTGCCATTGCCATCGCGGTGGAGCCGGACATTATGATCCTGGACGAAA
>RPRC01000083.1 GCA_003857395.1 Geobacter sp.
AACGCCAGTTGCCGCTCCGCGGAGACTTGCGCCAGGTCTGCCTGGACTTCAGCGAGCTTTTCTTGTTCCGTCGTGATCTCCTCGGTCTGTTCCAGGTTGGCCTTGTGCTCAGCCACCAGCTTCTGCAGATCCGCGATGCGGCGTTGGTGCCATCCGGCGGCATACTGGAGATCGCGCTCGCTCTTGGCCAGGCTGCCGTGCTCTGCCAGGGTTTGCTGGAGCTGCGCCGCAGCGATATCGTCCTGTGCGTTGTGGACCGCGTTCTGCAGGTCGGTGAGATCCTGGGTGCGGAGGTCGACCAGGTCCTGCCTGGCCTGCGCCAGGCTCTGCTCGGCCACGGCGATCGCGAGGTCAGCCTGTGCGATGTCGAGCTCGGTGGCCGGCTCCTTGAGATCAGCCAGCTTCTCCTCGGCAGCCTGCAAGTCGCTCTTGGCCTGGTCCAGCGCCTGTTGGTAGGCCGCGGGATCGATGGTCGCCAGCACCTGGCCGGCCTTGACGGTGTTGCCCGCAGCCACCTCCAGGGTGACCAGGGGGGCCGCGCCGCTCATCTTCTCGAAGGCGAGGTCCGCACTCTGCACCGCAGCCAGCTCACCGACCACCGTGATGGCGGAGTTCAGATCCCCGCGCTGCGCCGCAACCAGCTGCGTGAACGTGCCGCTCGCTGAGGCATTCCCGGCCGCGCTCTGGCCTGCTGGAGTCGCTGTGCGGCTGCGATAGAGCCAGAAGCCGCCTGCCGCCAGGGTCAGGATGATCGCCGCGATCCCGATCACGCGCAAGAGTGTCTTCATGCCATCGCTCCCGGTTTACGGTGTTACCGGCGTACCTGCTGCTCCGGGACCGCCAGGGCCAAAGCGGCCCATGGGCGCGACCTGAACGGAGCGCGCCGTAATTGTGCCGTCCGTCCCCTGGCTGCCTGAGATCATGACCGTCTCGCCTTGAGTCAGGTCGGTGAGCTCGACCGAGGCTTGCTTCTCGATCAGGGTCGTGTCGGTCACCTTCACCTGGGTTTGCTTGCCGTTGTTATCGGTGACCGTGAGCATGCCATCGCCGATCTCCGCGATCTGGCCGAAGAGCATGCCACCCTGCGCGCCCGCACGTGCGTTCGCGCCCGGCTGGCCGTTGAATTGTCCGTTTTCTCCTGCGCCGGGGAAGGCGCCTTGGCGGCGCGCCGCCAATACGGTCTGCGCCTGATTCTGGCCGTAAAGTGTGCCGCCGTAAAAGCTCCCCCCGGCGACCAGAAGCAACGCCACAATGCCAAAGATGATCCACACAGTACGATTCATTTTGATTTGCCTTCTTTCTTTGTTGTCCGGCCTGCTTGCGTGGCCGCGGCCGAGGCAGTTACAATCGCGGGGCTAACATCTTCCCCCATCGCTTTCGGTTCATCACCGTTGTACGGCGAAGTACGCGTTGCAGCCAACCGCGGGTTCAACACCGGCTCATCCCTCACGATCAGACCATCATGCAGCCGGACGATGCGCCGCGTATGCGCCGCGATGTCCGGCTCGTGTGTGACGAAGACAATCGTGATGCCCTTGGTCGCGTTCAAATCCTGGAAGACCCGCATCACCTCTTCGCCCGACACGGAATCCAGATTGCCGGTGGGTTCATCCGCCAGGATGAGGCTCGGCTCGTTGACCAGCGCGCGGGCGATGGCCACGCGCTGCTGCTGCCCGCCTGACATCTCGTTCGGCTTATGGTGCAGCCGATCCCCCAAGCCGACGCCCTCCAGGGCGGCGACACAACGGTCACGGCTCCTGGTGACGCCCGCGTAGATGAGGGGCAACTCCACGTTGGCCAGCGCCGACGTGCGCGGGAGGAGGTTGAAGCTTTGGAA
>RPRC01000084.1 GCA_003857395.1 Geobacter sp.
AGATGAGCGCTTCATCGGCCATGCCCAGAGATTCCAGGCCATAGGTCACGGCTTCCTGGACCCGGCCGACTCGGACGAGCATGGTGACGTAGCGGCTAGTGCACCTTGGCTAAAATGGGCACTTGGTTAGGCCGCCAGCGCCTTGCCCTTGTAGGTCCATTTGAACGGCTTGGCCATGGTGCGATTGTAGTACTCGATGAACGCTAACACCTTGCTAATCAAGTCCGCTATCGACGTGAAGCTACCGCGCCGGAGTAACTTGCGGACAATAATGCTGAACCAGATCTCGATTTGGTTCATCCACGAGCCGTGATTGGGCGTGTAGTGGAACACAATGCGATGGCTGGGATCACTCAGAAACTCGGCGCGTGTCGCCATCGACTGCAAGATGCCCGACTTGCCTTTCACGCCCAGATCGGTAACGATGTCGGACTCGTCAGCCACATAGCGTACCAAGGATTCCGACTGATGGATGTTGAGATTATCGACAACAAAGTGCCACTGTGTAGCAGCTGGATCGGCCGTCACGGTACGCTTGATATGGGCGGCAAAGTCCTCTTCCGTCCGTGTCGGGCTGCACGTCGGCTCCAGCACCCGGCCGGTGGCGACCTCAAAGTTGACGATGAAGCACTGCGTGCCGTGTCGAATGTACTCGAACTCCTGGTGCTCGACTTTGCCAGGCGCCAGCGGCAAGCTGGGATACTTGCGCTCCAAGGCTTGTACCCCGCTCAGCTCGTCGGTGGACAGGATTCGCTGTCCCTGCTCGGTCAAGATGGGCGCTTGGCGGTACAAAGTGTTGATGTCCTCCACTTTCTCGTCGAGCCGTTCATCGGGCGCCGGATTCAGCCAATAGCGCACCAGGTGCGGTTTGAGATCACCATCTTTTTAAAAGCCTCGCCGCGTGACGAGGTGAGATGGAGTCGACAATGCCGCGTTTCATGACTTCATCAGCAATCTCACGACTGGTCCACTGGCTGATAGGCCGCTTCGAGTCTGCCGGGTCTTCACAGGCCATGGCCTCGATCTGGCAGCGCTGCTCAGCCGTGATTCGGGCCGGCGTTCCAGGCCGGGGCAGGTCTTCCAGCCGTTCGGCAATCGTCAAGTCGTCCAAAGAGATCGGCTGCAACGCCAGCCAGCGGTCTCGCCAGCGTCGAGCCGCCTCGACGGTAATGCCCAACTCTCTTGCAACTTGGGCATTGTTCTTGCCCTGCGCGGCGATCAAGACAATACGGCCGCGCAGAGCTATCTGCTGAGGTGTACTGTGTCGCCTGAGCAATTGATCGAGACCCTGTCGTTCCTTATCACTCAAGTTCACTGCTGGTGGCTTCGGCCCACGCATGATGTTCACCCTGCTGGCATAGAATGGGTGAATCTTAACCGATCGTGGCCTCCGGTGTCAAACCGGCTGACCATTTTAGCCAAGGTGCACTAGTAGTTTCGGACAACGAGCGGCAGGTGGACGCGCCACGGGACCTGAAACTGCCACGGATCCGACCACGAGCCATAGCCGCATATGGTGCGAGTGCGCACCCGCCAGTCGTACCATCCCGACGGCAGTGTCGTCAGGGGCGTGAAGGCCGACGCCGGCGCTATGGTTTCGGCGTCGATCTCGGGCGAGCCAAAACCCGGATCGAGGTCAGCCTGGATCTGGTAGCCGACTGCCCCCAGGACGTCCGACCAGTCAAATGTCGGCGTGAGGCTGCCAGTTCGGCTGCCGTCGGGCGGTGACAGCAGGCCGGGCATTGGGGCGCCGACGACCAGGGTCCAGGCTGCGGTCCAGGTCCCTTCGCCGCATTTGTTGGTGGCGAGTACCCGCCA
>RPRC01000085.1 GCA_003857395.1 Geobacter sp.
ATCTTACTCTTATTTTGACATTCGATTTACCTGCTGCTAATACTGAGATGTTTATCGCCTCGTGTGTATTCCTGATATCTGTTCCGATCTGATCCCAAACTCCAACCCATGTTGAGCCGCCATTAGTGCTGACTTCGACGTGAGCTTCATCCTGTGCATCATATATGTTCCAGTCATTATCGAATTCAATTGTTACCACATCATAAATTGATAAATCGAATACTTGAGTTATAGTAGCAGTAGTATTCATAGTTGTGCCGCTTCCACAGTCGTCAGAGTCAGCCGCTAGCAATCCACCAGAAGATGTTGCAGGAAGAGTGTACGTGTTCGGATAAGGAGGCGTTACTATTTCCCAAATACAAGTTCCCCCGTTATTTGTAACAGTCCAGTTACTCAAACCACTCTCAAATTTATCCATGAACAATGTATCTGTCACCTGATTTGGGTCAGTCACAGTGATATAATCAATCTTAGTTTCTGTATCTACATTAGTTCCATCAGAAACAGTAAGTTTAACAGAAAATATTCCGAAGTCTGAGTATATCCAGGTTGGATTCTGTGTAGTTGCATCAGTTATACCATCATTATTAAAATCCCATTGCCAGGAAGTGATCGGATTTGGTTGTGAAATTGATAAGTCAGTAAAATGAACTGTTAACGGTGCTTCACCGTTTGTAACATCTGCCATAAAGTCTGCTGCAATAGGTCCTTCAATATATCCTCTGTCTACAAATACCGGAATTATTTGAGCAAGATGGCTTCCTCCATAAATTAATTGATCAGCAGCTATGAAAGCATACGCTGCATCCTGCTGACCTGAGCTTGCATCGGTCATAGATAATGCTTCCAAAAAATCAGTGTCGGTTGGAATTTTTCCAATCAGATCATAAATAGACATTAGAGAAGATGACCACATTTGTCCATCCGTATGGATTGTTCCGGTCAATCCTTCCGGATAGTGTGCAGTATAATTAGTTATTCTGCCTGCCCAGAATGGATTATGTCCGTCCCAAATAAAAACCCAGTTATATGCCGGATAAGCCGGAGTCCAGAATCCGGTGCTTCTTATATAAGATGTTGACCAATAGTCACAACTTCCTTCACTAAGACCTTCAACCTGAGAAAGACCTCCGGCTGTAATCCAATCGTGGATACCATGACAAAGTTCGTGAAGCACTACGCCGAGGTCTTCCGCATCATCAACGCCGCCATCACCGTAAGCAATGCTTCCAGTTGAAGTAATATAGTGAGAATTATCAGAACCACTCAGACCATGTGGATCAAATCTAACACCGCCTACATATTGATATGGAGTAACTGTATAACCGAGATTGTTGTTAATCCATCTCATAGAATTATCAATATGGAAATAGGTGTTAACAGCTTCAAAATTGTCATTAAATCTTGTGTAGAAGAAATCACTAGTCGTACTTGTATGTAAACCGGTATATGGTGATTCAAAATCTCTTATTTCTGCCCATGGACCTTTTAACGTATAAACACTTCCATCAAAAGTTATGTCTTTTAAAGTTCTCAGTACTCGATGAGCAGTCAGTGAATCTGAATCAGCATCATTATTATCAACAAACCCGGTTGTGCCATACGTGGTTCTTGCATGAGTTATCGGGTCAGGATCAAAGACATAACCGGCACCATCAACCAATAATGGATTAAAAAGCGGTTCCGAATAACAAGCAACATCCTCAACCCTGAAAATTTCTCCTGTCTGGGTATCAATCATAATCTGCCATTCGCCAAAAAGCGCTTCGTCCGGTACAATTGTAACTACCTGTGCCAAGCGGAATGTACCTTTATTA
>RPRC01000086.1 GCA_003857395.1 Geobacter sp.
CAGACTACACATATCCCCGGAGCTGTGCAAGCCGCCTGTTCCATCCCCCATCAGGCGTCCCGGCTGATTTAGCCTTTTTGCAATGTCCCAGCGCGCGCATCAGATCATGGTCGAGCTGTTTCCCTTTGCCTGAGATGGTATCCATCAGTGCTCTTCCTGTGAGATTTTGTTCTCCCATCCGCTCATAGGAGTAACGCTCCATGGTACGCTCCATGAACTCATCTATGCTTGTCGGCTTCCCTTTAAGCTCCTGTAATGTGTCAAATTGCTCGCGCCCTTTAAAAGTATTTCTGAATTCTCTTTCCAGATTTGGATCGGATGTAGGGCCTTTCTGACGCCGATACTCGCGCTCGTAATCTTCCCTTATGTGCGAGAGATCTTCTTTACTGCGATCATGCATAATCTTTTTTATAGTGTTTTTATCATTACGCTGAAAGGCGTTGTAAAGGGAAACACCTTCAGAGGAGTTGCTGTTTCCCTGGACTGCAGAGACATTCCCGCCCTTCTGTACAGCACTTTCCTGCTGTTTCAAATACTCCTGGATCATAAATTGTGTCTTCACTTCTTCGTTCTTTGCGGCTATTTCATTCACCCTTCCGCCATCCATGTATTCCTTATACCTGTCACGATTACCGCCGAAAAGCTTTTTACAGAGGTCCTCGTCAAGATCCCTGTGATAATGATCCCGATACACATCCCTGATGGCCTTTCTTTTCTCGATGTTTTTGTCCCGCAGTATATTGAATATCGCCTCTTGATCGCATCCAATACCCAGGATTCCGCTGATACCCTGGCTCCCGCCACCGCCCAATCCCAGTAATCCTCCATGCATGGCCTTATAAATCTCCGACGCATCTGGAGACGGATCATATGGTCTGGCCTGTTCCTTTGCATCAATAGTGTCTTCATGCGTGGATAAAGCGTTGAGCGAGGGAAGATTCTCAGGATTTCTCAGGCGGTCAATATTCACCAGTGTTCTGTTATAATATGCCTGAAGAGCTGCTGTTTCCTCGGGAGACAGCTTCCTGACAGCCATCATATCTGCCTGTGGGTCAATGGTTATTCTCTGTGTAGCCCGCGTCTGGCCCTGCTGCGCAGAGGAAGTTGTTCTATCGGACTTGAACGATGATATTACAGAATCCATATGACGCCTCCTTATGGCTGATAATAACCTGCAGCATTAACAGTCTGATTGTTCCCATTGGAGTTGACAGAGTCAATCATTCTGCGGGAGATATGTGCAGAGAGGCGTCATACACATCAGGATGGGTGTCATATATTCGAATATGCAGAGAGGGAAAATGTGCACTGGTTTCGTAACAATGGAAATTTGCCGGGGTGAGCATCATGACTTCTCTCCTCCTGTTTGATACTACCTGAGCTCCCCAACACTCTCCGGAAGATCCTGCCGGATATACAGAACCGCTTTCTCTATTTGTAAAAGCGCCCTCATTCTCCCGGCGATCTTAACTCTATAGCCTTTTTTTCTGTGTATTTATATCTTTTTCTACATTATATTTAAAATATTTGTAAAATACAACGCCTTAGCTGTTAAATCTTTATTAACAATGTGTTAACTATTCTTTGCAAAGAATCGATTTTGCAGAAAGGATGTCCGGGAATATCCACAATGCCGAATCCACACCCAGTTTTTTCATGGTCTCGCCCCGGTGAAACTTCACTGTCTTTTCGGAAATTCCCAGCTCATAGGCATTGACAGGCTTGGTGAGGAAGTCTGTGGCTCCTCCCTTTATATTCCCTGCCGACGTGGGGATATCACATAAGCCGGTGATGAAGATAATGGGAAGGGACA
>RPRC01000087.1 GCA_003857395.1 Geobacter sp.
GAGACTTCTTTGGGCTGCAACTGGTCGAGTCGCGGAATATCGCTGACGCACGCGACGAGTGGAAAGCGCAGCAGCATCTGGACATCCATCAGACCCGGACTATGCTCTACATGTCGCCAAGCCTGGATCCGCCCTTCGAAGGCATCAACGGCCTCGCCCGCGCCGAATGGCTGGCCATCGGCTCCAACACCCTGAACAAGATGGTCGCCGAGGACTGGCGCGGCGTCTACATCTACGATTATCCGGACGTCTTCTATCCGGGCTACAACGAGTCGTGGTCAAACACGCACAACGGCCTGGGATCGTACTGGGAGGTGCAGGGTGCCAGGAGCGGGATGATACCGACGACGATCACCAGCGGCGGCAAAGACCTGTCCTGGTACAACCCGTACCCCATCATCCCAGGGTTCGCCTGGACCCTGATGCAGGCGGTGAACCTGGAGGAAGACGCGGCCCTCCACACCATCGACTACATGCAGAAGAATAAGACGGCGATGCTCTACAACTTCTACTTGAAGGGCAAGCGCAATATGGCGACCGCCACCGGCACGGGGCCGGTCGGCTGGGTCATCCCGATGAGCAGCGGCGACAACGCCGACGTGACCGACATGGTCAACAACCTGCTGGCCAACAAGATCGAGGTCCAAAGGGCCACTGCCCCGTTCACCGTCGGAGGCAAGAGCTACGCCGCGGGGGATTTCGTCGTCGACCTGCGCCAGCCTTATGGGCTCACGGCCAAGATGTACCTGAGCACCCAGGCCTGGCCGGCCGCGGCAGGCACGCCGTACGACGTCACCGCCTGGACCTATCAATACCTGCGCGATGTGGCGGCAGTGCCAATAACCTCTCCCATGCCGAGCATTGCGGTGGCCCCAGTGACTGCGCCTATACCGTACGCGGGTTCGCTGACCGGCGATGCGTCGCCGTGGTACCTCATCCAGCACGAGAGCAACAACAACCTGGCCAGGGCCCTGCCCAAGATCTGGGCCAAGGGGGGGATGGTCGTATCCCAGGCCAATGCGGCCATGGAGGTCATCGGCCAGCCCTATCCTGCCGGCACCCTCTTTGTGCAGACTTCAGGGTCTGCCGAGGATCACGCGTGGCTCAAGTCGCTGGTCGAACGCACGGGTCTGAAAGGACTCTCTCTCCCGGCAGCGGTGAGCCCGGCGAGCATCTCCGTTCTTAGGCAGCCGCGTGTGGGCCTCTACCAACCGTACAGCGGCCCCACGAATGAAGGGTGGATCCGCCGCCGGTTTGACGATACCGGGTTCCCGTACGTCAGCCTGCACAACAGCGACATCATGACGCCCACTGTGCCGCTCCAAAATGCCTACGACGTGATCGTCCTGCTGAGCAGCTCGCCCAACAGCATCAAGAATGGCAGCACGTCAGCTTCGACCCCGCCCAATATCAAGGGCGGCATCGGCCAGGCGGGGGTCGATAACCTGAAAGCCTTCACCCAGGCTGGCGGCACGCTGGTGCTGAACGGAAACTCCGCCACGTTTCCTATCCAGTTCGGCTGGGATGTGGGGGTGACGCAGGGCGCGGCATCCGCCGCGGCTGCTGCCCTGGCAGACGGGTGGCTGCCAGACAAGATGAAGGCGCTGGCCGCGGAACTGAGCAACGACACCGATGGTGTGCCCGATCGCGGCCTGCGCGATCCTGATGTCGGGTCGGTAGCGCCGGCAGCCGTGTATGCACCAGGTTCGATCCTGTCTATCAAGGTTGACCCCACCGATCCTGTGGCCTTCGGCTACAACGCGGATGAGGCGATCTGGGCGCAGAACTACCCGTTCTTCACCGTCACCGACAC
>RPRC01000088.1 GCA_003857395.1 Geobacter sp.
AGAAATCATGGAAGTGTTGAGATCGGTTAATGAAAATCAAAAACTCACTACCATTGTGGTGACACACGATCCAAAAATCGCAAGCTACGCCAATAAAGCATTTTATCTGGATGGGGGAAGACTCACCGGCACCGCGCTATAGTTTAACTAATGGGATGTATTCATCTATGCGGCACTATATAATCGGGACTGCTGCCACTTTGCTCCTGTATTATGCCCTGTTCCTTTACCTGGGTATGATACTTGTTGAGCATTGTTCCCTACCCTTAGTTATCGCATTGTTAATCCCTTTATTTCTTTTTCTTCTCCAATATCTCTTATTTCCAAAAATAGCCGATGGCATATGCTCCCCCATAGAATGGCAGAAAGATGATACCCCATATCCCGAAATAAAAGAAGTGCTTGAGGGGAGTAAAAATAAAGGGTTGTTGAAACCACCTGCCTGGGGAATCTCCCCCTCTCCTTTTCCCGCGGTATTCACCTATGGGCACCACCGTGGGAATTGCCGGATTATTCTCTCCTCGGGTCTGTGCGAGGTGCTGAGCCCTGAGGAAAGAAAATGCATCATCGCCCACGAGCTTAATCATATCACCACTGGTGACTTTTTATCGATTATGTGCACCGGGCTCCTGCCACTTCTCCTGTTTCTTTTCTCCTGGAATATACTCCTCGTCGGGATAGGCTTAAGACAGCTTAAGAGCACAAGAACACTGGCTTTATTCGGTCTCATCCTCTGGGGAATTTCAAAGATACTCTACTTTATGCTTTATTTTGCCTCAAGAGCCAGAGAATACATGACCATACTCCAGAGCGCAGAAGATCGGGTGCTCTATGACACGGCACTTGCAAAAATAATAAAGGCTCAGTCTGAATGTATTGTGAAAAACGAAAATGGCCTTAAAAGAGCTCTTGCATTAAACTTTCTTGGCAACATGGACCCCTGGAGATCATTCAGAGACACCCTGGACTCTCCTTCGCCTGCTGCAGCCAGGAATGATGGACTATTTTCAGATAATCCATGGAACTCATACTTTGAGCTCTTCTTTTCACATCCCCTCCAGAGAATTCAGGAGATTCCCGCGGGAGAAAAGAAGAAAGGCAGCGCACGCACCTTGTTATTCACAAAGGAGATGGTTTTGTATGCGCTTCCGCTCATGTCCCTCATCGTTCTCATTTTTGTCCCCCATTTTCACCTGGGTTCCATAGGGGGTGCCATTCTTCTGTGGGGATTCACCTTCTCTCTTGTGCTTGCAAAACAATATCCCCGAATCAAACCATCCAGCGCTGCAGACATTTCATCACACAGCCACATATCTGCCCTCTCTGGTACTCCGATGCGCCTGAAAGGCATACTGACCCAAAAGGAAATATTTTCTTTTTTCCCTCATCTTCTCTTTTTACAATGCCAGGACATGGAACTCCCTGCTGAAATAAAAGCGCTTTCGCCGGCAGAAAACATTTATGATGATATGCATATTGATGGAGAAGTTGAAATATCTGGATGGCTTCGAAGGAATCCTTATAATTATATCGAAGTGAAAGAAATACGCAGATCTTCGAGGAAGAAAATTTTTTCCTCGCAGTATATACTGTGTAAGTTTTTCATCGCCTATGGGAGTATTTTTCTCGGACTCTTTTTAATGATATTGCAGCAAAGAGAGGGATAATCAGGACTCTTTGAGCGTTCTGTCAAAGTCCTTTAATTAATGAAAAATGCATATTGCAAAGTTCAAAATTCAAAGTGAATTTTATTTCTGACCTTTTGCATTTTTCAATTTGCATTCTGCATTTTGCATTGAATTAATTAAAGA
>RPRC01000089.1 GCA_003857395.1 Geobacter sp.
GGTCCAGGATATCATCAAGGGGAAAAAGGTTATTGTCATCGATGATTCCATTGTCCGCGGCACTACCTCTCGAAAAATCGTGAAGATGATCCGCAGCGCAGGCGCTGCTGAGGTGCATACCTTGATTTCCGCGCCTCCAACCGATTATCCCTGCTATTACGGGATCGATACCCCCACACGTAAAGAACTGATTTCTTCATCCCATACTGTCGAAGAAATAAGAAAATATGTCACGGCAGATTCCCTCGGATACCTGTCCGTAGAAGGAATGATGAAGGCGGTGGGAGCCGAGAAATGTGATTTCTGTCGGGCCTGTTTCTCAGGAGACTATCCCGTCGAGTTTCCAGTCCTTTCACCAGAAGCCCAACTTGGACTATTTAACAAGGAGTAATAGACGGCATGAGTAACAGAGACAGACTGAAGCAAATAATTCTAGAAAAATCATACGAAAATAAGAAGGTCACGCTCTCTTCTGGGCTAGAAAGCGACTTCTATTTTGACGGCAAACAATCGACTCTGCATCCTGAAGGTTCGTACCTTACCGGAAAACTTTTTTTTGAAGCCATGAAAGATATTGCAGAAGTTGAAGGAGTTGGAGGATTGACACTTGGTGCCGATCCAATAGCCACGGCAACCTCGCTTGTCAGTTTTCTCGACGGACGACCGATACCGGCTTTTATCATACGTAAAGAGCCCAAAGGGCACGGGACCGGCGCCTGGATCGAAGGCGGTAAAAACCTGCGACAGGGTGCTCGAGTCGTGATCGTCGAAGATGTTGTTACCAGTGGAGGATCTTCCCTTAAGGCCATACGAAGGGCTGAAGAGGAAGGTTTGCTGGTTCTTGGTGTTGTCACCCTTGTTGACCGGGAGGAGGGCGGCCGGGAGAATATTGAGAAAGCCGGGTTCTGGCTGAAGTCAATTTTTACCAAATCAGAAATACTAGCCTAGTTTCCATCCGGAAAGTCTCGACAGAGGCTGGGCTGGAACTTCCTGGTAGCCTCTCGTAATCGCTCGCCACCCGAGACACTGAAAAGGCTACCTGCTGGATTCAGGCGCTTTCTCTGCTGTAGCTGTCTTGCCATAAAGCCGTACGAGAGACTCCGAGAAAGCCCCAGCCCAACGGGGGATAGCTCTGTTTTGGAGTTTCCGGATGGAAACTAGCCTAGCCTGTAACAATATCTGTCAATTTGAGAGGGCGGTGACCTGTTCACCGCCCTCTTCATATATTGGGAATAATATCTCGTTTGTTGAGGTTGGTGGTTGTGGATTCTTCTTTCGAAACAATTCTGGAAAAATATGCTGTTCTCCTGGAATCGGTGGACCGCTGGTTTGCTCGCTCAGCTGCATCCGCAGGAGAAGCCGTTCAATGCGGCAAGGGTTGCTCGTCCTGCTGCAGGGGTCTTTTCGACATTACACTTCTTGATGCATTATTACTTCGACAGGGGTTTGATAACCTTGAGCACTCGGTGCAAGAGGGGGTGCGTTCACGTGTGGCAACACAAATTGAGACAATGCGATTAACCTGGCCGGGAATAGCACCACCCTATATTATTAATGTTCTGCCCGAAGAAGACCTGGACCGTTTGATGCCCGAAGAAGATCCTACGCCCTGCCCACTACTCGGAGATGACAGCCTCTGTCTTGTCTATGAAAATCGACCCATGACCTGTCGCCTGCACGGCATCCCCCTGGTCGACATTTCTGGAGAATTCTTCCAGGATGAGTGGTGCACTTATAATTTCAAGAATGATGATCCGCTAGAAAATCACGATTTGCGCTGGAATTTCCGAGACCTATTTCAGAACGAATTATCCATTTTTCAGGAGTTTATGGATGGCTTGTTAAACCAGAAGATCACTGAATTGGATACCCTTCTTCCCTTGGCCGTACTCATTGATTTCGACGGTTTTGATTGGAAAAGTTGGTGGTTGGAGAATGAGGAGAAAATCAGAAACGCGGGTTTTCAAGAAAGTCGTCAGAACATTCAGTTCCATGAATGATTAGTACCTTCCGCCCTTCGACACGAATACGCCCTTCAGCGAACAATTGAATCACTCCCGGATAGATCCTGTGCTCTTCAATTAGAATGCGACGGGATAAAGTTTCTTCTGTATCGGCGTCAAAGACCGGCACTGCAGCTTGCGCAATGATCGGACCGGTATCGGTACCAGAATCCACAAAGTGGACCGTGCATCCGGCAATTTTTACGCCATGTAAAAGTGCTTCTCGTTGCGCGTGGTTGCCGGGAAAAGCAGGCAGAAGTGCAGGGTGGATATTAAGGATCGCCAGGGGAAAGGCATCGAGCATTACCTGGGAGATAATGCGGTTGAAACCGGCAAGTACGATAAGTTCCGTCTCATGCTTTTTCACTATATCCAGAACTGCGGCGTCAAATGACTCACGATCGGGAAATGAGCGATGATTTACATGGTAGGCCGGGATCCGGTGTTTTTCTGCCCGTTCAAGGGCATAAGCATCTGAGCGATTGCTTATCACGCAGACAATGGCAACGTCCAGTTTGCCGGCTTCACTATGGTCGATGATTGACTGAAGGTTCGTGCCGTTACCCGAGACCAATACGGCGACCCGAACCTTAGCTTTTCCACCCAGATCGGATCGGTCGGCAGCGACTGGCTCAAACAAGTTCAACGCACTCACTGCCGGCATCGCATTTCGCAACTTCACCTATAACGAAAGCCTGCTCACTAAGGCCAGACAGCCTGATAAGAATTTCTTCGGCTTCATTGTCCGGGACAACGAGTACCATACCGATTCCATAGTTGAATGTACGGAACATTTCCATCTCTTCAATTCCACCACCTTGCTGAAGCAACGGGAAGATCGGTGGTACTGCCCATGAGTCTTTTGCGATGATGGCCTTGCAACCGTTTGGTAAAATTCTCGGGACATTTTCCAGCAAACCGCCGCCGGTAATATGGGCTATCCCATTGATCCGGAAATCGCGAATCAGGTTCAATACGGTTTTAACATAGATGCGGGTCGGCGTCAGCAGCTCTTCGGCCACCGTACAGTCAAGTCCGGGAAGGGGGCTGTTGATTCCCAGGCCCATGATATCAAACAGAACTTTGCGTGCAAGTGAATAGCCGTTGCTGTGCAGTCCATTCGAGTTTATGCCAATCAGCTTATTTCCCACGGTGATGGACGAGCCATCTATGATATTGTCTCGTTCAACAACGCCCACTGCAAAGCCGGCAAGGTCGTATTCACCTTCAGAATAAAAACCGGGCATTTCTGCCGTTTCTCCACCAATCAGGGCACATCCTGCCAGGGAACAACCCTGAGCTATCCCCTTGACTACTTCTGATGCTTTTTCGGGAACAAGACGGCCGGTTGCCAGGTAGTCAAGGAAGAAAAGGGGTTCGGCCCCCTGCACAATAATATCGTTGACGCACATGGCCACAAGGTCAATGCCAACCGTGTCATGCTTGTCCGCCATGAAGGCAAGTTTCAGCTTTGTCCCCACGCCATCAGTACCCGATACAAGGACAGGCTGGCGATATTTGCTGGAGTTCAGGGAAAAAAGCCCACCGAAGCCTCCGAGATCAGCAATAACCTCAGGTCGATACGTTGCCTTGACCATCGGTTTAATCATTTTAACGAAGCTGTTGCCGGAGTCGATGTCGACACCTGCGTCTTTATAGGTTACCTTGTTGTTCAACGTCTGCTCCTCCTCTATGCAAAAGAAGATTATTTTTACGGCATAAATGACAAAATGTCAAATCCAATCTGGGTGGACCGATAGTCCTGCTCCTGTCATTCCTGTGCGATAAGGTCACTGAAATGTGAAAAAGTCGTTAAACGGTGGATCAACTGCTTCCAGTTCCTGATAGCCAATGGCAACTCCATGAATAGCACAATAATAAAATTCATTTTCCCTATGCTGCCGGCACTAACGAAAAAACAGTTTACAATGCTTTAAGGGATTGCTTATGATTAGCCAGCAGAGAAAAGAGGCCTTGATGGAAAAAAACACCCTTCATCCTGTCACGGTAACTGACCTGGAAGAGGTTCTCGGCCTTGAAAGGGCATCATTTCAACACCCCTGGAATAGTGAACATATTCTTAACGAAATTTATTCACCCCTTTCTTTCCCTCTATTGGCTCGCCTTAAGGGTGGTTTCTGTGCTGGCTACATCTGCCCCATGCTCGTTCTGGATGAAGGCCATATTCTTAATGTTGCGGTTCACCCTTCGTGCCGGGGCAGGGGTGTTGGCAGAATTCTCTTGGAGGCCGCCCTCAAACAATTCAGAACGAAGGGAGCCTCCGTTGTTTACCTTGAAGTCAGGCCAACCAATACTGCAGCAATTTCCCTCTATTCTCGCTGCAGTTTTGTCACCACAGGGCGAAGAAAGGCTTACTATGAAAACGGAGAGGATGCTATCCTGATGAAATACGAAATTCACGTGCAGAAAGAAGAGCCCCATGCAGTTTAAGTCTATGGTTGTCACGAATCATGAGGTATCTCCAGGTTACCAGCGTATCCGGCTTACCGCTCCCCGTGCCATACTCGGAGCAAGGCCAGGACAGTTTGTCATGGTCCGGGTTCGGGAGGGGATTGACCCTCTTCTGCGTCGTCCTTTCGGCATATTCGATGTCGGCACGTTCAGCTCCGAGTATCCTGATGCTCCACGGCAGTACTATCTCGATATTCTTTACAAGGTCGTTGGCAAAGGAACTTCTATTCTCAGCCTGTTGCATGGCAAGGATTACGTTGATGTTCTTGGGCCTCTCGGGAACGGTTTTACACCTGGGGACTCTGATGAAGAAAATATCCTCGTGGGAGGCGGGTTCGGACTCGCACCGCTCTATTTCCTTGCAAAGGAACTGATTAATGTTTCTTCGCCCAAGGTATTTATCGGCGGCAGACGGAAGGAGGATGTCCTCTGTGTCACGGAGTTCGATCAACTGGGTATTGATACCTATGTTGCCACGGATGATGGAACCCTTGGTTCGCATGGACTGGTAACCGAGGTCCTGGAACAACACCTTATACGAGAAAGCGGAAGGCGCGTTGTCATGGCGTGTGGTCCGGAACCGATGCTGAGGGCAGTTGCCAGCCTGTGCAAAAAGCACGGCATCCGCTGCCAGGTTTCTCTCGAAGCGGCCATGGCGTGTGGGGTTGGGGCGTGTCTCGGTTGTGTGACAAAAGGTCATGACCATTCTGAGAGTGATCCTGCCTATCGTTGCGTATGCAAGGAAGGGCCGGTATTTGATGCAGCCGACCTCCTTTGGGAATAACTTTCCTTCAAATCCGAAAATGGGCACCCTTTCCGAATCTGAAGGGGAGAGAGAATAGAGTCAATGAAAAAGCCAGATCTGTCAGTAAATATTGCAGGAATTTCCTTTCGTAATCCAATTATGACCGCTTCGGGAACGTTTGGTTACGGGGAAGAATTCGCGGAGTATGTTGATCTGGAAACGATCGGTGCACTTATCACCAAAGGGCTGTCCCTCAAGCCCAAGGCAGGGAACGCCATGCCTCGTATTATTGAAACGCCGGGAGGGATGCTGAACGCCATCGGTCTGCAAAACGTCGGAATAGATGCTTTTATTGAGAAAAAAGTTCCTTTTTTCCGAAATATCTCAACACCGGTAATCGTAAATTTTTTTGGCAATACGATTGAGGAGTATGCCGAATTGGCTGAAAAACTCGATGCGATTCCAGAGATTGCCGGAATCGAAGTGAATATTTCCTGCCCAAACGTAAAGCACGGTGGAATCGTTTTCGGCACCGATCCAAAGTCGGCTCACTCCGTTGTTACGGCGGTAAGGAATGCCACCATCAAGCCGCTGATCGTTAAACTTTCACCCAATGTGACTGATATCGTCGAAATGGCCTCTGCCTGTGCAGAAGCGGACGCGGACGCGCTGTCTCTTATCAATACTATTACCGGTATGTCCATCGACGTGAAAACCAGGCGGCCATCCCTTGCTAATGTAACAGGAGGCCTCTCCGGCCCGGCGATCAAGCCTGTTGCACTCAGGATGGTCTGGCAGGTTTCCAGGGCCGTAAAACTTCCCATAATCGGAATCGGAGGAATTACCACTGCCACGGATGTCCTGGAATTTCTTTTGGCAGGAGCAACGGCAGTGCAGGTAGGAACCGCGAACTTCATGTCTCCAGCCGCATCACAACGAATCGCCGAGGATCTGGAAACATATTTACGAGAAAATGGAATTGATGATGTGAAGGAGTTGATCGGCGCATTACAGGTATGAAGTTTTACATTGTTATGTTCTACTAGTAAAAAAGGAATGGAGATGATCCATTCCTTTTTACTGTGCGATTGCAAGAAACCCTGCGTCAGCTTTGCTGGTTTTCCTGAGAACGGGTCGGTTCGGAAAGATATACCGGGTTATGTCCGACTATCTCAACTATCGGGCCGTTCTCCAGGAGTTCTATGGATCCGCTGTCGGGTCCATACAGGCTTTCTCCAACAGCCCAATCATAGAGCTTTTTCGAATCCTGGAGGACGGGATTCTCTGGAACGTTAGTAATTCTCTTTTGCATCGCTTCGTCAAACAAACCGATGCAGCCATGAGACGCTGGCTTTCCCGGAAGGTCGCGGGCATGAATCCAGTAGGCCACATTGTCCTTACCGATATAGAACCTGATGGCATAATCCATCGGATACTGAACACTTTCGTCTTCGGTTTTATAGAGTGACGAGGTGTGGTTTTTATGCCGAGCGTCAACCCGAAAAATTCCCGTGGGAGATTCGTAGCCCGTTTTCCCCGTTGCCGCTGGAAAAGAAAATTTTAATCTACCGTATTCATAGGCGCCAAGCCACTGCTCCTCCATGTTGATCAGAATATATCGCTGATACCTTTTGGCAGGTTTGTACTCAAGGGACATTGGGGTGTAATCTTTCAGATCGTCCATATTCAATGGAGACTTGATTGTCATGCCGGGGTACACATGGCGCCGGTCGATACGATTGAATCGGGCAACAAGTATCCAGTCTTTTCCATAGAGACTTTCGAGGGTATCCTGGGGGCGAATAAAAACCGGTTTCCAGGCAATGAAGCGGGTGCTTGGATACAGAACCCTACTCAGGTCCTCCTTGGCATGATCGTTGGGTGACGCTGCAGGGTGACTCGTGCTCAGAGGATCGTGGGTTATGATGGCCAGCAGAATTGCTGTCAGAATAAGACATTTGAGTGCTTTGTTCATTGATTTTCTTCGTCGAGCTAAAAGATTGAAATTCTTGAAAATAATACAAAAAGGGGCTCACGCCCCTTTTTGTATGCAGTACCATTTTTTGCAGTCCAGGTCAAGACAGTATCTTCTTATTCATCAATTACTGAACAATCCGGATCAGTTGATATACTGTACTATAGATACCTCAGTAAAAAATTCATGAAAAATCAATAGGGAGTCAGCTATGACAAACACTGTCGACAAAAATAAAAACGGAAACGATCGTATGTCTCGCCTTGCAACAGTTGATACAACAACGCTGCCACATGACGGCGGCCCAGACTTCAATCGGTTGATATTTTCCCAAAGCCCTTATCTGCTCCAGCATGCCGAAAACCCTGTCGACTGGTATCCTTGGGGCGATGAGGCCTTTGCCAAGGCTAAAGCAGAAGATAAGCCGGTATTTCTTTCAATCGGGTACGCGACCTGCCACTGGTGTCATGTAATGGAACGTGAATCCTTTGAGGATAATGACGTGGCGAAAGTTCTCAATGATAAATTTGTCTGCATAAAGGTTGATCGAGAAGAGAGGCCTGATATTGATGATCAGTACATGACGGTCGCGCAACTGATAACCGGAGGTGGCGGGTGGCCCCTCACCATAATCATGACGGCGGACAAGGTGCCGTTTTTTGCCACAACTTATATACCGAAGACACCAAAAATGCAAATGCCAGGGATAATCGAACTGCTTGATAAAATTGATGAGTTCTGGAAAAACAGTCGTGACGCGGTGCTTGAAAGCTGTGCGCAGATCATTCAGGGACTCAAGAAAGCTGTTGAACCGCATGCCGGTACCCTTGAGGATGATGCTGTCATGGCCAAGGCCTTCCAGGCCCTCATGACGGCCTATGACAACGAATGGACCGGCTTTGGCACTGCACCCAAATTTCCGCTTCCCCACTATCTTACCTTTCTGATCCGATTTTGGAAGAAATCACGGGCAGTCAATGCACTCTGGATGACGGAAGACACTCTCAAGATGATTCGCCGGGGCGGAATCTTCGATCAGATCAGCTTCGGTATTCACCGCTATGCCGTGGATAAAAAGTGGCTCGTTCCACACTTTGAAAAGATGCTCTATGACCAGGCAATGATTGTTCATGCCTATCTGGATGCATTTCAAGCAACAGGTGATAACCAGTATCGAACCGTGGCAGAAGAGATACTTACTTTTGTTCTAGGTGAAATGCGCTCGCCCGAAGGGGGTTTTTATTCAGCATGGGACGCCGACACGGATGGCATTGAAGGCGAGTATTATACCTGGACACAACAGGAAGTACTGGCAACACTGGGACAAAATGCCGCTGGAATAGTGTACCGCTTGTTTGGAATGTCTGAACAGGGCAATTTCGAGGGGAGGAATATTCTCCATTTACCGATCCCCACACAGGAATTTGCCGAGAAGGAAGGCATCAGTCACAAAACCCTGCTTGAAGATCTGGAAACATGGCGCACCTCACTCGAAACAGTACGCAAGGAACGGAGAAAGCCTCTTCGTGACGAAAAAATTCTCACTGCCTGGAACGGCCTCATGATCTCGGCTCTGGCAAAATGTTTTGCTGTTACCGGCGAGAACCGTTACAAGGAAGCAGCTTTGTCTGCCGTCAACTTTATTGCGAAACAGATGCGGCACTCGGATGGGCGCCTCCTGAGAAGTTGCTATCGTGGAAAATCTTCTATCCCGGCCTTCCTGGAAGATTATGCTTTTCTCGGATGGGGTTTGATTCAACTCTATGAAGCAACCCTGGACCGGAACTATCTGGATGCTGCGCATAAAAATTCCGCTGAAATGCTGAAGCTCTTCCAGGATAAGGAGACGTACGGTTTGTACGACACCGCTGCAGATAGTGAAAATCTACTTGTCAGGAAGAAGGGGGGGCATGACGGAGTTGTGCCGTCCGGAAATGCGGTTGCAGCAATGAACCTGATCAAACTCGGTAAAATCAGTGCCGACTCGCGTTCCCTGGAGGAAGGGAAGGGGATCCTCCGCTCTTTCATGGGGAGTGTTGAAGGAACCCCCATAACCGGCCTCCACTTCCTGTGTGCACTCGATTATCTGAACTGTCCGGAAACCGAAGTTAGCTTCTCTGGCTGCATTGATTCTGAGGAAGCTCGAAAAATGCTCCATTCCGTTCACAAGCGTTATATGCCTGGGCTCGTACTCCGGGTTGCGGAAAGTGACACAAACACCCAGACAAAGGATGAAAAAGGAGGAACTATCGTCCAGATATGTGCGTCTGGAGCCTGCAGACTTCCGGCGACAAATCTCACAGAACTGGAAAGGCTTCTGGACGAAATTGCTTGAAATAACTACCAATTTTCTCCTGCTTATGATACATACCCCTGTGAAAACAAGACGCAGGGGTTTCCATGTCTGAGAAGAAAAATATCGCACGTGCCGCAGGGGTAATGGGAATCGCAACCATTCTGTCACGAATCATGGGAATGGTTCGCGACATGGTGGTCTCACGTCTTTTCGGCGCAGGTTTCGCAACGGATGCTTTTTTTGCCGCATTTCAGATTCCCAACATGCTCCGACGCTTTTTTGCCGAAGGCGCTCTTACCTCGGCGTTCGTACCGACCTTTTCCGAGTGGTATACCCAGAAGAGCAGGGAAGAAGCTCGCGAGCTGGCCAACGTCTGCTTTTCTCTTCTGACTGTTGTCATAGGTCTTGTCACACTTTTGGGAGTGGTGTTTTCACCGTTCATAGTTACCCTGATGTTTCCCGGTCTTCAAGCCGAGCCGAATAAGCTGCAACTGACCATTCTTCTTAACCAGCTCATGTTTCCCTATATTTTCTTCATCAGCCTCGTGGCGCTTTGTATGGGAATTTTGAATACTGCTCGCCACTTTTTTACCCCTGCAATTTCAACTGTTTTTCTCAATCTGTCGATGATCGGCTGTGCCCTTCTGCTGCGCGGATTTTTCGAGATTCCCATTACCGCCCTTGCTGTGGGCGTTTTAGTCGGTGGTGCACTGCAACTGCTTCTCCAGCTTCCCGTTCTGTATCGCATGGGCTTTCCCATCCGGCTCCGGTTCAGGCCACGTCACCCGGCCGTAAAACGAATTTCTCTGCTCATGTTGCCTTCCGTCTTTGGCGTCGGAGTTTACTACCTAAATATTACCGTAGGCGCCATACTTGCTTCCCTGCTTCCTCAAGGAAGCGTCTCATACCTCTATTATGCCCAGCGACTTTTCGAATTTCCCCAAGGCATATTCGCTGTTTCCATTGCCCAAGCGGTACTCCCTTCCATGAGCAGGCAGGCCGCGGCAGGGGAAATGGAGGGGTTAAAAGAGTCTCTCTCCTTCGGTCTCCGCTTGACACTATTCATTACTATACCCGCTATGGCAGGGCTTCTTCTCTGTGCGACACCTATCTTCACTCTTCTTTTCATGGGTGGTGCCTTCGATTACGCTAAAGCCGTAAAATCGGCCGAGGCACTCTACTTCTATTCCTGGGGGCTCACCTTCGTGGCTCTTGTCAGGGTGCTGGTTCCCGCCTTCTATGCACTCAAAGACACAAGGACACCGGTACTGACTGCTTTTGTAGCTTTTCTGATTAATTTCGGTTTCAGCTTGCTTCTCATGGGGCCGCTTCTCCACGGAGGCCTCGCATTAGCCACCAGTCTCTCTGCTTTCTTCAACATGCTGATGCTTGTCTATTATCTGAGAAAAAAAATAGGCCCCTTTGGAGGAAAAAAGATCGCTTTTTCAGGTCTGAGGATCCTCCTGGCAACCTTGCCGATGTCCCTGGTGGTGTCCCTCTGCATACAGACTATTGATTGGTCTATCAAGGGGCAGAAACTATTGAAGGGTGGGGTTCTTACTTTGGCCGTATGCGCAGGAATATTCGTTTACCTGATTTTTGCGCATCTTTTTCGGTGTGAAGAAACCGCGCGGGTCTCCGAAATAATTCGAAGGAAACTTAGAAGATGAGAAAACTATGCCTTGCTCCAGATGAAGAGTGCAACTTTTCACTGTATGGTGTAGATGGAGACTATGGCGTCATCATTTCCACACATCATGGATTGTATGAAGCAACACTTCCTTCGGCTGCTACACAGGATGAAATCCTGGCTGATCTCCATAAACGCTTTGCCCGGCTATGCGGCGAAAACGATATTACTCGTGATGTCGCAGAAAGGCTCGTTCGCTATTTTTCAGAAGAGGTCGTAGCTTTTGACTATCCTGTTGACAAACGGGGATTCTCCGATTTTCAAAAAATGGTGTACCGTGCTGTACATGCTATAGACTATGGATTGGTAAGAACTTACGGGGAGATTGCGCGGGAGATTCATCGACCATTAGCTGCCAGAGGTGTCGGGGCGGCAATGGCTCACAACCCGCTGCCCATTATTATCCCCTGTCACCGTGTCATCGGTGCGTCGGGAGCCATGACAGGATATTCGGCACCGGGAGGCATCAAAAGAAAGGAACTGCTGTTACGTATGGAAGCAGCAGTTCTTCAGCAGCAAGCGTAAGCTTTTCCAAACACATGGATCGAAGTTGTCGAAATTTATTCACAAGTACACGGGAACTCGTGCTCTATGTAAATAGAGCCACTTCTGACAACTGCTAACCACTTGAAATAACATGAAATACACGTAACAGATTGATATTGTTTTATATTTTAAACTGCATTATAAATAGGCAAAAAGTGAAAAATACTTAAAACAAGTCAACAAATTGACTTGTCCACGTTGTTTTGCACAGGTTATGCACAGCTTTTGTGGAAAACTTTTAAAGAAAAAACCGTTTTTTCCTTTTTCTCATTTATGATCGGTCTTCTGATCCTTCACCACGTTCCGCTTTTTTTGCTTCTTCCCATAAGCAATCCATCTGCTCAAGCGAGGCTTCCTGGAGGGTACTTCCCTGAGCATGCAGGGAATCTTCCACATGATTAAAGCGCGTAATAAATCGGGATATTGTTTTCCTTAGGGCATCCTCCGGGTTAATCGAAAGAAATCTTCCCAGATTGACTGTCGCAAACAGCAAGTCACCCAGTTCTGCTTCCATACGCTCCTGATCACCAGTAATGAGAGTCTCCTCCAACTCTTTCAGTTCCTCGAGAACCTTTGCAAAGACAGGGTCGACATGATCCCAGTCAAAACCGACTCGAGATGCTTTCTCCGTTATCTTCTGGGCGTGCAGAAGTGCCGGCAACTGAGGGGGGACACCGGAAAGTGCCGAGACCCTTTCCGCTCCTTTTTCCACCTTTTTGATATTTTCCCAGTTAGCAACGAGATCATTAATAGAATCTATTTTTAATCCGGAAAACACATGGGGGTGGCGTCGAACAAGCTTTTCACAAAGGACTTGCAAAACATCATCCATCGTGAAATCGCCATTTTCTTCAGCGATAACCGTATGAAATACTGCCTGCAGCAGAAGATCTCCCAACTCTTCCTTGAGCATTTTCGTCGACTTGGAATCAATAGCCTCCATAACTTCATAGGTTTCTTCCAGAAGATATCTTTTCAGGCTTTCATGGGTTTGCTCCGCATCCCACGGACATCCCCCTGGCGCTCGCAAACGGCGCATCAGGTCCAGTAACCGGTTGAATCCTTTACATTCAGTATCCATAGCCCTGCCTTTCGAATCAATGCACAATGTACCTGCCACAACAAGACCAAGCGATGGAAGGTAGCCGGCATTAAACGCTTTCGACGACAAATTGTCAATGATCGAACAAGTGAGCGACTAAAAAAAAGACCCTCTGAAGGGCCTTTTCGATGGTGCAAAGAACATGTGTGAACCGAGTGTCAAACCTGGTCTTCCGGGTAGGCGTCGATGCGGTGAATAGCGAGATCCGGGCCGATAAATTCAGCTTCTTTATCGAGTCGAATACCAACGGTTTTTGCGAGCATGGTATAGACAACATAGCTGCAGACCAATGCAAATACTGCAGCGATTACACTGCCCAGCAACTGCGAAACAAAAGTAACTCCGCCCATACCGCCCAATTCCTTGTAGCCAAAGATACCGGCTGCTATTCCACCCCAGGTCCCACAAATCCCGTGAAGAGGCCAAACGCCGAGCACATCGTCGATCTTCAATTTTTCCTGCTCTATCTTGAAGCCGTAAACGAAGATTATCGACGCGATACCGCCAGTTAGAAAAGCTGCCAGAGGGTGCATGATATCGCTGCCGGCACAGATCGCAATAAGACCGGCAAGTGCGCCATTGTGAATGAATCCGGGGTCGTTCTTGCCTGCGACAAGGGCAAACAGGACACCGCCAACCATAGCCATTAGTGAATTAACGGCAACAAGTCCGGAAATGCCCTGCAAGTTTCCGGCACTCATGACATTAAAGCCGAACCAGCCAACTGCAAGAATCCAGGATCCGAGTGCCAGGAATGGTATGTTACTGATGGGGATCGGATTTGATTTGCCTTTTGTGTAGCGACCGGATCGGGCGCCGAGGATAATAACTGCAGGAAGGGCTAACCACCCTCCAATGGAATGCACGACAACCGAACCGGCATAATCGTGAAATTCCGCGCCACCGATGCCGTTGATAAAACCTTGGAGAAGTGATTTGTTTTGACCCCAGATCAGCGATTCGAAAAATGGGTAGGCAAGGGCAACAAAAATGGCACCGGCAACCAATTGGGGCCAGAATTTGGCACGCTCCGCAATACCACCGGAAATAATCGCGGGAATACATGCTGCAAAGCAGAGAAGAAAAAAGTAGTGAACCAGATCGTATCCCTGGGCAGTTGCCATAAGGTCAGATGCTGGATGCAGGAAAGAAATTCCATACGCAAGAGGGAAGCCTACGAGGAAATAGAGAATGGTAGAAATGGACCAGTCAGAGATAATTTTTACAAAGGCATTAACCTGACTTTTTTTCCGTACTGTGCCAACTTCCAGAAAAGCAAAACCAGCGTGCATAGCAAATACCATGACTGCGCCAAGCATGAGAAACAGTACATCTGTACTGTTCTTGAGACCTGTCATCGTTGACAGAGCATCCATAATATACCTCCATTGGTATTTAAGTACATCTTCCCGCCATTGGAAATGATTCGTTTGCCTTAGCAAGCTGTTTGCCAAACCGGCAACCTGTTGATAATATTTAAACCAAGGGTTAATAGTTCGTGTAATTTTAGAAAAATTGCCTAAATAGTTGGCATCCGTGCACAATAATCAGGCCCTTTGCGGACCGTAGAATGAAGTTGACGCCTCGTGCTGGTCGTAGTACATATTGTGGGTACAATCGGAGGCAGAATTCATCGTGGTATCACGAACGGCTCTCATATATTCTCCGAAGTTCAGCAGCTTCAGCTACGGCAAGGAGCATCCTTTCAAGATTCAGCGGTTTCGACTTGCCTATGAACTTATGGAGGCATTCGAGTTGACAACCTTGCCAGGAGCCCGAATCTTTGAAAGTGTTCCGGCGGAAGAGCGAGATCTTCTGACCTTCCACACGCACAGTTACCTGTCAAAACTCAAGGAATTCAGCCTTTCAGATGAACCTCGAGCGGATTTTCGCTACGGGCTTGGCGACATTGAGAATCCCGTTTTTCCTGGTCTCTTTGAATGGGCACTGCTCGGGGCAGGCGGAACAATCGAAGCGGCTCGGCTCGTGACGGAGGAAAATTATGATGTTGCCTTCAACCTCGCAGGTGGCTGGCATCATGCCCACCGAAGCAGAGCCTCAGGATTTTCCTATCTTAACGATAGCGTTTTGGCCATTAATTCACTTTTAAAAAAAGGGAAAAGGGTTGCATATCTGGATATCGACGCACACCATGGCGACGGTGTACAGGAGGCATATTACGACTCTGACCAGGTACTTACGATTTCGATACACGAAAGTGGCGAGAGTTTTTTTCCGGGGACCGGGTCAGAAAAAGAAATCGGTTCAGGAAGAGGTAAGGGCTATTCGGTAAATATTCCCTTGAAAGAACATACTGACGATGCCCTGTTCATGAAAGCTTTTGACGAAGTCGCCTTTCCTCTTATAGCTTCGTTCGATCCAGACGTTTTGGTAACCCAGCTTGGCGCTGATACATTCCGCACCGACCCCTTGACCCGTCTGGAGATAACCACTTACAGCTACTGTTATGTTATAAAGAAACTCAAGGCACTGAACATCCCCTGGGTGGCTGTCGGAGGAGGAGGATATGAAAACATCAATGTTGCGAGGGCATGGACCCTCGCTTGGGCGATCATGAATGGTGTCGAACTCCCCCCACGGCTTCCTGCTCGTTTTGTAAAACTGATTAATTCGCTGGGCTACTCCAACCGGATGCTCCTTGATGCTATGCATTGGGCCGAGGATGACGATCGAAACCGTGCGTTAGACGTAGTCGAACAGAGTATTGCGGCAATCAAAAAGAAGGTTTTCCCCATTATAATCGGCGCCTATGGCTAGGTTGCCCGGGAACAGACAACTGACCGATTCAAAGGGTAAGCCGCTCTTTACCCTCAGAGACATTAATTTACTCCCGAGGTCGGAAAAGGAAACACTTTACGGTACGATTATCCCTGTTCAACTATTCAGCATGTTTACTATTTCTCGCGAAACCTACCGGGGCAGTGACGGTGAGAAAAAGATTGAATTCATAGCACCAGAGGGACTTGGTATCTGTCGTATCGAGGTACGTCTCTCACCACTTGATCGGGATCCCGTATTTTTCCTGGAGATAGCAGATACCCAGTACCATCAGATGGAGCTGGCGTTCTGTATCATTAATGATCCGTTTTCTCAACGCTTTAATGTTGATGTGGACGAAAAGGGCAAGAACAACTATTTCACAACACTTGGGCGAAACATTCCGGAGGAAATCAAGGCAATGAAAGCCGGGCTTTTTCCGAACCAGACTCATCGCGGTCTGCGGATGTTTTCCAATTTTCTGCCCCTGTTTGAGGTTTTTGTTGACTCTCTTGGGATGGAGATTATCGTTGCAGAACCGCTTTCCTACGATAACGCCATCCGTTATGAGAAATACGGCTTCGACTATATTACCGGTAAACGGCTGATGTGCGAAATCAATGAGGGCTTCCGTAAGGGAAACATCTATCAGCGCAGACTCGATGGTTCTTCCCCTTTTCGGAGTGCCGGCTTCGAAACTACTGTCCATGGGAGAAGCTGGGCAATTCATGACGGCATTCTCGAACAACCATGGGATGGTATCAGGATTTGCCTGCAAATAGGTCAAAGAGCAGGAATTGACACCTTCCCCGAGAGAATTAATATCTCGCCAAGGTGACTTTCCTGGCGTATAAGGGAGAGTATTTCACCAGCTGAGACACGACTATTGACGCTGAGTGAGGAGGAAACGGAATGTTTGGTTTCAGCGTGGCAGATTGGATCTTTATCGGACTTGTTATGGGGGTCATTTTCTTTTTTATTGCCCTCAGCGGCATGAATAAAAGGAAAAACTAACTCTGTACTTTCAATCCGGGTCGTTATGACCAGGAATTGATATATACGTACGAAATATTACTCGTTGCAATGGAGTAGAAAACCGTGATGTTATTGAAATCGATCAAAGAAGGTGCCAAAAAAAGTGAAGGCGTTTTTCACAAAATTGCTCATGGACTTGTCGGGAATGTTTTCAATGATGAGGGATGTGACCCTTGTATCAACCTCCGCGATACCAGAGCAGTGGGAATACGAATCGTAAAGCTGAACAAATCATTCGGCTCCAATCATGTCCTGAAAGATGTAGACCTTGAGATCCGCGCAGGCGAAACATTTTCCATCATCGGTCCTTCCGGCACGGGGAAGAGTGTGCTTCTCAAGCTGATTGTCAAACTTGATGAACCGGACAGTGGTGAGATATTTATCGATGATTCGCCTGTTTTCGATGTACATGAAAAAAACTCGGAACGTGACTATCGCTACAGTATGGTATTCCAGTCATCAGCTCTATTCAACTCGTTAAGTGTTGGAGAAAATGTTGGTCTCTGGCTCAGGGAGAAGCGGGTCTGCAAAGAGACACGAATTCGCGAAATTATCCGTGAAAAACTTGCCATGGTCGGACTCCAGAACACGGAACATCTTAAAACTTCGGAACTTTCCGGAGGCATGAAGAAGAGGGTGGCTATAGCCCGTTCCCTTGCCATGAATCCCGACCTGATTCTCTACGATGAGCCTACTGCTGAGCTAGACCCGATAAATTCTGATGACCTGGCGAACACCATTATCAAGATAAAGGAGACAGCTCGCAATACTACGGTCATCGTTACCCATGACTTGAATTTTGCACTGTATGTCTCCGATCGCATCGGCATGCTCCACGAAGGACGCATCATTGAGACAGGGACTCCGGCCGAGATCAAGACCAGCACCAACCCTATTGTGCGAGCCTTCGTATACACGACAACCAAAGGGATTAAGGGATAAGAATAGTTGCCTCACTTGAAATTCGAAATCTCCGCCAACGGAATATTATGCGGCAAAAAAGAGGGGTATTCTCTTACTCCATCATTGCTGCAGGCATTTCACCAGGAATGATTCGCCCGGGAATATGAGGAGAAAATGGGCAAAATACTGATAATTGACGACGACGAGTCCTTCCTTCAACTCCTGAGTTCTTATATAGAACAATTTTATCCGCGTCTGGTTGTACAGACATGCAAGAACCCTTTACAAGGACTGAAGTCGATGAGGGAAGATCTTGATCTTATGATCATTGACTTGGAAATGCCGCATCTGGATGGTTCCAAACTTTTGAAGTATGCCTCGGAAAAGGGCATAAATAAAAACAGGATCATTCTTCTTTCCAGTCACGATGCCGATTATCTTCATAATCATTTCCCCATGGGCACCTGTCTCGCCGTACTCAATAAATACGAAGCAGGGCAGAAGGCAGTTCTTGATATGATCTTTAGATCTCTTGATAAAAAGGCCGCACGCTGACAGTAATCTCTCAAATCTTTAACGCTCCTCCTTCTTCCCGGATACCTCATGGAAGTTATTACTACTCATGTAAACGCCGATTTTGATTGCCTCGGAGCAATGGTAGCAGCAAAAAAACTCTACCCCAATGCGGCCATGGTATTTTCAGGTTCCCAGGAAAAGAGCATGCGCGACTTTTTCCTGAAATCCACCGGTTACGCACTCGACTTCAAAAAGGCCAAAGATCTCGATCTGTCGAGTATTTCCCTCCTCATTCTCGTAGACTGTCAACAATCGTCCCGTATCGGGAGATTTTCTGAGGTCGTTTCCCTTCCCGGAGTCACTTTCCATATTTACGATCACCATCCGGAGATTCATGGTGACATTCGTCCCTCCGCCGGTGAATTCCGCGAATGCGGTTCATCTACCACCATCTTGACCAGAATGCTCATGGATAAAAATATTTCCGTGAATCCAACCGAAGCGACCCTCATGATGCTCGGAATCTATGAGGATACGGGAAACCTGACCTTTCCTTCCACGACAGTGGATGATTATCGCGCTGCAGCATGGCTTCTCGAACAGGGAGCCAGTCTCAATACGGTTAGTGATTTCATTACGCAGGAACTGACCGCAGAGCAGATTTCCCTTCTTAACGATCTTCTCAAATCACTCAAAACAAAAACAATCAACGGTGTTGACATCTCAATAGCCCAGGCTTCCGTTGACTATTACATCGGCGATATTGCAATTCTTTCTCACATGATTCGGGACATGGAGAATCTTGACGCACTATTTGTCGTGGTTGATATGGGGAAAAGGGTGTACCTCGTTGCACGGAGCCGACTTCCAGAGGTCGATGTAGGCGCTGTTTTACGGGAGTTCGGGGGAGGCGGCCATCCCCATGCAGCCTCGGCAACAATAAAAGATCTGACCCTTATTCAAGTTGTCTCCCAACTGGAGGAGTTGCTCCATGTTCAGGTAAATCCCAAACGGACTGCTGCTGATATCATGTCCTCACCAGTAAAAACCGTGCCGTCAACGGCAACCATTTCAGAAGCCCGAGAACTCCTCACCCGTTACAACGTCAATGCCATGCCGGTCCTTTACGAAGGGGAGATGATCGGTATCATTTCCCGTCGCATCGTGGAAAAAGCCCTCTACCATAACCTTGGTGATCTGTCTGTTACCGAGTACATGCATACGGAATTTCTGCGAGCGGTTCCCCAAACTCCGCTGTCAGAAATCCAGGATTATATCGTTGGCCGCGAGCGTCGCCTGGTGCCTGTCATTGAGGGCAGCACCCTGGTGGGGGTGATAACCCGGACGGATCTTCTCCGAATCATGTATGCAGGGGTCCATAATCGGCTCGAGGGTGTCTACGATATTGAGCGCGAAGAGATCCCGGTGCGGAAGCGGCATATGGAAACCGTCATGCAGAAAAGACTTTCAATCCCGGTTTACACCAAGCTGATAGAATTAGGAGAAACTGGTGACCTGCTCGACTTGCCCGTGTACGTTGTTGGAGGATTTGTCCGGGATTTGCTCCTGGGAGTGGAAAACCTCGATATCGATGTTACTGTCGAAGGGGATGGGATCCTGTTTGCCGAGACTCTAGCCAAGGCTCACGGTTGCCGGGTTAAGAGCCATCATAAATTCGGTACTGCAGTAATTGTCTTCCCTGACGGTTTTAAGATCGACGTTGCAAGCACCCGCCTCGAATTTTACTCTTCCCCGGGAGCATTGCCGACGGTGGAAAGATCCTCCCTGAAAATGGATCTCTATCGCCGTGACTTTACCATTAATACCCTGGCCATCAGGTTAAACAGAAAAGATTTCGGGGTACTTGTCGACTACTTCTCCGCGCAGCGCGACCTGCATGAAAAGGTCATCCGGGTTCTCCACAATCTATCCTTTGTCGAAGATCCGACACGGGTATTCCGGGCACTTCGCTTTGAGCAGCGTCTCGACTTCCGCATTGCCAAGCACACGGAAAATCTCATCATAAATACCGTCAAGATGAACTTTCTGAGCAAACTCGGCGGGAAGAGGCTTCTCACAGAACTGGTAATCATCTTGAAGGAAAAGGAACCACTGCGAGCTATCGAACGCATGGCTTCACTTGGTTTGCTTCAGTTTATTCATCCTGACCTGAAGCTGACACCAGAAATCATGCAACTGCTGAGAGAGACAGTCAAGATCGTTGCCTGGTTCGATCTTCTCTACCTTGAGCGGACGTACGAGAAATGGGTCGTCTATTTCCTGGCCCTCTGTGATCAGCTGTCCATCGCCCAATTTATGGAAACCTGCACCCGTCTGTCCGTATCAGAGCAGTACCGCAAGAAACTGTTCGAGATGCGAAACAGGGTCGATTCTATCCTCGAAACCATGCAGCGTCGTATTTTCAGGGGGCCGGAAATGAAGCGCAGCGAAATTTACTTCTTGCTCCATAAACTCCCGGTGGAGATCCTTCTCTATATAATGGTCAAAACCAAAGTTGAAGGAGTCAAGAAATTTATTTCGCTCTACTTCACACAACTGCAAGGAGTACGCCCGGCCATTACTGGTGAGGATCTTAAGGAAATGGGTATTCCACCCGGGCCTGCTTTCAAGAAAATTATCGACCGGGTTTTTCGGGCTCGACTGGACGATGAAACCCTGACCAGGGACGATGAACTCCGGATTGCACGCAAGGAAGCGGGGCGACACAAATAGTCAACGTCGCAATGTATTGTCTTCACATCACATTCATTCCGCCAGCAAACCAAACACACGGCTTCAGCCGTTCTCCTCGCGCAGACTGTCTATTTCACGTCCGATTTTTAAAGAAATGGGGGCTTCTGCTGCCAGCGTCGGTAAGCCAGACAGGCTCCTGAGTAGCGGATAAATGAAATGTTGAGTTTCGATAACAGCCCCTTTTTAATGTGTGCGGAGTGGAGTATTATGTAAGCACATGTTCCTGAGTATTCCCAAACCGGAGGTTTACGTTTTGAAATACCGACCGAAAAATCAAGTTCCTTTGGTGCTTGTAGCCGACGATGACCGTTTCATCCGTGTCATTGTAAGGGAAGCCCTTGAAGCAGAAGGCTTCAGGGTGGAAGAAGTGGCTGCTGGCCACGAGGTATTTTCTGCTTTCAGCAGGCTGCGGCCCGATCTCATCATACTAGATGTGATAATGCCTGGTCAGGATGGTTTTTGCCTCTGCAAAGAGATTCGCTCTACGGAAGATGGCCATACGGTTCCTATAGTCATGATGACTGGTCTGGATGATTTCGACTCCGTGAAGAAAGCCTTCGCCGCAGGAGCAACCGATTTCATAACCAAGCCGCTGAACATCCCCCTGATTGGCTATCGGATTCAGTATATTCTCCGTTCAAGCAGGACCTTTGAAAAACTCAAGCAGAGTGAAGCTCGTCTCGTTGATGCGCAGAATATTGCAAATTTGGGCAGCTGGGAAATTGATCTGAACTCAGGTGAAGTATACTGGTCCGAGGAAGTCTGTAATATTTTTGGCTTTAAACCGGGCAACGGCAAAATATCGCACGATATTTTCATAAATTCACTGCACCCACAAGAAAAGGAAGCTGTCATCACGCGTATAAAAAAAGCTCTGTCTGATGAGAACACCTTCAACTTCGAATGCCAAATTGTAACTCAGGATGGTCGTGAACGGACAATTCTGACCAAAGCGCGAATCAACAGGGACGAAACAGCCAAGGCTACCTGGGCAGTAGGATTTGTTCAGGACATTACCGAACGCAAGGAGGTCGAGGAGAAGATCCGGCAGCTTGCTTATTACGATACTCTCACGGGGCTGCCGAATCGCATCCTTTTTGAGGATAATTTTGCCCATGCAATTTCTCTGGCGACCAGGACAAAAACACAGATAGGCATACTTTTTATCGACCTCGACCGGTTCAAACTAATTAATGATACTCTTGGACATGGGATCGGGGACAAGGTTCTGCAGGAAGTGGCAGTACGATTGAATGCCGGCATCAGGAAGTATGATTATGTCACCAGGGAGTCCTTTGAAGGCATTGATGCCGAAATTGCCCGGTTTGCAGGAGATGAATTCATTGTCCTGCTGAAAAACGTTCGGGACCACTTTGATGCGGCAAAAGTGGCACAACGCATCCAAGACTCTCTGACCACACCCTACAACGTTGACGGCTCTGAAATCATCATTACTCCCAGTATAGGCATCAGCTTGTACCCCGTTGATGGTGAGAGACTGGAAGATCTGATCAAATTTGCAGATATCGCCATGTATCATGCAAAAGAACTGGGAAGGAACAACTTTCAGTTTTATTCGCGATCACTGGACACTACCGCCAAGGATCACCTGATCTTGGAAGGGCAACTCAGGACTGCGATCAAGAGAAACGAGCTATTTATCTGTTATCAACCGATCATACATGTTCCTTCATTCGACATTTCAGGTATAGAAGCGGTGGTCAGGTGGCGTCACCCGGAACGGGGGATTTTGACGGCTGCCAGTTTCGTGCCGATGGCCGAGGAAACGGGCTTGATTACTGAAATTGATGAGTGGGTACTGCTCACCGTTTGCAGGCAGATAAAAGCTTGGCAGGATCGCTCCGATCGCAACTGGAGGGTATCGGTTAATGTTTCCGGGCGTAATTTTAAAAAGAGAACTCTTGTGGAAACCGTGAGCAAGGCATTGCAAGATACGGGAATAGATCCCCGGAGACTTAAGCTTGAAATCACTGAGGGTGTATTGATTGACAGTGACGGGTATGTTATTTCCGCCTTGAACAGTTTGAAGGAAATGGGAATACGCCTGGCATTGGACGACTTCGGAACAGGCTATTCTTCTCTCGGTTATTTAAGAAAATTTCCGCTGGATATTCTGAAGATCGATAAAAGTTTTGTGAAAGACATCCTTGTCGATCATGACTGCACCTCCATCACCACGGCAATTATTGCCCTGGCCAATTGTCTGAAGCTCGATATCATAGCGGAAGGAGTGGAGACAGAAGAGCAGATGCAGCTTTTACTGCAGAAGGGTTGTGATAAACAGCAGGGGAACTACTTTAGTCCTCCGCTTGCTTTGGCTGATCTTGAAGAATTTTTCCAGCAAGGTATTACCGGGATTGCCGGTCGGACATCTTGTAAAAGTCATGGTGTCGCCGGACCCGCGGCACCTGCCCGCGAAGGGTAGCGGCACCATACCTGCCAGCACGTCCTATTCCCCGGTTACCGCCCGAATGGCTTCTTTTATTCCTTGCAGGAGAAACTCGAGTTCCTCCATGGTTATGGAAAGGGGAGGGAAGACTACAATCACGTTTCCGAGTGGCCGGAGGAAGAGTCCATGTTTACGTGCCTCGTTACACACCCTGACACCGAGTCGCTGCTCCCACGGATAGGCTGTTTTCGTTTTCTTGTCCAGAACCAGTTCAATACCGGCGATCATCCCGAGCTGTCGCGTATTTCCCACATGAGCAAGATGTCTCAACTCCAGGAGTCTCTCTTCCAGAAAGGCAATTTTCGGAGCAAGGCTTTCCAGCAACGTGTCCTTTTCAAAGAGATCGAGGCTTGCCAGGGCAGCGGCACACGCTATCGGGTTGCCGGTGAAGGTGTGACCGTGAAAGAAGGTCTTCAGCTCGCTGTAGTCACCCAGGAACTCATCATAAATTTCTTGGGTTGCAAGGGTGGCAGCAAGCGGGAGATAGCCGGCAGTAAGGCCTTTCGACAAGGCCATGAGATCCGGGGTGACACCTTCACGCTCACAAGCGAACATTGAACCAGTTCTGCCGAATCCAACGGCAACCTCATCAGCAATCATCAAGATATTGTACTGGTCACACAACTCCCGCACTTTTTTCACAAAACCAGGAGGCTGGACCACCATACCGCCTGCACACTGCACCAACGGTTCTATGACGAGTCCGGCGGTTTCTTCCCCATGAGTTCGCATCAAGCGTTCCAGTTCCTTGAGACAGAAACGTTCACACGCATCATCTCCGGTTCCACCTGATTCGCAGCGGTAACAATAGGGGGAAGGGGCGAGAATCGTCGGAAAAAGGAGCGGGCGGAAGACGCCATGAAACAGGTCGATACCGCCAACGCTAACTGCTCCGATAGTGTCACCGTGGTAGGCGTTCCGAAAAGAAATAAATTTTGTCTTTACCGTGGAGTTCCCCCCTTTGAGGCGCTGATATTGGAATGCCATCTTGATGGCTATTTCAACTGCGGTGGAGCCATTGTCAGAATAAAACACCTTCCTCAGTCCCGGAGGAGCTACCTCTATGAGTCTTTTTGCAAGAATTGCCGATTGGTCATTCGCCAGACCTAGTAGGGTCGAATGCTCGAGCCTGTCAATCTGTTTCTTGAGGGCGTCATTTATTTCAGCACGACAATGGCCATGGACGTTAGTCCAGATCGACGCAACACCGTCCAGGTAGCGGTTGCCGTCCGTATCGATCAGATAGGAGCCTTCCCCCCGCTCAATAACAATCGGTTCTTCAGCCGCCCAATCACGCATCTGGGTAAAGGGATGCCAGACGTATTTCTGGTCGTAATCACGCAGGGTATGGGTGTCAGGGGTTTTCATGAGATATCTCCTGTGGAAGCAGTGCTGCGAGAGGCTGCTTTTTCATAAGTTCCTCCATGGACTCAACAATTGCCTTTTCATTGGCCTCGCTGAAGCGGGGAAGAACCGCCAGAACCGGTACAGCTGAATATTCGGATATTACACGCGCCGCGTATTCTTCGGCCATGTCCGGTTGCGCGGGTTGACCATTGATTACGACCCCTAGGACCTCGATACCCCGTGATCGGGCACATTCGCAGGTCATTAGGGTATGGTTAACGGTACCCAGATTTGGGCGTGCAATGATTAACAAAGGCAGTGAAAGTTCTACAACCAGGTCGGCAACAAGGAGGTTCTTTGCCAGAGGGACCAGAAGTCCACCGGCTCCCTCAACAATCACAAAATCGTGATTGGCGGAAAGACGTTCGAACGCCTCGCGTACTGGAAACAATTCAATCACGACCCCCTCACGAGCAGCGGACTCTGAAGGTGCGAGCGGTTCACGCAAGAGGTAGGGAGCGATGTCCCAGTACGGAGCGCTACACCCTGAAGCCCAGCGAAGAAGCTCCGCATCTTCGGAAACAAGTCTGCCATCGATAAGAACTGCACCGCTGGTGACCGGTTTCAAGACCGCGACCCGAAGTCCTGCCTTCCGGAGTGAAAGGGCAATGGCGGCGGCCACGATCGTCTTGCCGACGCCGGTATCGGTGCCGCTGATAAAAATCCCTCTTGTCCGCGTGGATCCGGCAACCGTCACCATCATTTTCCACATCCATGCTGAACGACGGTAAGCCCCAGATCATTGAGCATTTGAAGATCCTGCTGTTCGTCACGTCCGGTTGTCGTCAGGTAGTTGCCGATCATGGTTGCGTTTGCCCCGGCAAAGAACATCCAGGATTGGAGATCACGCAGATTTTTCTCGCGGCCGCCACAGACGGCAATTCTTTTAGTCGGCAAGATCAGGCGATACAGCGAAATGATATGGAGACATTCCAGAGGGGTCAGAAAATTCGCATCTGCCAGCCGGGTCCCCGGAATCGGATTGAGGAAATTGATCGGCACCGAGTCAACTTCCAACTCTCGCAGGGTCAGGGCAAGCTCCACCCGTTGCGCCATGGTTTCACCCATACCGAAAATCCCACCGCAACAGACGTTCAGTCCTGCCTGTCGTGCATTACGGATGGTCTGGATATCATCTTCATAATCATGGGTAGTGCAAATGGACGGGAAAAATGAGCGTGCTGTTTCCAGATTATGATGATAGGTCACCGCACCTGCCGTCTTGAGACGCAGCGCTGTTTCCTGATCTATGATTCCAAGGGAGCAGGAAGGCTCGATACTGCTTTCGCTCCTTATGCGACGAAGAGCAGCGCAAATTCTCTCAAGCTCTTCTCCTGGTCCAAGGCTAGTTCCGCTGGTGACGATGCCGAAGCAGCCCGACCCATTGTGCGCTGCGTCGAGGGCAGCCGAGGTAATGGCTTCTTCAGCCACGAGAGCAAATATTGGGGCTTCCGTAACGTGATGTGCCGACTGGGCGCAAAAGGCACAATTCTCTCCGCATCGTCCTGATTTTGCATTGATGATCGAGCATAGACGAACCATATTTCCAACAAAATGCCTTTTGACCCTGCTTGCCGCCGCGAACAGGTCAGGAAGATCATTTGCCGCCGTCCGAGCAAGTTCCAGAGCGTCTTCCTGCGTAAGCAACCCTCCAGCAATAATGCGGTCGGCAAGGCAATCGATTCGTTTCTTCATGATTTCCTCCATAATTTCAGGTACCACAGGAAAACCATCATTGTCAACCACGTAAAACTCAAAGGTTGACGATGTATCAAAAAAAAGCAGAGATAACCTTATTGGCTATCTCTGCGGGTGCAAACGGTATACGAGATCCGTTCCGGAGTGCTAAATAATCTTGTTGAGCGGATACTCGATAATTCCCTCTGCTCCAGCCTTCAGCAGCACGGGAATAATTTCACGAACCTGCTTTTCGTGGAGGATACTTTCGATGGAAACCCACTCCGTATTGTAGAGATTGGAGATTGTGGGAAAATTGAGACTGGGAAGGATCTTTATAATCTCTTCCATCTTCTCTTTCGGTGCATTCAATTTGAGGCCAACCATATTCTCCGCTTTGAGTGCCGATTGAAGGAGCGTGGCAATCTGTTCGATTTTTTCACGTTTCCAGGGGTTTTCCCAGGCCTGCTTGTTGGCAATGATAATCGGATTAGATGTCATGAGTGTCTCGACAATCCTCAAACCATTGGCGCGAATGGTGGAACCGGTCTCGGTAACTTCAACAATTGCATCACACAGACCTTCCACAACCTTTGCCTCTGTGGCTCCCCAGGAAAATTCCACGCTGACGGGAACGTTGCGTTCAGCGAAATATCGCTTGGTAAAACCCACCAGTTCCGTGGAGATAGTTTTACCCTTCAGATCCTCCGCACACTTAACCGGGGAGTCCTGGTTGACAACAAGAACCCATTGCGCGGGGCGGCGCGAAACCTTTGAATAGATAAGGTCACAGACGGTAATCACTTCAGAATCATTTTCCATGACCCAGTCCCTGCCGGCGATGCCTACGTCAATAGTGCCCTTTTCAACGTACATGCTCATTTCCTGGGTACGGATGAGATTACATTTCATCTCATCATCATCGATGGAAGGAAAATAGCTGCGTGAAGAAAGTGCGATGTTCCAGCCGGCCTTACAGAACAATTCGACTGTCGCTGTTTCGAGACTGCCCTTAGGTATCCCGAATTTAAGTAGGTTACTCATTTCTTATATACCTCGTCGGGATTGAAGAGCGGATTTGAGTGTTCTACCCACTGATCATCTTCTCGCTTCACGTAAAAGCAGCTGCGATTTCCGGTGTGACAAGCAGCTCCGCCGTGCTGTTTGACTTTGATAAGAACAGAGTCAGCATCACAATCAGTATAGACTTCTATTACATCCTGGACATTCCCGGACTGCTCACCCTTCATCCAGTATTTGTTTCTGCTACGGCTGAAAAACCAGGTTCTACCTGTTTCCAAGGTCAGGTTCAGGGTTTTTTCATCCATATAGGCAAGCATGAGTACTTCCCCGGTTTCGTGGTCCTGTATGATGGCGGGAACCAGACCACCCATTTTTTCAAAATCGATCGTGATCATTGAATAACCTTTCGTAAAAGAATAATTTCGTTAGAAAGAGCTTTTCTAATACACCGACAGGCTGTTCCCTGTCAATCCTTTGCGTATAAAAGTCGTAACGGATGCGCCATGAAGATGATATAAAAGACCCGAAAAGAAAGGTAGCGCTTCTTGCAATCGCTGATTTTCCTTGTTGAAATTTCTCTACGGATGGAGGATTGTTGACAGTGCAGAACGTTTGATAGTGTCCATTCAATTATCCTGGCACTCAAAATCCGCTTATTATTCTGCGTATTTCAAGTAAAATTTCTGATTGCATCCAACAAGATTCACAAATGAAGCTGAATCGGAACATGTTTTTGACTGATGGCAGTTGTTTTTCCTTACAATCATTTCTTGCAGTAATTATTACGTTTTACCGGGCAAAAGCAGCTAAGATTTAAAAATAATACTTGCTTTTACTAATAGTCACGTGGTAGAAAAGAATAACAATTAAATGTTCACTTAAAAGTGAGCTACTAGCTCGCTTTTTTTGTTTTCAGCAGGATGAAAAATGGTTCAACCCACTATAGTTGATAAAGTTGAAAGCGTGGTACTGCCACTGATTACCTCACTCGGCCTTGAGTTGGTGGAGATCGAATACAAGCCTGAAGGGCGGCAGATGGTATTGCGGATCTTCATAGACAAAGAAGGTGGCGTAATGCTCGATGACTGCGCTGCGGTCAGCAAGGAATTGTCGGCACTACTGGATGTGGAAGATATCATTCCAGGGAGATTTTCCCTCGAAGTTTCCTCTCCAGGACTGAACCGTCCACTCAAAACACGCGCCGATTATGATCGCTATACGGGGAAGCTAATCAAAATCAAGACTTTTAACCCCACTGCCGATGATGCCGGCAACCTTCGCAAGACATTTCTAGGAAAGCTTGTTGGTGTGGATGGCGACTTGATTCTTTTAAAACTTCAAGAAGGGCAGTCCGCGACTATTCCTTATTCAGCAATAGCAAAAGCCAATCTTGAGTTTGAGATGTAAAAGTATTTTCTGTAAGGTATCAGCCACTATTCGACACTCATTGTCGGTGGTCGGAGCAAGATTAATATAACATATACATTTGAGGAGATTCGGAAGTGGAAACTACCTTTAACCTTAAGAATACAATTGATTCGATCGTTAAGGAAAAGGGCATTGACAAGCAGGTTGTCCTCGAAGCCCTCGAGCAGGCAGTGCTTTCCGCGGCCAATAAAAAATACCGCAATACCCGTGACCTGGAAGCCCATTTCAATGAAGAAGTTGGAGAAGTTGAACTCTTCGAGTTCGTGACTGTTGTCGAAGAGGTCACCGATTCCTATAAAGAGATTGACCTCGAAGAGGCTCGTGAGGTGGATCCTGACGTAGAAATTGGTGATTCACTCGGGATGAAAATGGATGCCAGTGACTTTACCCGAATTGCCGCCCAGACAGCGAAACAGGTAATCATTCAGAAGGTGCGCGAGGCGGAGCGGGAAACAATCTATAACGAGTTTATCAGTCGCAAGGGTGAGTTGATTAATGGAATCGTCCGCCGTTATGAAAAAGGCGACCTTATCGTTGACCTTGGACGAGCCGAGGCCATCCTTCCCCATACTGAACAGGCCCCTCGTGAGGTCTATCGTCAAGGTGACAGGATTAAAGCCTTGATCACCAAGATCGAGATGACGGGTAAAGGTCCACAAATTATCCTTTCCCGTACCAATCCCTTGGTACTTGCTGCACTTTTTGAAGCTGAAGTCCCTGAAATTGCCGAAGGAGTTGTTGAGATAAAAGGAGTTGTCAGGGAAACAGGCAGTCGGTCGAAGATAGCTGTCTATTCGCATGACAACAACGTTGACCCGGTTGGCGCATGTGTCGGGATGCGCGGTGCGCGTGTGCAGAATGTCGTTTCTGAGCTTCGCGGAGAAAAAATCGACATTATCCCCTGGTCAGATGATATCGCACGTTTTGCATGTAATGCGCTGGCTCCAGCTGTGGTTTCAAAGATATATATTGTCGAAGAGTCGAAGGCCATGGAAATCATTGTTGCTGATGACCAGCTTTCCCTTGCTATTGGAAAAAGAGGTCAGAATGTCCGACTGGCAGCAAGGTTAACTGGCTGGAAAATTGACATCAAAAGTGAAACCAGGGCAGCCGAAGCAGAAATGCTTGAGCATGCCTCGTTCGATGGTTCAATCGATGAAATTCAGGAAGAGTTGGATGCAGCACTAGATTCAGCTCCAGCTGAAATTCTTGACCAACCTGTAGTGTTAGCCGAGGAAGCAACAGAGGCCTTACCAGAGGAACCAGCAGAGGAGTCGGAAGAGTAGTCTATGCCCAAGGAAGAACCCAAAAGGACCTGTATAGGTTGTCGAGAATCCCTGGACAAATTAAAACTGTTGCGCTTTGTCCTTGCTCCTGATGGAACAGTGGTTCCTGACCTTATGAATAAACTTCCCGGACGTGGTGCTTATACTTGTATGAAGGCTTCTTGCCTTTACAAGGCCTGTGAAAAGAACCAGTTTTCCCGAGCATTCAAAACTAATGTACCGGCTTCCGACGCTAAAGTTTTGCAAGCATGGGTCATCCAATCAATGGAGGATAGAATCGCCTCTTATCTTGCACTTGCTAATAAAGCCGGGAAGGTTGTCTCTGGTAGCGACCTTGTTGCTGATATGTTAAAAAGAAAAACTTCCGTCAAAAAACTAGTATTACTCGCTGTCGATATTTCCGAGGATATCGGGAACAGGTTACGCGGATTGGCGGACCTTCACGGAGTAGCACATGTAACCCTCTTCAGCAAGGATCATTTTGGTGAGCTCTTGGGAAAAGGACTGCGAAGTGTTGTGGCTGTTCAAGGTAATGGCTTTGTAGATACAATGAACAATGAAATAGACAGATACAGGAACTTCTTGAGAGGGGAGGGATGTGCATATGAATAAAACCCGTGTACACGAGTTAGCCCAGAAATTGGGGATCGACAATAAAGACCTTATAGCAAAATTTCAGGCTGTCGGAGTGGACGTTACCAGTCACATGGCGGTTGTCACCGAAGAAGATATCAACAAGCTATCCCCTCCATCACCATCCGTGAAGGAAACCTCTCAGGAAGAAACTCGGGTTAAGCCTACCGTTATACGCCGTCGGCCGAAAATTGTTGATGAGCCGATTTCCGTGGCGCCCGAAGAACCTGTTGTCCTTGTTTCTACTCCGGAACAAGTAGAAGAAGACACCGCCGAGAGTAGTGAAACGAAACCCAAAAAGCAACCGACTATTCCTTCGAAGCCTTCGGCTGAAGTATCAGAACCCGTAGCAGAAGAAACACCATCTGCCCAGGTAACGCAACCGGAACCCGAAAAGCATGTCCCGGGAAGAGCTCGGATCATCGGTCGTGTTGAAATTCCGATCCCCCCGCAGCGCCAACCACAGCGATCATCTGAACGCCAGCGGCCAACTGAGCGTCCGGCCCCCCCAAGGCCAGCAAAGTTTGCCGAACAGGCAGCTCCTTCTCCTGCACCGGCTCCACAGGAACCCACCACCTCTGTCGAAGACCGTAAAAAAGGCAGAAAAGGCAAAGAAGCACCTCCCATTGAATCGGACAGGGCCCCGAAAAAGGTTGCCGCTGCAGGCAAGAAAAAAGATTCATTGAAAAAGGTTGAAATAATCGAGAAGCGCGAGCGTGTTTTTGAGCCGTCTTTCCGCCCTGGAAAAGGGAGACGAAGGGAAAAACTCAGAGACCCTGATTCCAGAAAGACCGAAATTACAGTCCCCAAGGCAATCAAGCGAATTATCAAGATCAGTGAAAGCATAACCGTTGGCGAAATGGCCAAACGTATGGGTGTCAAGGCTAATGATCTGATTCGAGCCCTTATGAAGATGGACTTCATGGCTACGATCAATCACCCACTCGACTTTGAAACGGCATCTATTATTGCATCCGATTTTGGCTTTGAGGTGGAAAACGTAGCTGTTGATCTGGTTGATATCGTGGAGTCAATACCTGATTCAGAAGAAAATCTCGAAAAAAGACCCCCAGTTGTAACCATTATGGGCCACGTAGATCACGGCAAAACTTCCCTTCTCGATGCCATAAGAACTACCAATGTCATTGCTGGTGAAGCAGGTGGTATTACGCAGCACATCGGTGCCTATCATGTTGAGCTGAAAGGCAGGAAGATCACTTTCCTCGATACGCCCGGTCATGAGGCTTTTACTGCGATGCGTGCACGCGGAGCGAAGGTGACGGATATCGTTATACTCGTGGTAGCTGCTGACGATGGCGTGATGCCGCAAACACGAGAGGCGATTAATCACTCGAAAGCTGCAGGCGTTCCCATAATAATTGCCATCAATAAAATTGACAAACCAGACTCGAAGCCCGAACGTGTCAAACAGGAACTCATGGAGTTCGGCCTTGTTTCCGAGGAATGGGGTGGAGAAACCATTTTCGTCGAGGTATCCGCAAAACAGAAAACTAATTTGGAAGAATTGTTGGAAATGGTCCTTCTTCAGGCCGATGTGCTTGAGTTGAAGGCTAACCCCAACAAACCGGCACGTGGCACTATAGTCGAGGCAAAACTGGATAAAGGCCGGGGGCCTGTTGCAACCGTCCTTGTACAGGAAGGTGTGGCAAAGGTAGGCGACTATTTTGTTTGCGGCATTCATTATGGCCGGATCAGGGCCATGCAAAATGATCGCGGCGAAAAAGTCATAACTGCCGGACCGTCGATGCCTGTAGAAGTAATTGGACTGACTGGCGTACCCGATGCAGGAGATAATTTCGTAATTATGCCGGATGAACGTCAGGCAAAAGAAATTGCAATGCTTCGTCAGCAGAAGATGCGCGAGACAGAACTGGCAAAATCGAGCAAGCTTTCCCTCGAGCAGCTGTATGAGAAAATTCAGATGGGTGAGGTTAAAGAACTCAATGTTGTTGTGAAAGGTGATGTTCAAGGTTCCGTCGAAGCCGTATCAGAATCTTTGCGCAAACTTTCTACTGATGCTATCCGTCTTCGTGTCATAAATTCGTCCGTCGGTGCAATTACTGAAACCGATGTAAACCTTGCAACAGCCAGTAACGCCATTGTTCTAGGCTTCAATGTTCGGCCAGAAGTAAAGGCACAGGCCCTTGCTGAAAAGGAAGGCGTTGATATTCGCCTCTACAATATTATTTATGATGCGGTTGACGATATTAAAAAGGCCATGGAAGGTCTCCTCGAACCGACACTCAAAGAAAAGTATTTGGGACGTGCTGAAATTCGGGAAGTTTTCTCAGTTCCGAAGCACGGAAATGTTGCAGGTTCCTACGTTCTGGATGGCAAGATGTTGAGAAACTCTCAAGTTCGTCTCCTTCGCGACAATATAGTCATATACGAGGGCAAGATGGCCAGTCTGCGACGGTTCAAAGATGATACCAAGGAAGTAGCCGCCGGCTATGAGTGTGGCATATCACTGGAGAACTACAATGACATCAAGCCTGGTGATATCATAGAATCATTCGAAATCGAGAAGGTTGCCACAACCCTTTAATTGGGTATTATACTTATGAGCATTAAACGTTCCGAAAAAATCGCCGAAGCAATCCATGAACTTATTTCCGGTCTTCTGGTAAAGGGAGTTAAAGACCCTCGCATCGGTTTTACAACAATAACCGCGGTAAAAGTTGCCGATGATCTTCATCTGGCAACGATCTATTTCACTGTTATTGGAGATGAAACCGAGAAAAAAGCAACTGAACAAGGTCTTAACAGCGCTCGGGGGTTCATTCGCAAAGAAGTTGCGAAAACTCTCAGCATGCGCTATGTTCCTGAAATTGAATTTAAATACGATGAATCAGTTGATTACGGTCGACGCATTGACTCACTCCTTGATGAAATCATAACCACGAATACTAGTGATGATAACGAAAATAATTCGTGAGATAGAATTAAATACCTCCTTCCTTGTGACCACACACGAAGGACCTGACGGGGATGCCGTAGGATCAACTATGGCCCTTGCTTCCTTTCTGCGTGCACTAGGAAAAGATGTTACCCTCTACTATTCTGACCCAATGCCGGATACTTATCAATTTCTTCCTTTGGCGAAATCGGTAGTACATGCCATTCCAGACCGCTCTTTTGATGTCTGTTTTGTACTCGATGCCGGAGAGTTGAAAAGAGCAGGGCAGGAGATTTCCTCTTTTGACAAGTTCGGCAAGATTATAAACATTGATCATCATCCTTACAGTGAAGACTTTGGTGATCATAACTATGTTGACCCTTCTGCTTCCGCAACTGGCGCGCTAATCTATCGAATCATGAAAACCGCCGGCTTTACAATCGATTATGATACCGCTTTATGCGTATATGTTGCCATTGTAGCCGACACAGGCTCTTTCCGATATTCAAACGCTGATCCCGAAGCATTCAAGATTTCAGGGGAACTTGTGGCACTCGGCATTAACCCCTGGACAGTGGCGGAGAAACTCTATGAAAGTCAACCACTGAAACGCCTGCAACTCCTCGCTCTTGCCCTTTGTACACTTACCGTTTCGAAAACTGGTGAATTCGCGTCCATTACCGTAACCCTCGATATGTACCAAAAAACCGGAGCGACTTCTGAACTGACTGACGGTTTTGTAAACTACCCTCGTTCCATTCATGGTGTTGAGGTCTCCGTCTTCTTTCGGGAAATCAAACAGGGTGTATTTAAAGTCAGCTTCCGCTCCAAGGGAAAAGTGAATGTGTCGTCCATCGCAATGGCTTTTGGAGGGGGTGGACACCATAACGCTGCCGGGTCTACACTCCTCGGCACCTTGGATGAAGTGAAGAAAACCGTTTTCACCTATCTGGATCAGGCATTTTAACCTGATGCATGGCTTTCTCGTTATCGACAAACCCGCAGGCATTACCTCCCATGATGTGGTTGCCAGAGTCCGCCGAGTGCTGAATCAAAAAAAGGTCGGGCATACCGGCACATTGGATCCCTTTGCAACCGGCGTTCTTCCCGTTGCGCTCGGTGATGCCACGAAGGTCATTTCCTATCTCAATGAGTCGCTGAAAGAATATCGGGCGATCATGCGCCTGGGAATAACAACTGACACCCAGGATTGTACCGGCAAAGTTCTGCGGCAAAGTGACAGTAAGAAGGTAACCGAGACACTGGTTCTTGAGGCCTTTGCCAATTTTACCGGCACGATTTCACAGGTTCCACCCATGTTTTCCGCTATAAAGCAGGGCGGAGTTCCTTTATACAAGCTTGCCAGGCTTGGCGAGGAAGTGGAACGAGCAGCACGTCAGATCTGCGTACACACGCTCTCGCTGAATCAATATCAATTGCCGTATGTAACTTTCACGGTTCGTTGTTCGCGTGGTACATATGTTCGAACCCTTGCAAACGACATCGGTGATGCATTGGGATGCGGGGCACACCTGGTCGAACTTCGAAGATTAAGAAGTGGCTCTTTCGCTGAGGAAATGGCAATACCATTGGAACTGCTGCAGAAACTCTCTCTGGATGGTCATTTGCCCGAAGTTCTTATTTCTCCACTACGTGCTCTTTCACACCTGCCATGCGTACCCCTTACTGATTCGGGGGCAAAAAATGTTGGATTTGGCAGATCCCCATCCGAAGGTGATTATGCTACACTTCCTGAGGGAAGATTATTGCCGGAGCAAACAGCTTGTCTAGTGTATGAGGGTAAGCTACTGGCAATTGCTTCAATCAGTCAACCAAGTACGTCAGACAAAGAGAAAACCATTCGTCTTTTAAGGGTTTTCTCTTAGGTTTTCCTTTACACAACAAGGCATATATGGTAATTAAAAGAGCCTTCGTCAAACAATAGACTAGTTTTATAAATATATTTTTTATGGAAAGGGGGTGTGCAGAATGCTGGTAACCGAAAAGAAACAGGAAATCATTGAGACTCATAAACGTCATGAGAATGATACCGGTTCTCCTGAAGTGCAAATAGCGATTCTCTCTGAGAGAATCACATATCTGACGGAACATTTCAAGATCCACAAGAAGGACCATCACAGCCGACGGGGTCTGCTGAAGATCGTCGGCCAGAGAAGACGTCTGCTCGACTACTTGAAGAGTAAAGATGTTGAGAGATATCGTGCCATTATTTCCAAATTAGGCATCAGGAGATAAAAAAAGGCAATATATCTCACGCGTAACGAGATATATTGCCTTTTTATTTTTACAACGGGCTTTATGCCCGTTCGTTTTTTTGTTGGGGGCGCGGGTAAAGGTACTAACTAACAAGGCTGTGCCTTGTTAGTATTTTTATCGACGGCCCCAACAAACACCAGGTTGGCTAGGAGGCCATAGAAATGAAACAAATAGTACAAGCTGAAATTCAGGGTAAAACTGTTAGTATTGAAACTGGTTGGATGGCAAAGCAGGCAAATGGTGCGGTCGTTGTGCGCAGCGGAGACACCATGGTACTGGTAACAGCAGTTGCTGCAAAAAACGCAAAGGAAAACCAGAGTTTTTTCCCTCTAACCGTAAATTATCAAGAAAAAACCTATGCCGGAGGCAAAATTCCCGGCGGCTTTTTCAAGCGCGAAGGTCGCCCTTCGGAAAAAGAGACTCTAACCTGTCGTTTGATTGACCGGCCAATTCGCCCACTCTTCCCGGAAAACTTCCTCAATGAGACCCAGATCATTGCCACCGTTATTTCTGCGGACCCTGATAACGATCCAGGGATACTCTCCCTTATTGGCGCATCAGCAGCTCTCACCATATCCGATCTTCCTTTTAATGGACCAATTGCTGGTGTCAGAGTTGGCAGGGTTGATGGCAATTTTATCAGTAATCCTACAGCAGATGAGCTTCTGACAAGCGATATTGATATTGTTGTTGCCGGAAGCAAAGATGCGGTCATCATGGTCGAAGGTGGCGCTGAAATGGTATCCGAACAGGATCTGCTCGATGCAATTTTCTTCGCCCATGAGTCAATTCAGCCAATCATTGTCGCTCAGGAAAAACTTCAGAAATTAATTGGCTTACCAAAGTTAGAAGTTATCGCTCCGACTGTTGATGAAGTGCTCATGGCACGGGTTTCTGAACTTGCTTTTGCGAAGATTAAGGAAGCTGTGAGGATTAAGTCGAAAATGGATCGAAAAGACAGTCTTACGGCAATTAAAATTGAAACCATCGAAAGCCTGCAGACAGATTTTGAGGGACGTGAGGGAGAGATTGCCGGCTTTCTTTCCGATCTTGAGTACAAGATTGTTCGTGAGCATATCGCAAAAGATGGTGAACGAATTGATGGTCGAGACACAAAAACTGTCAGAAAAATCACTTGTGAAACCGGTTTGCTTCCACGGGCGCATGGTTCCGCGCTGTTCACCCGAGGAGAAACCCAGGCTCTGGTTGCAGCGACCTTAGGCACCAGCATTGCTGAACAGCGAGTCGACTCGCTCTATGGGGAAACGAAAAAACGTTTTATGCTTCACTACAATTTTCCACCGTTTTGCGTGGGAGAAACCAGTATGCGCCTTGGCCCGGCACGTCGTGAGATAGGCCATGGTGCTCTTGCTGAAAGGGCACTTGCAAGGGTTCTCCCTTCCTACGATGACTTCCCTTATACCCTCAGAATCGTATCAGAGACCCTCGAAAGCAACGGTTCCTCTTCCATGGCAGCAATCTGTGGCGGTACCCTTTCAATGATGGATGCCGGTGTACCCATCAAGGCCCCTGTAGCCGGAATTGCCATGGGTCTCATTAAAGAAGGTGATTCTGTGGTAATTCTTTCTGATATCCTCGGTGATGAGGATCATCTGGGGGACATGGATTTCAAGGTTGCCGGAACTGCCAATGGTGTAACTGCGTTGCAGATGGACATCAAGATAGCCGGTGTAACTCGAGAGATTATGAAAGAAGCTTTAGCACAGGCCCGCGAGGGAAGACTCCATATCCTCAATGAAATGGCCGGTGAATTGGCCGCGCCACGAGCCGAAATGTCTCCCTACGCGCCGAGGATTACGACAATCTATGTAAAAACCGACAAAATCCGGGACGTCATCGGGTCTGGCGGGAAGAACATCCGAGGAATTACTGATGCAACCGGTGTTACTATTGATATTGAAGATACCGGCAAGATTAATATTGCCAGTCACGACATGGCCGCATGCGAGAAGGCAATCAAGATGATTCGCGACCTGACCGCTGAGGCTGAAGAAGGCAAACTCTACATGGGAACTGTTAGGAAGGTCATGGATTTCGGCGCATTTGTTGAAATATTCCCTGGCACTGATGGGCTTGTTCACATTTCAGAGCTTGATACCGAACGAGTTAAAAACGTGAGTGATGTCCTCCGCGAAGGAGATACGGTTCTGGTTAAATGTATTGGCATCGATAAACAGGGCAAAATAAAACTTTCACGCAAAGAGGCTCTTGGTGCCACTCTTCCCCAATAATCTTCTGTCCAACCGCTGGAAATTTAACTTTTCAGGGGTATAGTTATTACATGATTAATAAATCGGTGTTACAAAATGGAATACGGGTTATCAGTGAAATGATGCCCCATTCCCATTCCGTTTCAATCGGAATATGGGTCACCAACGGATCACGAAATGATAAAAGTGACATAAATGGAGCTGCTCATTTCATTGAGCACCTGCTTTTTAAAGGAACAACGACAAGAACCGCACTGGACATCGCCCGCGAAATTGATTCCGTGGGTGGTGTCCTTAATGCGTTCACCTGCCGAGAATATGTCTGCTATTATGCAAAGGTTCTGAACGAAGCATTACCCAAGGCCGTCAATCTTTTGGCCGATATCTTCCTGAACTCACTTTTTGATCCCGCAGACATAGAAAAAGAAAGAAAGGTCGTCATTCAAGAAATCTGGATGATGAAAGACAGCCCTGACAGCTACATTCATGACCTTTTTTGTCAAAACCTCTGGAAATCACACCCTCTCGGCATGTCGATCATTGGTAGTGAGGAAACCGTCGGCAGAATCTCCCGCGATACCCTTCTCGACTTCAGCAAAAAACGTTTTTGTGCTGAAGAGATCATCATTGCCGTTGCGGGGAATGTCGTTCATGAAGACCTCATGGCTCTTCTAGAGAACTTTTTTTCCAATGTCACTCCGGGGTCCTACACAAAGAATAAACTGACTCCCAGCTACAAGAAACAAGTGAATTTAACCAATAAAGACCTGGAGCAGGTTCACCTCTGTTTAGGTACAAAGGCGCTCCCCCAGAACAGCCCGAAACGGTATGTCGGCTACATAGTAAATACCATCTTGGGTGGGGGCATAAGTTCCCGACTTTTTCAGGAAATTCGGGAAAAAAGAGGTTTGGCCTACTCAGTATACTCCTATATACTTTCCCACTCTGACGCTGGTACTTTTGTTGTCTATGCCGGCACCAAGAAAGAGCAACTATATGAGGTTATCGAATTAATTCTTCAACTTATGAAAAAGCTAAAGAATGACCCGGTTACCTCAGCAGAAATGCTTTTCTCTATTGACCACCTGAAGGGGAATCTTCTCCTGTCGCTGGAAAGCACCGACAACAGAATGACCAAGCTTGCAAAAAATGAAATTTATTTTGATCGACAGGTACCCATCCCTGAGATAATTGCCGGTTTGGAACGTGTCACTCCCAACGATATAATTGAATTATGCAATGAACTCTTTCAGGATTGCTTTCTGAACCTGGAATTGATGGGTAAACTGGATGATCTTTCCATCGATTCGTCTTCATTTTCACTCTGACATCCCATGAATGATATCCTCACCGTTAAAATTCAACGTCTTCGCTCCAATAGCTGCAACCAACTCCCCGGTTATATGACGACCCATTCGGCTGGCATGGACCTGTATGCCGACATGCCGGAGGAAACTGTTCTTGCTCCTGGTGAACGCGCACTTATACCAACAGGAATTGCCCTTGAACTTCCCGACGGTTATGAGGTCCAGATTCGCCCGCGAAGCGGACTTGCCCTTCGTCATGGAATTACCTTAGTAAACTCTCCCGGCACCATTGACCCCGACTATCGAGGCGAGATCGCGATTATTTTGATAAATCATGGCATAGAACCATTTCTCATAAAATCCGGCGACAGAATTGCACAGATGGTTTTTTCGCGTTTTGTCAGGGCTGAATTCACCGAAGTCTCTTCACTTGGCAAGACAGCCAGAGGCGAAGGCGGTTTCGGCCACACGGGAAAAACATAGGTAAAATGCCCGCCTTACAGATCTATTCTCACGTTCCAATGTTGTCCACGTCACCATTATGCTGTCACCCATCGTAAAAACCGTACGGATTTATCTTTTCTACAGAATTCAGGAAGGGGATCGAGAGACATGCAGGATCCACGAATCAAAGAATTGGCTGAAGTGCTTGTTAACTATTCAACACGGGTCAAAAAAAACGATGTCGTGCTGATCAGTGCTTCTGGATTTTCCTGTTTTCCTCTAGTGAAGGAGATTTATGCCCAATGTATCCAAAAGGGTGCAAAATACGTTGAGTACGATTTTTCGATCCCTGATATTAACCGGCTTTTTTATTGCAACGCCAGTAAGAACCAGATATCGTATTTCCCCCAGCACAAACTTGACTTCATGAGGCAGGTTACCGTTTTTATCGGGATTGGTTCATCAGAAAACTCCATGGTCATGGCCCAGGCCAATCAAGATACTATGATTGCCTACTCCAAAGTAATGAGACCGCTTCAAGACTGGAGAGTTAAAAATACCCGTTGGGTAGTAACGCGATTTCCAACTCACGGTGCTGCTCAGGAGGCTCGTATGAGCCTTGACGAGTATGAAGACTATCTGTTTTCGTCATGCTGCATTGACTGGCGGGAAGAATCGAGGAAACAGAGTAAACTTAAAAAAATCATGGACAGTGCAGAAAAGGTGCACATAGCGTCGTCGGACACCGACATTACATTCAGTATCAAAGGGTTAAAGAGCATCAAGTGTGACGGCCGTTTCAATATCCCCGATGGAGAAGTCTTTACCGCTCCTGTTCGTGATTCTGTAGAAGGGTATATTACTTACAACTGTCCTTCAGTATATCAGGGAAAAGAATTCAACGATGTCCGCTTCGATTTTGCCAAGGGGAAGATAGTCAAGGCTTCTGCAGCTGCTTCCAGTAAGCCACTAAACCGGATCTTGGACACGGACGAAGGTGCTCGATACATCGGTGAATTTGCTATCGGTATGAACCCCATGATCAGCGTGCCGATGAGGAATACTCTGTTTGATGAAAAAATATTCGGATCGATCCATCTAACGCCAGGACAGAGCTACGAAGAATGTGATAACGGCAATCGTTCTGCAGTTCATTGGGATCTTGTAAAGATCCTCACAGGTGATGGTGAAATCTGGTTTGACGACAAATTGATCCAAAAAGATGGTCTCTTTGTCCATGAGTCTCTTCGAGACCTGAATCCGGGAGTATGACTATGTTACTGGAAATAAACCCAAACAATCCCCAACCTCGTCTCATTTCAAAAATTGTCGACATCCTTGAAAAAGGAGGGGTTATCGCTTATCCCACCGATACAACGTATGGAATTGGGTGCAGTATCATGAGTAAACGGGGAATTGAGCGCATTTATTCCATCAAGCAGCGTGAAAAGAATAAACCTTTTTCATTCATCTGTAGCGATCTCTCCGATATTGCTCGATATGCCCGGGTGAGTAATTTCCAGTATAAGGTAATGAAGCGATTTCTACCGGGGGCCTATACCTTTGTGCTTAATGCCACAAATGTTGTTCCTAGTCTTCTTGTAACTAAGCAGAAAACCGTTGGAATCAGAATCCCGGACAACAGAATTTGCTTAGCAATTGTTCAGGCATTAGGGCACCCGATCATTACTACCAGTGCCAATCGCTCTGGGGAAGAACCGATCGGTGACCCTACAGCCGTAGATCATGAAATGGGAACACTATTAGACCTTGTCATTGACGGTGGAAACCTTTCCGCTGCAGTCAGTTCAGTAGTGAGTCTCATCGACGATATCCCTATAGTCCTGCGCAAGGGTGGGGGAGATGTTAGCTGGTGCGAGTAACTTTACATCAATTCAATTTACAAGGCATATTTGCTGACCAAAATTGAAGTTATTGATAAGTAGAAAGAAAAGATTCCATTAATGTCTCTGTACTCTATTTTTACTTCTACGTTCTTTAGACGTATTGTCTTGCTTACCTGGGTAACCACGATTTTATGGTTGTCACTTGATCCCTCGCCTCCTGTACCAGAGCCAAAAATACTGGGTTGGGACAAGTTCTTACATGCATTTGCCTACGGATGCCTTACCTTCTTCGGTGGTTGGGCACTGGCAGGATCCTCGTCTCTTACAAAAATAAAGTGGGGCACGATAGCTTGTGCTGCCATAATTCTGGGAGGTATTGTGGAACTTCTTCAGAATATCTTTACTACTACCAGAATGGCAGAATTGGGTGATTTGCTTGCCAATGCTTTTGGAGTCGGCATCGTACTTATTGGCGTTTTTGGTTTTAAAAAGTACAAGCATCGGCACTCGAAGCATTCCTCGAAGTAAACAGAGGGTAAAGTTCCCAAGGAGATTATTCCCAATTGTCTACTCTTTTTGAATTCATCAAGGAAGGTACTATGCTGAAAGCGGTGATTTTCGATTTTGATGGCATTATTGTTGACACTGAGCCGATTCATTTTCAGGCATTTCAGAGTGTTCTACAACCGTTAAAGCTTGGATATTCATGGGAGCAATATCTTGATAAATATATCGGATTTGACGACAGGGACGCTTTTAGGGAAGCCTTTACCAGCGCCGGGAAATTTTTGGGTGAAGGAATGTTGTGCGAACTAATTTCTCAAAAAGCTGACGTCTTTGAAAGAATCGTTCGACTGGGCGTTCAACCCTATCCAGGAGTCATTGAACTTATTAATGCTCTTTCCGGTTGTCTTCCGCTTGCCCTTTGCAGTGGAGCCTTGAAACGTGACATAGTGCCGATACTAGAACAATTCGGATTAGAAGGTTCTTTCGATGCAATAGTAACCGCTGATGATGTACAGGCCAGCAAACCAGACCCTGAAAGCTATCTCCTTACTCATCAACGCCTCGTTGATCTATATGACAATTCAATTATTCTTCCTCAAGATTGTATCGCAATCGAAGACACTCCTGCAGGAATCACATCAGCTACTGGCGCAGGTCTCAATGTTGTAGCAATTACAAATAGTTACCCAGCAGAGCGTCTCGCCGGAGCGCTACACATCACTAATACGTTAGAAGGTGTAACTATAGATGTTTTAAGGTCTTTTCTTGCCTGAATCAGGCGTCAATACTACATGCGTTTCCTGTCAGTGAGGCACATCAAGCTTTTCAGGGGTGAACAAGGGGCAGGTTGGTAAGAAGAATAGAGCCGTCAGCCTTTACAACCTTCCGGATAAAACTGACTTTTCGTGTAATCATTTTGGAGCTTGGATATCTTTGGATGGAAGACGGGTCGTCAAAAAAATCAGAGGTCACGTTTTGTCCCTCGAGCCAAGCCTCGAAATGAAGATGCGGGCCTGTCGATCGCCCCGTTGAACCAGACAGCGCGATGGTCGTATTCTCGTCTACCCTGTCACCGCTTTCTGCCCAATTAATATTATTATGGGCATACAGGGTCGTCATTCCACTATCATGTTCAATAATGACAATATTCCCATAACCGCCTCGCATCCCGCTATACGAGACGATTCCAGTCGCCACGGGTTTTATCGGTGTCCCTTCCGGTATGGCAATATCAACGCCTTTATGATCTCGCAGCATTCCATCAATTGGATCATATCGAAGCCCGACTGTTGACGAAATAACCCCTTTAACCGGCAAAACAAACGATTTTGGCTTAGATACCAGGGTGGTTGACTGTAATTTACGTGTCCCTGCAGAGACTATCCTTTTTGAATCCAACTTACTTGCCTTTATCTTGCGGTGCTCACGTATGACAAGAATAGAATTTCTGTTAACTGGTGCATCAGTGAAACATTCAACACCATCCTTGGAAACAGAGCGATAGATATCAGCAATTGCCCTGTTCGCAACGAATGAGAATAGAAAGATGATATAGAAAAATATTTTCATAGATTGAAGGACTCCTTGATCGCACTGCTACTTTACAGCGCGATTGTTTACGGTCACGTGTCTATGATTTCTCTTGGTAGTTTATACCCTTATCAGAATGTTTATGCAAGCAAACCAGCTTATTTAGAGCCCTTGCGGAGAAACCGCCGAGGACGGAAGAGGAGAACAACCGGAATGCGTATTGCTGTGGTAGGTGCAGGAGCATTGGGACTCTATTATGGTTCTGTACTGCAGAAATCCGGAAACGATGTATACTTTTTGCTGCGAAGCGATTATGAAGTTATAAAATCCGAAGGGATAACGGTATACTCCGTTAACGGGAATTTCCATCTCCCAATGGTTAAGGGTTTCCGTTCGTCCTCTGAAATAGGAATAGTCGACCTTGTTCTGATTGGTTTAAAAACATTTGCAAACATTTCATTTGTAGAACTCATAACTCCGCTTGTTGGTGACAAAACTCAGATCCTAACGCTGCAAAATGGTCTGGGAAACGAAGAAACGCTTGCCGCTCTTTTTGGTGAAGAAAGAATTCTTGGTGGCGTCGCCTACCTCTGTTCTAATCGAGAAAAACCAGGAGAGGTACACCACTTGGGTGAAGGGCGAATTCTTCTGGGGGAGTATTCAAAAACTGATAGCACCAGGATACAAGAAATTGCATCACGTTTCAGGAGCGCGGGCGTAGAATGTCGAACTGTTTCGGACCTTAAACGTGCGCGCTGGGAAAAACTCGTCTGGAACATACCTTTTAATGGTATCTGTGCGCTTATGTTAAAACCGATTGATATCATATTGAAATTTGAACCAACTCGCCAATTGGTAAGTGAGGTGATGGAAGAAGTTATTACCGCAGCCAATGCCCAATCTCTCTTGAATGATATCCCGTTATCCCTGGCCGGAAAAATGGTAGAATCATCGAAGAATTTGGGGCAGTATAAACCGTCAATGTTGATAGATCGACTTAAAGAGCGACCATTAGAACTTGAAGCAATTTTTGGTGTTCCTCTTTTGGTTGCTGCTGAAAAAGGCATTCAGATGCCACGCGTTCAGCAAATATATGCATTGCTCCAGTTAACTGAGATAGATTAAATATTCATCTACTCCAACATCAGGTTTTGCTATAGCCTGACAGGGTGCACAAAATACAGTCACCCAATTCATAATTGCCTAATTATCAGGCCAAGCTTGCGACTGCATATCGATACGAATATCTGTAACTATTTGATTATCAAAGGTTATGATATTTTTTATTACTTGGGCAGAAATTTTGCATTCAGACGGTGAGTCATACGTTTTTTTCCCTAGCCAGGTACAGTTTATAATGTTGCATTGTATGAAAATTTTCTGAGGGGGTGATTCAATTGAAGAAAGTAGAAGCTATAATAAAACCGTTCAAACTGGACGAAGTTAAAGAAGCTCTTAACGAGATTGGAATCCAAGGGATAACTGTTAGTGAAGTTAAAGGATTCGGCAGACAGAAAGGCCACACGGAATTATACCGTGGCGCTGAATATGTTGTTGATTTTATTCCGAAAATCAAGATGGAAATTATTGTCGGTGACGACTTGGTGACAAAGGTAGTCGAGACTATAGAGCAATCGGCAAAAACCGGACGTATTGGCGACGGCAAAATATTCGTAACCACCGTGGAAGAGGTTGTCCGTATCAGAACCGGTGAGCGAGGACAAGACGCAATCTAATCGCGTCTATTTAACTTTATAAAGGAGAGAATGAATGACACCGCAAGAAGTAGTAAAGTTTGCACAAGACAATGGCGCACTTATGGTAGATTTCAAATTCATGGATTTTATTGGAATTTGGCAGCATTTCAGCGTGCCCATCAGTGAATTTGATGAAGATGTATTTGAAGATGGCTTGGGTTTTGATGGCTCATCCATTCGTGGCTGGCAGCCAATCCATGCATCCGACATGATCATTCTTCCTGATTGCACCACCGCAATCATGGATCCTTTCACCGCAATTCCGACCCTCAGTTTGATCTGCAATATCTTTGATCCGATTACCAAAGAAGGTTATAGCCGCGACCCGCGCAATATTGCAAAAAAAGCTGAAGCCTATCTCAAAGCATCCGGCATCGGCGACACAGCATATTTCGGACCGGAAGCTGAGTTCTTTATTTTTGATGATGTACGGTTTGATTCATCTTCAAACCAGTCTTTCTACGCTGTTGACTCGTCAGAAGGTGCATGGAACACTGGCCGCGAAGAATTCCCCAACCTTGGCTATAAGCCTCGCCACAAGGAAGGCTACTTTCCGGTATCTCCGACCGACTCCCAGAACGACCTCCGTACCGAAATGGTTATGGAACTGCAGAATGTCGGTATTCGTATCGAATGTCAGCATCACGAAGTTGCTACCGGTGGCCAGGCCGAGATCGACATGCGATTCGCGTCGTTGTTAGACATGGCCGACCAACTTCAATGGTTTAAATATGTTATCAAGAACGTAGCGCTGCGTAACGGCAAGACTGTTACCTTCATGCCGAAACCTCTGTATGGCGACAACGGCTCCGGTATGCACACCCATGTGTCCATCTGGAAGGACGGGACCAACCTGTTTGCCGGTGACAAGTACGGCGGGCTGTCTCAGATGGCACTCTGGTACATCGGTGGAATCATCAAACATGCCAAGGCACTCTGCGCATTAACCAATCCGACGACAAACTCTTACAAGCGTCTTGTTCCTGGATTTGAAGCTCCGGTCAATATGTGCTACTCCAGCAGAAACCGTTCTGCTGCTCTGCGTATCCCCATGTTCTCCACCAATCCAAAATCAAAGCGTGTCGAGTTCCGGACACCAGACCCATCCTGCAACGGCTACCTGGCCTTTGCAGCAATATTGATGGCTGGGCTTGACGGTATCGAAAACAAGGTAGATCCAGGCAAGCCCCTTGACAAAGACATCTACGGTCTTTCACCTGAAGAACTGGTCGGCATCCCTTCAGCTCCGGGTAGTCTCGAGGAAGCCTTGAAAGCCCTCCAGGAAGACCATGACTTCCTGTTGAAAGGCGATGTTTTCACGGCTGATGTCATCGACAAATGGATTGAGTATAAGACCGAAGCAGAGGTTAACGCTGTTCGCATGCGTCCGGTTCCTATGGAATTCGCTCTGTACTACGATATTTAGTTTCTTTATCTACATAAGTGAAGAAAGGCGGGAGCGATCCCGCCTTTTTTTTAACTTTTGGAAGTCTGCCTCATTACGCGTTGGCGTGCATTCGTTGACATATACAGCCCAATCTGTTAGTTATAATCGATTTGTCATCAAAATCTTCATCATCAAAATCTACAGTTGAGAAGGTATATGGAAAACTTTTTGTTCAAACTTTCGATCATGCTTGTTCCTGCATTGTTCGCCATTACCTGTCATGAGGTTTCTCATGGATATGTAGCCTACAAACTTGGTGACAACACTGCTCGATCACTCGGTCGCCTAACCTTAAATCCCCTAAAACATCTTGATATATTTGGAACTCTAATGGTATTTCTGGTTGGAATAGGTTGGGCAAAACCTGTTCCCGTTGATTTCGGGAAGCTGAAAAATCCTAAAAGAGATATGATCTGGGTGGCTGTGGCTGGTCCTGCCACAAACTTCCTGCTCGCAACAGCATCAGCTATAACCTTGCGAGGTGTCGCAATGCTCGATCTGGGTGTTGCGGGACATTTGATTCTTGAGCCGGTTTCTTTAATGCTGGCATTTTCGATCTATATAAATCTGCTTCTCGGTCTCTTCAACTTGATTCCGGTTCCTCCGCTTGACGGAGGTCGTGTCGTAGCCGGAATTCTTCCCTACAGATTTGCAGTCTCATATTCCCGCATTGAACCCTACGGAATGATCATAATCATTGTTTTAGTATTCTTTACGAATGTATTCAACTATGTCATTGCACCGATGCTCGATTTTGGCATACGGTTACTGGCAGGGCCTCAGGCGTCTATAATATACGGTGTTACCTCGTTCCTCATGCGATAGCATGCTTTTTTATGCTTAGAGAGTAATTTGAATACTTGTTCTTTGCTGCCGGTTGGCATTCTCTTACAACAGAACATAAAAATACGACTCGCGTTACGAGACTATACTGAAACCATGAATCGCGTAAAAGAAGCATTCTAGTTTCAACGCCTTACAATACACAGCACAGCGCGACTATTTCAATGGACGGGAGATTTGGTTTGGATTTAAATCTATCCGAAGATTACATCGATAGTTCAGATAGATACGACGTATCTTATAAAGTAAGACTTGAGAAATTTGAGGGTCCTCTTGACCTTCTTTTATATTTAATAAAGAAAAGTGAATTGGATATTTACGACGTTCCTATTGCAATAATAACCAAGCAGTACCTTGAATACATCAAGTTATTAAAGGAACTAAACCTGGAAATTGCCGGAGATTTTCTGGTGATGGCATCTACCCTTATCCAGATCAAATCAAGCATGCTTCTCCCCTCCCGTTATGAAGAAAATCCCGATGAAGAAGGAGAAGACCCTCGAGCGGAACTAATTCGGAGACTGGTCGAATATAGCAGATATAAAGAGGCGGCGCTGCGTCTCAATGATCAAAAGCTACTTGGCAGAGAACTCTTTGCCCGATCATTTGTCTCAAAAGAGCTTCAATCTGACACCTTGATGTCAAGTGAGCCACTGGAACTTGACCTGTTCGCTCTTATTGAGGCATTTAGAGGCATCCTTATCAAGACACCTCATGAAAGCTTCCATGAGGTTAGTGCCGAATCCATCAGCATTGCAGAGAGAATCAATGAAATTCTTTCCCTTTTACAAGAAAAAGAGCTGCTAGACTTTGCGGAACTCTTCGAAAACTGCGCGGACCGGGACTATCTGGTTGCTACTTTTCTCGCTATTCTTGAACTCTGTAAACTACGATTGATTCGAGTCCGCCAACAAGAGCAATACGGGTCTATCTGGATCAGGCCGGCTGTCGTTGAAACTTCAGACAGACATGAGCAGGAGGATAAAGGTGACAGCTTGTAGACTCAAGTCAATTTTGGAAAGCCTTATCTTTATTTCAGAAGAACCCATGTCACTTGACAGGCTTTGCAGTATACTTCAAGAGTATGATAGAGACCTTATTCGCACCTGCATACTTCAACTTCAAGCTGAATATGATAATCCAGAGCGTGGCATTTTTCTCGCGGAAGTTGCCAAAAGGTACCAATTCAGAACTCGTGAAGAAAACGGGGGTTATGTTCGTCGACTTGTTAAAACAAAGACATCTCGCTTCAGTCAATCTGCGCTGGAAACCCTGGCAATTACAGCATATCGGCAACCAATTACCCGGGCTGAAATAGAATACCTGCGTGGTGTAGATTCGGGAGGTGTAATCAAGACACTCCTCGAAAAAAAACTGATAAAAATTCTCGGGAAAAAAGATATTCCAGGAAGACCATTGATCTATGGCACAACGCGGTATTTTCTCGAAATGTTCAGTCTGAGGGATCTGAAATCGTTACCAACGTTACGGGAAATTGAAGATCTGGTAGTCGAAGGCACATATGAACAACAGGAAGAACTTCCTCTTGAAGGAATCCTTCAAACAACAACTGATGAGACATCGACGTTGACTGGTGATAAGGGTTGACTGAGATTCCCAAAAGGAGTGTTGCTATGGTACGACAGCCTGCGGTATCAGGTCAGTTCTATGCTAGCGATCCAATACGTCTCAGAGCTCAACTAGAGAAGCTTGTAAAGGTAAATGACAGGCAAATAAAGGCGCTTGGGGCTATCGTTCCACATGCCGGATATGTCTATTCAGGTGCTGTCGCTGGGGCAGTCTATGCTCGCCTTAAAATTCCTAAGACAGTTGTGATCCTTGGACCGAATCATCATGGTGTTGGCTCAAGTGCAGCTTTATTTCCCCTTGGAGAATGGGTGACCCCACTTGGCAATGCTGGCATTAACCAGCAACTCTCGGCACTATTATTAAAACATTCTACCCTTTTGGAAGAAGACAGCGCTGCTCATCAATACGAACATTCTATCGAGGTTCAAGTACCATTTCTTCAATTCCTCAGACCAGATGTTACCATTGTTCCTATTTGTCTCGGATTCAGCGATTATTCTTCGTGCAAAAGCATGGGATTATCGCTGGCTAAGGCCATCGATGAATATGACAAAGAGGTTCTTATTGTTGCTAGTTCAGACATGTCTCACTACCAACCTGCAGAGGTGGCCCGACATGAGGATAATCTGGCAATCCACGAGGTTTTGAATATGAATCCTGAGGGAATGTATTCGATTGTGAAGGGTAGGGGGATTTCCATGTGTGGGGTTATCCCCGCGACCATTATGCTAGTGGCTGCCATTGAAATGGGGGCAACAAAAAGTGAACTGATTCGTTATGCTACAAGTGGCGAAGTATCAGGGGATTTCAATCAGGTAGTTGGGTATGCGGGTGTCACGGTGAATTGAGACATCGTTCATCTTCCTTCATTATTCTAACAACCTGCAGGACACCGTTAATTGACTCAAGTTCTTTAATGTCTAGCGAATCAGTATCTCCGATAACTCCGATTATAATCTGCTTTACGCCTGTTGATTGGTGGATATCAAAGCCTCTGGTAATAAGAAATTCTTTGATATGATCGAGTGCTGTTTCGTCGGCACATTTTTTCATAATTATCAGCATAAAATTTCCCCAAACTGATTCATTTTTCGCTCTCAGTCATGATTCGCTCCAAGCGCCTTGATTCGTCAATAACCCGCTCAAATAATCTTACAATTGCCTGATCGTCCAAGGGTCCGGGATTTTCATCTTTCATTCGTTGAAAAATTCTCTTTTCACGACCAGGGTCGAATATGGGAAGACCAGATATTTTCTTTAGCTCACCAATCTTCAGCGCCAGATGCGCTCTCTGATTGAATATCTTCAGCAATTCACTATCCAGTCGATCAATTTCACATCGAAAATCATCTATCGTCATAATTCCTCAAATTAATTTGAATAAGAGTGTCTTTCTGCCAATTGACATCATCGCGATCAGGGAAATCAATGTTGTAATGGAGCCCACGAGATTCTTTACGTTGCTGAGCGCATCGAATTATCAACTCAGCAACCGTAGCGATGTTCCTTAACTCGATCAAGTCCGACGTTATGAGAAAATCCCAGTAATATTCTGCAATTTCTTCCTGGATAAGCTTATTGCGATTCAACGCACGTTCGAGGCGCTTATTAGACCTGACGATTCCTACATAGTTCCACATGAACCGACGAACTTCATCCCAGTTTTGTGATACGACAACCATTTCATCACTGTTGGTGGCAGTACCTGAATCCCATTGAGGTATTCCAGGGAAGTCAAACCGGGTTTTCTTCAGCCGTTCTACGCTGTGCCGATATGCCCTGCCAGCAAATACTGCAGCCTCAAGGAGAGAGTTACTGGCAAGTCTGTTGGCACCATGCAAACCGGTAAAAGCTACTTCACCAATAGCATAAAGATTTTCAATATTGGTTTCACCGTTCTGGTCTGAAACGACACCGCCACATAAATAATGAGCTGCAGGGACTACAGGCAAAGGCTCTTTTGTCATATCGAGACAAAACTTCAAACAGGTTCGATAAATATTAGGAAAGCGAGTTTTGATAAAATCGGGATCTTTGTGTGTTATATCCAGGTAGACACAATCATCACCATAGGTTTTCATTTCGTTATCAATTGCCCGCGCAACAATATCGCGAGGTGCCAAATCCTTAAGCTTGTGATATTTCTCCATAAAAGCGGTTCCATCACTTCGGCGAAGAATTGCACCCTCTCCACGGACTGCCTCAGAAATTAGAAATGATTTAGCAAGCGGATGGTAGAGTGTCGTCGGGTGGAACTGCATGAACTCCATATTCGAGATTAGTGCTCCAGCACGATACGCCATGGCAACACCGTCTCCGGAAGCAACATCGGGATTACAGGTGTACAGGTAAACCTTTCCGGCTCCACCAGAAGCCAGCAACGTGATTTTACTTAAGAATGTCTTGACCTTGCCATTAAGAACGTCAAGTACATAGGCTCCATAACAACGGTTTGGCTGTTCCGGGTTTTTAGTTATTTTCCATTCGGAAATGATATCAATTGCTGTATGGTTCTCAAAAACTTCGATATTTGGGTGTTCAAATACTGCAGTGACGAGCGCACGTTCTATTTCCCTGCCCGTCAAATCATCAGCATGAAAAATTCTTCTTTTACTGTGTCCACCCTCTCGGGTCAGATCATAGGAATCCCCACGAGTCGTAAACTTGACCCCCCATTCAATCAAGGTTTTTATTACTTCGGGACCTTCTGCAACGACCATTTTAACAACATCTTCATGGCAGATCCCAGCTCCGGCAACCATAGTGTCATCACAGTGTGAATCAAAGGTGTCTTCTTCCGAAAATACCGAAGCAATACCGCCCTGGGCATAATTCGTCGCAGATTCGGTAATTTCTTTTTTGGTAACAAGCGCAACTTTCCCATGATTTGCCGCTTGCAGGGCATACGACAAACCAGCTATGCCACTGCCAATTACCAGAAAATCACTCTCGATCTGCATGAGTTCCCCCAATTTGATATCTCAGGTTGGTTAGAATTAAAAGATTATCTTGCAAGAACTTTAAAGAAACGCACCAAATAATCAATCCCTGACCAAATGGTAATGATCGTGGCAATCCAGAGATAGAAAATTCCAACGTTGTGCATATTAACATAGAAAAAAGATGATTGTATGCCGAATAACCAATGATAATCGTAATGAAGAAGGAGTCCAAGAATTGCCACAATCTGGAAAATTGTTTTGTATTTACCTAGATTGCTTGCCGCAATAACAATTCCTTCAGTTGAAGCAATTCCTCGCAACCCAGTAATGATAATTTCTCTACTGAGGATTACGAGAACCATCCAGGCGGGGACTCTATCATAAGGGATAATCATTATTAGCGCAGCCATTACGAGGAGCTTGTCCGCAATAGGATCAAGGAATTTACCTAATACGGTAATTATTCCCAAGCGCCTGGCAAGATAACCATCAAGCCAATCAGTAAAGGACGCTATTGCGAATAAAACAGTAGCAAGAAATCCGGCAGATTTAGAGGGTGATGTGAGAATTATCGCCATTGGCGGTACAACTAATATCCTAGAAAGAGTTAAGATATTAGGGACATGTCGAAAAGAGCTCTTCTTATTTATTCCCATCGAAAACACCTAGTTACTTTGATAAGATTTCTGATAACTCAGAACCCTTGAAATATAGTTACGCGTTTCCTCGTAAGGTGGTACACCGCCATACTGGTTCACTCGGGACATACCTGCATTATAAGCTGCAAGAGCAAGGGTCACATCACCTTTGAAAGTATCAAGGAGAAATCGTAGGTATCGGACTCCGCCACGTATATTATCTTGGGGATCAAAGGAATTGGGGACTTTAAGCCCCTGAGCGGTCTTTGGCATCAACTGCATTAACCCTTGCGCTCCTCTTGGAGAAACAGCATTAGGGTTATATCCAGACTCTGCGTGAATGACAGCTTTCACTAGATTCTTGTCGACGCCATATTCTGAAGCAACAGACTTGACAATTGGTTCGAATTCATCAGGATTCCTGCACAAAGCTCCTAACCTGAAATTGGTTCGCAGTTTCCTGTCTTTTTTCAAATCCCGCATAAAAATCTTAAATCGCCGATCGGTAGGAGCATCAGTAAAATGCATGACACCTTCGTCGTCGACGAATTTATAAATATCCGCGAAAGAAAGTGAAGAACAAAAGAAGGGGAGGGTGAGAAGGAGGAAAAGAATGCTGATCCTAGTCCTTTTAAAAAGCATATTTCCCTCCTTTCATACTATTTAAAACAGAATTCAAAATATAGACCATAATTGATAAATCTTCAATATAGTAAATCAGAATTATTGAATAATAATAGATGGATCAGAGGCTATGATCTATATTTTACTTTTACTTTTTGTCTGTGGTACTATTTAATACAATAACTTTTGTGGAAACGAGGGAAAAATGTATCAACTAACAATAAGTAGTGATTTTGCGTCTGCACACAATCTTATGCATTATCAGGGCGACTGCGAGAACTTACACGGCCATAACTGGAAAGTCGATGTGTCAGTAACAGCAAAAGATCTCGACAAATCTGGATTGGGAATTGATTTCAAAAAGTTGAAGGCAGAGACAAAAACACTCCTTAAAACGCTTGACCACAAATATCTTAACGAACTTGAACCGTTTAAAGATGTATCTCCATCGTCGGAAAATATTGCTCGTTATATCTATCAGGAACTTTCTCGCACATTAAACAACGACAATGTTACAGTGGAATCCATTACCGTATGGGAATCTGACCATGCTTGTGCGAAATATTATGAGTAATTATACTACAAATATGGTTGAAATATTTTCTTCTATCCAGGGAGAGGGAAAGCTCGTGGGTTTGCGCCAAGCATTCCTTCGTTTCTACGGTTGTAACTTGGATTGCCACTATTGCGATTCACGTTCTACTCACTCTGTTTTGATTCCAGAATTTTGTCAAACGGAAAACACCCCAGGAAGACAGGATTTTACAGATATAAAAAACCCGGTACATTTAGAGTATATAATAAATTTATTATTAAAATGGGTATCTTTGCGGCCCAAGGCACACCACTCAATAAGCCTCACGGGAGGAGAACCACTCCTGCATACTGAGTCATTACTTGAATACCTGCCGGAATTGCGAAAAATATTACCTATCTACCTTGAAACGAATGGGATCTATCATCGAGAACTATTAAAATGCATTGATTTCATTGATTATATATCTATGGATTTCAAACTTCCATCGACAACAAAATCACGAGACTATTGGGAAGAGCACCGAGAGTTCCTCAAGATTGCGGCAAGAACAGATGTTTATGTAAAAGCCGTTGTTTCCAATGAAACCTCCATCTCTGAAATCAGGCAAGCATGTGAGGTGATTGTCTCAGTTAGCAAAAACATTCCCTTAATACTGCAACCGTTGACATCGGCAAATGTCAATCAAACCATTTCATCCAGAGTATTGTTCGATCTTCAAGAAGAGGCAAGTGACTACTTGAGCGAAGTCAGGGTCATACCTCAAACACATAAATTCATGCACCTCCTATAACCAATGAAAAAACCGCAGGGTAATCATTATGATACTTGAAGAAATGACGATGGGTGAATTTGAAGAGGGTCTTACATTAACAAAAACCATATTAGTTCCATTTGGTTCGGTAGAAGAACATGGCTACCACTTACCACTATCAACTGATACGATTCAAGCCTATGAAGTAGGGAAGGCTGCAGCTAAAGTCGTCCCACTTTTCATTGCCCCGCCAGTCCACTATGGTTGTTGCAGATCAACATCTTGTCACCCGGGAACCATTTCCATCTCCACAAATACTTTGGAAAACCTCATGAAGGATATCGTTCATTCGCTATATTCTCAAGGGCTTAGAACTTTCATTATTTTAACAGGTCATGCTGGTGGAACACACAAAATGGCCCTCGTTAATGCCGGAGAGGATCTGATAACGGAATTGCTGGACATTAAGCTGGCAGTATTGACAGAATATGATCTGGCATGCTCTGAAGGTCGAGAGATAATCGAAACAGTCGGAGACGCACATGCTGGGGAAATCGAAACGTCACGTATTATGTTTTTATATCCTGATCTCGTAAAAGGCACGTCACAGCGCGAATTTCCGAATTTTCCTCCAGGTATAATTGTTCGCGACAAGAGAAAGTTTTGGCCAAATGGCGTTTGGGGAGATCCAACGAAAGCAACACCTGAGAAAGGTCGTAGAATTAACGAACTTGTCGTCATGAAATTGATCGAATATATTGGCATGCTAGAATCGTTCACAGAAAGATGACAAAACAAAATCTAGTTATAGAGAATCTCAAGAACCAAATGTTCTTTCAATTAAATAATATTTCCCCCTGCAGCCAACTTTACATAATATATCTTATAGGACGTAGGTCCGTGGATCTGTATTATGTGCCAAGCAAATCAAACATTCGGTGAAAACATCATCGACCCTTCCTATTGTACCAATCTAAAAAAACAAATGACAACCAGACGTCTGGTTGTTGAAATCGTCCAGTACGATGACGATTCCAGGTTCGGTTGTGATGAGGTCATAACCTTTGACGTCTCCTCCTAGTCTGCTGATCGCTTCCGGCTTTTCTGGGAGTTAATGAAAAATGTCAACGTCAATCGAAAATTGACCCACTATACCGTATAGTCGGCAATCTGAATTGTCGTCAATTTCTTCCTTTCCAATCATGCCGACCCTCCTGGTCAGTTAAGATAATGGAAAAGTGGGTTATTTTTACATTTCCGCTAACAGCATACCACCTGCCCCAGGCCATCCATGGGCAAGAGCCAAGTATATAACCACTTTCTGGGTTTGCTTTTTCCGAAGTTTCGGGCAGAATTACCGATGTGAAACATTTCTCTAGGTAATCGAAAAAGTCGAAAATAGGGCTATGTAGTCATCACCTCGAACCAAGATTTGATGAGTAGGAGCAAGCGTCTGGCGGCCACACGGCCCAGACACAGGGGGATACCGGAAAGACTCAACCGATAGTTTCAGCATGCTTATCGCCTGAATGAAAAACGACGTTCCAGAAATTCGGGTCAGCAGCATACAAAGTTACAGCTCGATCAATTGACGTTGATACCATCGAAAGACTCTAAACTGCCGGAAATAATTTGATGACTCGTTACAAGTAAAGAATCCGCGCCCATAGGACGTGGCTTTAAGGGCAGCCCCCCATAGGGGGGCATAGCAGCATTTCCGTGATAGCAACAGTTCCTGCTACTCCGGCTAAAAACCTTGGCACATCGCTACGTTCAGATTGTGCAGATAACACGGCCAGACGGCCATACCCATCCGGGACCGGCATAGCCAACAAACATTACCACGTCCATAGGACGTGGGTTTCTACTTCGTACTAAAATAAAGGACAAGAAGTTCCACATATTTCTTGCGAGAGGTCCAGAAAAACAAAAAAAGGGTTAGCGTTTATGCTAACCCTGTAATTATTTTATTTGGAGCGGGAAACGGGATTCGAACCCGCGACTTCAACCTTGGCAAGGTTGCACTCTACCACTGAGTTATTCCCGCTCAATCAAGTTCCTGTTTTATATCAAAACTCTGACTCCAAGTCAATCATTTTTTATAAACATAAAAAACGTTCGAGTCGGATATAGAATAGCTAAAATTCTCGAGGATATTACTGATAACAGAATTAAGCTCCCTTATAAGGTCTACCATATTTATCCTGCCAAATTTTGCGGTCACACCTATTACTTATTTATGTTGGCAGAATTGCTGCTTTAAAGGCTTTAATCAATCTCAACAATGAGCAATAAGTACTATTTATCTTATACAATATATAAGCAACTCATTTAGGGGGTATTTGACATGTCAAAGTATAAATTTGTTTACGTGGTAATTGTTTTAGTATCAGTTGCGTCACTATTTTGTTTGTCATATATTTTTGTTAAGCTATTTACAAATAATAATAGTTTGAATTTTAAACAATCATCTATTGCAATTGTCGAAGTATTAGGCATGATAACAGACTCTGGCGAAATCATCGAACAACTTCATTATGCTAGAGACGAAAACAACATTAAAGCTGTCGTATTAAGACTTGATACACCAGGCGGAGTTGTAGGTCCAACTCAAGAAATATATGAAGAGATAACAAAACTTAAGAAAGTCAAACCGGTAGTAGTCTCTATGGGTAGCGTTGCAGCCTCAGGTGGATATTATATTGCTGCTCCAGCAAACATCATTTTTGCCAATCCTGGTACAATTACAGGAAGTATTGGTGTTTTGATGAAACTTGCTAACTTTCAGACTTTACTAGATAAAGTTGGAGTAAAATCCTTCGTATTAAAAAGTGGTGAATTTAAAGATACAGGCTCACCCGTCAGACCTATCACATTGCAAGACAAGAAGATTTTGCAAGGTATTATCGAAAGTATGTATAAACAGTTTGTCCTCGCTGTTTCTGATGGAAGAAACCTCCCAATCAAAAAAGTCCAGGAACTTGCTGATGGTCGAATATTCACAGGTGAACAAGCTAAACAATTGAAGTTGGTGGATAAACTTGGAAATCTTCAGGATGCAATCGATGAAGCAGCAAAAATAACAGGAATAAAACATAAGCCTAAAATTGTTTATCCGCCTAAAACAAAAAAGTCTTATATTGATATATTCCTGAAAGGATTTACTGAAAGTCTCTTCAATACCATCAAAACAGAAACCAATGGAAATGAAAGATTTGAATACTCTATAAAAACGGGACGATAAGAAAACGGGACGATAATCAAAACCTGGGACGCCAAAAAGCCCCATCTCTTTATGAGATGGGGCTTTTTGGTAAAAGATCCCGGCGGCGACCTACTCTCCCACACAGCTACCCATGCAGTACCATCGGCCCAGAGGGGCTTAACTTCCGTGTTCGGGATGGGAACGGGTGTGACCCCCTCGGCA
>RPRC01000090.1 GCA_003857395.1 Geobacter sp.
TCTTTAAAAGGTAACGGGGAAAAAGGGGGGGGGGGGGCTTGGGGGGCGTTGGGGAAACAGGGTGCCGTTCCCCCCCCCCCCCCCCCGCAGGCGGGGAATTGTTTGAATTACCCGGCGCTCCACCAGCCGTGGTAGCTGAAGGGTGCGTGGTGGGTAAGATATATTCTGGCCAGCGGGCCGTCCGCAATCCTCTCTGCCCGCAGGATGACCAGATAACTGGTCCGGCTTTCGCTGTCATAGACTTCGCTCAGTAGCCATCCCGGTTCTTCGGCATCATCCGGTGCGTATCGTTTGCCGGGAATCGGGATGAAAACCGGCTCGCTGCAGAACTGCTTCTTGCCGAAATCGTAAGAGGTTTTTTCCCCGGTCAGCATGTCGATCCTAGTGATGATCGACCAGAAGAATTCTCCCTCATGTCCCTGGTTGATATAGCTGAACCGGTAGCGATGACAGCGATGGTGCTCATTGATGCGGGGCCACTCGAAATTCTCGCCTGCTAACAATTCCTCCTTGATACTTTTCCGTTCAGGATCGATCACGTAGCGCCTGATTTTGCCTGTGTACCGGTGGTTGCCTTTCTTTCCCTGCATGATTGCAGTTGCAGCCGAGTCCTGGCCGATGAGATGGTCGGGATTATCGTAGCCGATGAAATCCCCGATTATTTCACCCTTGTTCTGGTAGGCGTTTATCGAGTGCCACATGAAACGGGCCTGCGTCTCCAGGTAGAGCGGCGGGGCGTTCCCCTGCCTCTCCACCAGCATCAGCAGGTTCCCTTCGTCTGGGTTCCATCTCAGGGAGTCAAACATGCTCCGGAGTCCGAGGAGAAAACCCCAGACGCGGATCTCCACCGGCTGAAAATTGAAGATCAGCCAGCGGTCAGTGACGAACCAGTCGTGCATGTAGACATTGCGGGGTAGGGGGAATGTGCGGTGATTGGTGAGCCTGCCGTCTCGTCCGAAGATGGTGATATGGAGCCGGGGTGACGGGCCGAACAGGATGCCGAAATGGAGCCATTCACCGCTCTTGCCATCGATTTTGGAGTGGGCGGCATAGACAGTCTGGTCGCGCGGCAGTCCGAAGCTGGTTTCCCCAATCGTGGCCAGGCTGACCGGATCAAGCTGGTAGGGGAGGCTCCCCTCGTCGAACGCGTAGAGCCGCTCTTTTACCCGGTAGACAGTGACACTCGCCTGGCTCGTGACCTCCTCGGCCCGCCAGAAGTTGGCGAGGAGCCCGCCCGGTGCCTGGGTTCCCCAGGTGGGGTAGAGGAAACTGCCGGCGGCTTCCTCCTCCACAAAGCGTTTCGTTCGTACGAAGCGGTTGCAATAACGTACCCCGCTTTCGTGGAAAGTGAAGGATTGCACCATGCCGTCCCCGTCCAGGACCGTCCGCCTGCGCAAGTCATTCCTGTCAAACAAGCCGGGGCCGATGCGATAGAAGGTTCCTCGCAGCTGTCGCGGAATCGTACCTTCCACCCGGGTCTCGTAGTCGTGCTCTTTACGCAGAGAGGTGGCGAGGCCGAGATAGGGGCTGTCGGGTGCGCCGAAATCGGGAAAAATGTCCCGACGCAACGGTGGACTCGCGGCACACCCAGGCAAGGTCAGGGAAGCACCGAAAGCGGCGATGACGTTGAGAAAATCGCGACGTGTGATCATTGTCTCTCCAGAGACCCGGGCAGGGTGGTTTCTAAGCTGTTATGGTGCGACGTTACTTAGTTTTATCCGGAAACTCCAGATGAAAACTACTTAACGATGCCAGCCTCCATGACCTCCATGGTGGTGGCTGAAGCCGCCGTAGTGGCCGCGTCCTCCATAGAAACCATAATGGAGGTTTATATTCGGACCCACATATCCATAAGGATATCCGTAGTAACCCGAATCATAATAGCCCGGATACACAACACAACCGCTCAGCAGTACCATGACAGTTATCAGAAGGAGAAGTTTTTTCATATGGCACCTCCTCGTGCTGCCTTTTTCTTGCTCTGATATATACAACGCTTAGAGCTTTTCGGGGTTTACTGCTGATGTCAGTTTAAATAAATTTTGGTCAAAACGAAAAGGGCGCGAAATTTTGTTCGCGCCCTTTTCGTTTTGCCATGCAAATAGTTGAGATAACCTTTCGCCAAAAACAGAGTAAGACCACTTGGTCAAAGGGGCAGTCGCAAACCCTCTATGAACAGTCAAACGACCCGTAGTGAACCGTCCTGGTGCCGGTAATGATGAAATGTTTGCCGAAGCGGGTATCCTCGACCATGGCGCCCGAGTTGCCGCAGACCAGCATCGGTTTGTCGGTTATGAACAGGTGGTGGTCGTCGAGGGGAAACGCGTGGGGGAAACCGGGCATGGTGCCCTTGTAGACCGCAACCTGACCGTAGTCTTCGCAGATGTCTTCCAGGTTCAGTTTGAAGGTACGCACGATGCGATAGGTGAAGGCGGCAAGTCCTACTTTGGCGGCTGCTTCCGGCTCGCTGATGGTTAGCTGCTTTTTCAGGTAATTCCGGTAATCATTGCAGCCGAGGTCCCGCAGCAGCCTTCTGAAATCCTCGCTGTACAGGGCCCCGGCAACGCCGGCGAGGGCAAGGGGGGGAACTTCGATGAGTGCTGCCGGGAGTCTTCTATCGGCAAGAATCGTGGAAAAACAGAGCTCGCCGCCCGGTTTCAGAACTCGAAAAATCTCAGCGAAGACCGCTTTTTTGTCGGGTGAAAGGTTGATGATTTCGTTGGTTATCACCACGTCTACCGAATTGTCCTTGATGCCGAGGGATTTAAGGTCTTCCGGAAACCCTTTCAGAAACTCCACGTTCGGCTTCTTGTAACGGAATTTCTTCATCTGGCCGGCCAGATGCTTGTTGGCGATTGCAAGGAGCGAGTCCCGCATGTCCAGACCGATCACTTTGCCTTTGGACCCGACGAGACGTGAGGCGGCAAAGGCTGACTGGCCGCTGCCGCAACCGAGGTCGAGAACTACACATCCTTCGAGATCCGGTGGGAGAGGGGAGGCACTGCCAAAGGGCGCTGACAGTATTTCCGGGTCGATTAGATCCAGAACCTCTTCCATGTCCGGATGCAGGAATTCCGACCGACACCCGCAGCCGACAATTTCACCGTCGCGCAATACTTTTTCATAGTACAACGTTGATTTCTTAAGCTTCTGCGGCTCCTTCGCCATGCGTGTTCCCCCCCCCTTAAAAAGATGTGGTCCGACAAATTTCCCGAACAGTAGCATTTCAAATAGTCATTTTCAAGGTACAAACGGGTTGATTGATAAATAATTGCTATATGAGCATGCAGTCATGCGATATTGCGTGCAGCCACACATCTGGTGACGTTTAACAGTAGAGAGTTGTCTGCGGACAGCTGGTCCACTTGACTAGTTTACGGCCTTTTGAATTGATCAGTGTCGTTTTGCCCCATAACCTGAAACACGAAGAAGAGTGCTGTGATGAGAAATGGTCCTGGAAACGCAACCGTCGCAAAAGCATATTTTCCGAGCAAGCCCGGAACCGAGAGGAATGTTCCCTGCTTTTTGATAGTTTTGCTTGACATATATTTTTTTATGAATATTATGTGAATACATATTCACATGGAGGTGTTATGCTTCTGAAGAAAAGCACACGCATACGTAAAGAAGAAATAGTGCAGGCGGCGCTCGAAGTAATCGGTAAAAAAGGGGTGCGGGCGCTTACCATCGCAGCTATCGCAGCGGCTGCGGGGATGAGCGAGGCTAACCTTTATCGGCATTTTGGCGGGAAAGACGAAATATTTTCTGCTCTTGCGGATTACATCGGTTCTGCGGTCATGGGCAAGGCCGCGACAATCGCTGCGGGTAGCCGTGGCCCCTTGGAAAAGCTCGAAATAATTTTCATGTCCCACATGAGTCTGATAACAGAACAACCGGGAATTCCACGGCTCGTCTTTTCCGAGGATGTTCAGCTCGGAAACCGCAAGCTGGCCGAGACCATCGCCTTCCGTATGGGTAGCTATGTTGAGACCATAGCTGGCGTTATCGCCGCGGGAATCCAGGAGGGAGAGTTGCGGCCGGAGCTCTCTCCACGGGAGACGGCTATTACCCTTCTGGGAATGATTCCGATCACTGTGCTGCGTTGGAATTTAGCGGGAACATCCTTCGACATCAAGAAGGAGGCGGATCTGCTCTGGGGCAACTTCTTGCGGCTCATTCGCTAATTTTATTGCCATTAACGTGAGTGAGTGGTCACACATAATAAATGAATCCATTGGTGGTCAGGTATGAAACTTTTTTTGATTATCCCGGTACTTTTCTTTTTCATGACAACTTCTCTTTCTGCGGCAACTCCGCTGACTCTAAATGAAGCGCTGACTACGGCTTTGAAAAACCATCCTCTGACGGTTGAAGCGAGGGAGAGCCTGACAGGGGCCAAAGCAAGGACAGGCCAGGCGCTGGCAAACTATTTTCCGCAGATAACTATTGCCGCCGACTGGAGTAGAGGGCGTACTTTTCTCACCGCCAGTGAAAGTGTCAAGAGCATCGAGGTCCAGAGTGACGCCCTTTACCTCAAGCAGACCATTTATGATTTCGGACGGACCGCAGGGGCGGTGGAAGCGGCGCGTGGAAATAGTGCTGCGGCTGCGGAATCTCTCGCTGTAACGCGGCAGGATCTGGCCTTCAGGGTGCGTGCCGCCTATTATTTGGTGTTGGCTGCCGGGAAGCAGGTCGTTACCGTCAGAGAAACGGTGCTGGCACGGGAAGAGGTGTATAAACAGGCTCGCGGGTTCTATGCTGAAGGTATCAGGGCCAAAGTGGATATGGCGCGGGCCGAAGCCGACATGCACGCGGCTCGGACGTTGCTGATCCGGGCGGAAAATAATCTGGAAATTGCCAGGCTCGAACTGGCCAATGCCATGGGGGTGCCGTCACTGGGAGACCGTCTGCCGGTGGAGCCAGGGATCTCGGCGGTTGCTGTACCCGATCGGAGCCTGCTGCAGCAGGACGCACTTGCCAACCGGGCCGAGCTGAAACGGCTCAATGCCCTGAAAGAGGCGGCGGCAGGCAACCTGAAAACGGCGCGAAGCGGTTATCTCCCCATTTTGTCCGGGACAGCGAGCGTGGGATATGCGGACAAGGATTTTCCTCCCGGCGGCAATGTCTGGGCGGTGGGTTTGAATCTGACCGTGCCGATATTTTCCGGTTTTTCCACCGTAGAAAAGGAAAAGGAAGCGGTTTCGTCACTGCGGGCCGTAGAAGCCCGGGAGAACGACCAGAAGCTGCAAATCGTCAAGGATGTCGAATCCGCATGGCTTGGCGTACGGGAAGCATCCGCCCGCATCGTGTCGACCGAAAAGGAGGAGTCTGCCGCACGGGAAAACCGGGCTCTGTCCATGGGCCGGTACCAGGAAGGGGTCGGCAACATCATTGAAGTTACCGATGCCCAGTCACAGGCGCTTGCCGCGGAGACGGCACATATTCAGGCGTTTTATGATTACCATACCGCACGTGCCCGTCTCGATCGGGCACTGGGAAAAATATAAGGAGAGAAGCATGGAGCTGCTGAAACGCTTGGCATGTAAGAAAAAGTATCTGATTTGGTTGATAAGTATTGTGGCCGTCGTGGTCTTGCTCAAGGTGACTGTTCTGGCATCGCCGAAGGTCACGGTGGTGAAAGTCGAAAGACGCGATCTGGCGGCGCAGGTATACGGGAACGGCACTGTTGAGGCGAAAGTTGTTGTGGGCATCTCCAGCAGGATTACCGGCAGAATCGTCGAATTGTACGCCGACCAGGGGGACCATGTTAAGCGTGGACAACTGCTCGCCCGGCTTGAAAGCGACGATCTCGTTCAGCAACAACTAGAGTCGAAGGCCGGGGTGAACAGGGCCGCGGCCAACCTGAATGTGGAGCAGGCCGGTCTTGAAAAGGCCCGTGCCAATCTGGTCCTGGCGGAGAAGAATGCCCGGCGCTTTAAAAATCTTGCCGAGAAAAACTTCGTTTCGAGGCTGGAGGCCGAACAGTACGAAAATACCTGGCAGGTCGCCAAGGAGGAGGTAGTCCGCAGCTCTGCGGCGCTGGAAGCGGCCCGGATGGAACAGTCGGCAAACCGCGCCGGCCTTGGCTATGCGCGGAGCAAGGTGGCCGATACCCGTATCCATGCTCCGCAGGACGGGGTCATTATTACCCGGGATTTGGAAAAGGGCGCAACCGTTACCCAGGGAATGTCCATCTTTACTTTGGCCGATCCGCGCATCGTCTGGGTCAAGGCCAACGTGGACGAATCGCAATTGAAGGGAGTTGCGATTGGCAACAAAGCTTTAATTTCCCTCCGTTCCTCACCCGAAGAGCAGATTCCCGGGCGAGTAGCCCGCCTTGGCCGCGAAAGCGACCGGATCACCGAAGAACTGGAGGTGGATGTGGCCTTTGAAGCTCCACGTGTAAATTTTCGGCTGGGGGAACAGTCCGACGTCTACATTGTCACCGAAACCAGGAAAGAGGTTTCTTCGCTGCCCTCCGCAGCTATTGTGTCAAAAGAGAATAAGCGGGGAGTCTGGATCGTGGAGAAGTCGAAGCTGAAATTCCGGGCGGTGACGGTCGGGATCGAGGATAGTCGCAACTTCAGGGAAATTGTGAACGGGCTTGATGGGAATGAACAAGTCGCAATTGCTCCTCCGCCGGTAATGGCAAAGTTCAGAGACGGCATGAAGGTCAGGGGTGCCCGATGAATCTTGCCCTACGCGACATCCGATATCATCGGGGGCGATTTATCCTTACCTCCATCGGCCTTGGCCTGCTCCTCGGAGTAGTGATGAGCATGGGGGGCATCTACCGGGGATTGTTCGCCGATGCTTTGGCGACCCTCAATGCAACCGGGGCGGACATCTGGGTGGTACAGCAGGACACCAACGGTCCGTTTGCCGAGTCGTCGCGTATTCCCGAGGACATCAAATACCGCATCGCGCTGGTTCCCGGCGTAGTAAAGGCCTCACCCCTTTCGTTTCAGACCATCCAGATCGAACGCCACGGGAAGCCTTTCCGCTTTTTTCTCATCGGCTACGACCAGCAGGGCTTGGGAGGTCCGCCTGAAATAATCGCCGGGCGGAATATTCGCCGCAAACACTATGAAATGGTGGTTGCACAAGGGATGATGATGGAGCTCGGTGAAAAAATCCGGCTAGGGCAGCATGAATACACCGTGGTGGGGATAACCGGCAAGATGGTTTCATCCGGCGGCGATCCTTCCGCGTATGTGAGTCTGGCCGATGCCCAGGATATCCAGTTCAAGAAAGACAATAACCTGATCAGAAACGACCGGGAGCGGGTCGGTAAGAATCTGGCCGGGATACAGACCCTTTCTCCGGCACAGGCGAAATTCCTGCAGCAGAATATCAGTGCCTTATCTGAATCTACGCACACGGTAAATACCGTCGTCGCCAGACTGAAACCGGGAGCGAGTCTACAGGAGGTGCAGGAAAGGATCGGCCGCTGGAACCACTTTCGGGCAATTTCCGAAGAGGAACAGAAAATAATTCTTACCAAAGGAATGATCGAGAAGGCGAGGCAGCAGTTGGGCCTATTTCGTCTCATCCTCCTTGTTATATCGGCGGTCATCATCTCTCTCATTATCTACACTTCGACCCTCGACAAGATCAGGGTCATCGCCACCCTGAAGCTGATCGGTTCCCAGAACCGGGTAATCATCGGCATGATCCTCCAACAGTCGCTCCTCATGGGGATTATTGCCTATGGCATCGGCTATGTCCTGATCTCGTTAACCTATGATAAATTCCCCCGGCGGATCGTCCTTGAAGCCTTCGACCTGCAGGCTTTGTTTGTTATCGTTATCGCCATCTGTGCGATTTCCAGCTTCGTCGGTATACGCAAGGCCTTGAAGGTCGAACCGGCGGAAGCCTTGGGTGGATAAATATGTATGCGATAGAAGTGGAAAAACTGACGAAAATCTACGGCAAGGGTGAAACAGCGGTTACTGCCATTTCGGACGCCAGCTTTCAGGTCAGGCCGGGTGAGCTAGTTGCCATCCTCGGGCCCTCGGGTTCCGGGAAAACCACGCTGTTGACTTCCATAGGTCTCATTAATGAACCAACACACGGCAAGGTGGTCATTGATGGGACAACCATAGCAAATGAGGGGTGGCTGCAGGGGCTTGACCTGAAAAGGATCCGCCGGGAAAAACTCGGTTTCATCTTTCAGGCACACAATCTGATACCGTTTCTGACTGCTCTGGAGAATGTCATGATTGCACTGGAAATCACCCAGTTGCCGAAGACCGAAGCAAAGAAACGGGCGATTGAGCTGCTGACCTTGCTTAATCTTGGGCATAGACTGAACAACTATCCCTCCGCCTTGTCGGGAGGTGAAGCGCAGCGGGTGGCAATCGCGCGAGCCCTGGCGAACAGGCCAAAGGTAATCCTTGCCGACGAGCCGACCGCGGCCCTCGACACTGAGAACGGAAAAAATGTCATGGTCCTTTTGAAGAAGCTGGCGGTGGACAATCATTCAGCCATCCTGGTGGTCACGCACGACCACCGGATGGTGGAGGGTTTTGACAGAATTTTGGAGGTACGAGACGGGGTGATCGTGCGAAAAATAGCTAACGGAGATATCTCCTGATAGTCCATGGCTGTCGAGCCGGAAAGTGGTTTTCGAGATTCTTGCTGGTTCATGAAAGGCTACCATCGCAACAAATTATCTTGGAATACGGCTTGACATGGGCATCAGTCTTGATGTATGAGCATATAGTCATATGGTGGAGGAAGACATGAGTGAACTTACCGTTGCGCGGGCCGAGATACTGAAGGCGATTGCTCAGCCGACCCGTATGAAGATTATCGAGTTTCTGCGGGAGGGGGAACGCTGCGTGTGCGAGATATTCCCGGCTATTGACGAGGAACAATCGAACACCTCCCGGCACCTCAACATGATGCAAAGTTGCGGCATCCTTGCCCGGCGCAAGGAGGGCATAAAAATCATGTACTGGTTGAAACATCCGGAGGTGCTGGAAATTCTGGAATTGGTATCGGCAATCCTGAGGAAAGAAATCAGCGGCAAGAATGACCTGCTCAAGGCGGTCTGAGTGTACCTGCGAAAACAGGTGCGTTTCATCCCGGGCGCTGATTCCTCAGTCAGCTTCCATCCGGAAATTCTCGGCAGGGTTTGGGTTGGAACTTTCCCGAAGCCTCTCGTAATCGGTCGCCACCCGAGACACGGATCAAGTAATTTGCTTGATTCTGGCGCTTTCCTCGCTATCGATAGCGTGCAATGAAACCGTACGAGAGACTCCGAAAAAGCCCCAGCCCAACGGGGGGTAGCACTGTTGGGGAGATTCCGAATGAAAATCAGGTAGAAAGATTGATGAAGAACAGGCTTGCACCTGACCTGTCATATACCAATAAAGGAGAAAATCATGAAAATCGAAATTTTGGGAACCGGCTGCGCGAAATGTAAGAAGTTATACGAAAATACTCTTGAAGCAGTGAAGCTGAGCGGCAAAGAGGCTGAGGTATCGAAGGTGGAGGACATCAAGGACATCGTCGCGTACGGCGTCATGTCAACCCCGGCAATCGTGGTGGATGGTGTGGTCAAGGTTTCCGGCAAACTGGTTTCCCCTGAGGAAATCAAGGCGATGCTGTAATAGCTTGTCAAAGTCCTCCGGTCTCCCCTTTTAAGGGGGGCTCGGGGGACTTTACCTTGCATGACCATCACAATAGGTAAAAGACAGAATCGAACTGAATTTTCCCGTATACCGAGTGAAATTGATTACGAAAGGACTATCGCATGAACTGGAGGGATGAATGGAAACCTCTCGCGCTTATCGTGGCCGTTTTCCTCGGCTGTTACTATCTGCCTGTGGGCACGGAGCGATTCAATAACGCAATTCTGGAAGCCTTTCATCTGGTCAAGTGGTATGCGCAGGAGCATGTGATTCTCTGTCTGGTGCCGGCCTTTTTCATTGCCGGGGCCATTGGCGTCTTTGTCAGCCAGGCTTCGGTCATGAAGTACCTGGGTCCCAAAGCAAACAAGGTCCTTGCCTATGGTGTGGCGTCGGTCTCCGGTACCATCCTGGCGGTCTGTTCCTGTACTGTGTTGCCGCTGTTTGCCAGTATCTATTTCCGGGGTGCGGGACTTGGTCCGGCTTCGGCCTTTCTCTATTCCGGTCCGGCAATTAATATCCTCGCCATCGTCCTCACCGCACGCGTGCTTGGGCCGGAACTGGGCATCGCCCGTGCTGTGGGCGCAATTTCATTCAGCGTTATCATTGGCGTGCTGATGCACCTGTTTTTCCTCAAGGAGGAGCGGGAGAAGGCTGATGCGCAGGTAATTTTTCCCGATGACGGCGTGAAACGGCCGCTGTGGCAGAATGGCCTTTACTTTGCGTCCATGGTCGGCATCCTGGTCTTTGCCAACTGGGGAAAACCTGCCGGGGACACCGGTGTCTGGCAGGCGCTCTACCAAGCCAAGTGGTTGCTGACCTCGCTCTCCGCCATTGCCTTGGCAATCATGCTGGTTGCCTGGTTTGGAGTGAAGGCGTGGAAGGTCGTTTCCTCGGTTATTCTGGTTACGGCCCTGGTTTTGATCGTTCCCGATCAACCCTTGGTTCCTTTCATTGCCGGGATCATTGCCCTCTCGATTATTACCAATACGGAAACCCCGGAGACCAGCGAGTGGTTCTCTTCCTCCTGGGATTTTGCCAAGAAGATACTTCCGCTGCTGCTCTTTGGTGTACTGATTGCCGGGGCACTCCTGGGACGGGTCGGTCATGAGGGACTCATTCCTTCCCAATGGGTTGCGAGCATGGTTGGCGGCAATTCCCTCTGGGCCAATTTCTTTGCCTCGTTCGCCGGGGCATTCATGTACTTTGCTACCCTGACCGAGGTGCCGATTCTGCAGGGGCTTATCGGCTCTGGCATGGGGAAGGGTCCTGCTCTGGCGCTGTTGCTGGCCGGTCCGGCACTGTCGCTGCCCAACATGCTGGTCATACGCAGCATCATGGGCACCAGGAAAACCGTGGTGTTTGTGTCCCTGGTCATTGTCATGTCGACCATAACCGGTATGCTGTATGGAGCGATTTTCGGGTAGTGCAATGTAACACCTAAACGTCGGGAATTGTGCTGCCGGTGCTCTACTGTATAGCTACCGGCTTGCCGGTCGCCCTGTTTTCGCTGGTCATCGCGATCGGTCTGCAACAGTTGGCAGAAGCATACAAGGCACTTGCTGGGTACGAGTTATGCTCACGGCGCCTGACAGGCCTTTTATTCATCGGCATTGGTATCTACTACAGCATGACAAAGATTTTTGGCGTCGGTATCTAATTGCCGCACGATGCAGTCGCCGGTGGTGAAAAATAACCTACTGTATCCGCTTATGCGGATACAGTAGGATGTGCGGTAACAATAACGAAAATTTTAACCGCTATCGAGGAGGACGGCAGTGGGAAAAAAAGGATTCGTACTGTGTGTCTGTCAGGGAACGTGCCCGAGTTTCACCAAGATGGCTATTTTTGGCGTGCTTTCCGATATTCGGCGGGTAAAACTCTTCGACTATGTCTGCCTTCATCCACAACTCTGCGTCAGTGACGACACCGTTGCCAATCGTGAAATGGTCCACACGTTTCAAGGCAGACGGTCATGAAAAGAAGATTCTGCCGAGAATGTGGTCATGAAATGCTGAAGGAACTAACCCCGGAAGCTCCCAGGTTTTTCTGTAAGAAGTGCGAAAGCTATAGCCTCTACGATGAATTTGACATGGATCCGTATTGCCCGGTGTGCGAAACAAGACTCCAGGTCTGCTCCAAATGCAGCCATGGGTATTTCTGTACTACCTGTGGGGGGCTCGTATCGAGGAAAAAGATCGTCTGGAAACTGCTGTAACCACTACTGATTTCGGCCTGGCGAAAATTTCACTAGATAAAAAGGAGAGTAATGTAATGGATGAACGTACCAGGGAACTTATTGCCATCAGTGTTTCAGCAGGCGTTAACTGCCAACCATGTCTTGCCTGGCATCTGGACAAGGCCCGTGAGTTGGGCATTGACGACGAGACCATTCGTGCTGCAATTGAAGTAGGTCATATGGTTGAAAAGGGCGCCATGAGCACGATGCGAAAGTTTTCTGCCGAGATTCTGACACAAGAAGCGGCTCCGGATACTGCCTGTTGTTCCGGTGGCAATAAGGGTGGAGGGTCTTGTTGCTGTCAGGGTATCCTTCACCTTGGGAAATTTTTGCCTTGACCGCATCTGTCTATGCGGATATATTAAACACATGAAAACTACGGCACGTATGTTTAAAGCGCTTTCCGACGAAACACGTCTTCGTATCCTCTGTCTCCTGCTGGAGGGTGAGCTTTGCGTCTGCGATCTGATGGCTGTTTTGCAACTTCCCCAATCAACGGTCTCGCGCCATCTGGCCTATCTTAAGAACTCTGGCTGGGTCGATGACCGCAGGTGCGGTGTCTGGATGTACTACTCCCTTGCGGAAAACGGCAGTGAGCTGCGAAAAGGTGTTCTTGGTACTCTGCATGCGACGCTACCTTTTCTGGAAGTAGCGGTAGCAGATCGCCTACGCTTACGCGAACTAAGCCGCAATAACATGTGCGCCTGATTTTTTTATGCCATACCACCCGCTCATGCGGATATGCCGAAAGAGAGATAGGATGAACAAAAAGGTTTTGTTCCTTTGCACCGCTAATTCCTGCCGCTCACAAATGGCGGAGGGAATTGCCAATTATTTCCTGGGCGACCGGCTGGAAGCCGTTTCCGCGGGGACCGAGGAGTCTTTCGTTAACCCGCGAGCAATCGCGGTGCTAAAGGAAATCGGTATCGATATTTCTCAACACCGTTCCAAAAATCTGGACGAATTTTCCACGCAGGATTTCGAATATGTCATTACGCTGTGTGGTGATGCGAACGAGAAATGTCCGCTCTTCTTTGGAGGTGTGCGGAGAACGCATCTCGGTTTTTCCGATCCGGCCAAGGCTACAGGAGGCGAAGAAGAGATTCTGACGGAATTCCGGAAAGTCAGAGACAAGATAAAAAACACTTTGATTGATTTTTTCGGGAGAGAATTCAACGAGCGATCTGTTTCCAGGTAGTCTGATCTCAGCTACAGGAGGAGAATCAAATGGTACAGGGACTAACTAAAAGACTGTCTTTTCTCGACCGCTATCTGACCGTCTGGATCTTTGCGGCCATGTTTCTCGGGCTTGCGTTGGGCTACTTTGTTCCCGCGTCGAAGGTCCTCATAAACAAGTTTTCGGTGGGGACGACCAACATACCCATTGCCATCGGCCTGATTCTGATGATGTATCCACCTCTGGCCAAAGTCAAGTACGAGGAGATGCCGCTGGTTTTCCGGAACAAGAAGGTTCTCGGTCTCTCCCTGGTGCAGAACTGGGTGATTGGACCGATCCTGATGTTCGTGCTGGCCATCGTCTTTCTTCACAACTATCCGGAATACATGATTGGCCTGATTATGATGGGTATGGCCCGTTGTATCGCCATGGTCATCGTCTGGAACGACCTGGCCTGCGGCGACCGTGAATATGCCGCCGGTCTGGTGGCCTTCAACTCTATTTTTCAGGTGCTGTTCTTCTCTGTCTACTGCTACGTCTTCGTGACGATTCTGCCACCCTTGTTCGGCATCAAGGGCGCGGTGGTGAATATTACCATGGGTGAAATTGCCAAAAGCGTCTTCATCTACCTGGGAATTCCGTTCATTGCCGGGATGATCACCCATTTCAGCCTGACCCGGATCAAGGGGAAGGAATGGTTCGAAAATTCCTTTGTCCCGGTCATTAGTCCGCTTACTCTGATCTTTCTGCTCTTCACTATCGTGGTCATGTTTGCCACCCAGGGAGACAAGATCCTCAGCCAGCCACTGGATGTGGTTGTGATAGCTATTCCGCTCCTTATCTACTTCGTCGTCATGTTCGTAGTCTCCTTTTTCATGAGCAAGAAACTTGGAACCAACTACGAGAAGAGCGCGACCCTGTCGTTTACCGCCGCGAGCAACAACTTCGAATTGGCCATTGCTGTGGCAATTTCCGTGTTTGGCCTCAACTCCGGTCAGGCCTTCGCCTCGGTCATTGGCCCCTTGGTTGAGGTGCCGGTCCTGATCAGTCTGGTAAACTTGGCCTTCTATTTCCAGCGAAAATATTTTACCAACCAGATGGCCTGCAAAGTGAAAGACGTGACGCTTCCGTAACCTTGAAAGTTGGATGTAAAGTTTACGATTGGATGATCCAATGAATGAACAGGAGAGAGAAAGAACTTCGCTATGACTATGATGACGTCTCAAATACGAATATCCTTTTTGCTCCAACTGCAACCTGCTTCCCTGTGAATATATCTATTGCGAGGAGTTCGAGCAGGACTGCTACACCAACACCGTGCCCTGAGGCGATTGCTTCTGGTGCATGGGACTTTTCCAGTGTCTCTCCTGATTTTTCCTGAAGCTTTTTCACCCTCATGCCCCCACCGCGACCGGCGGGGGCTTTTTTTGTCTCAATCTGCGGCTATACTAATAACTAGAGGCTATCCTGAAACTCCGGGTGGAGACTAGCTAGTTACCATCCGGAAACTCCGGATAAAAACTAGCTAAAGTCATCTGAACTTCATCAGGCGGATACCAATGGATAGGGAGCGCAGTCACACAGATTCCGAGCAGGAAAATACCGGTGAGGTTGTTGCCGTCCGTGGCAGCGTCATCGATGTCCGCTTCCCCGATAGAATCCCTTTGATCCATAACCAGATACGCTCCTATGGCCCTTCTGGCGTTCTGGTGGAGGTTTTGGCACACCTGGACCATGAAACGGTGCGCGGAATTGCCCTGTCCCCTACTCAGGGCCTGGCTCGCGGCTCGGTCCTGATTGACACCGGCGGACCATTTACCGTGCCTACCGGCACCGAACTCCTTGGAAGAATGTTCAATGTTTTCGGCGAGACCATTGATGGCCGCGGATTGCTCTGCTGCCGTGAGTTGCGGTCAGTGCACCGAAAACCGCCTACCCTGACGGAGCGGGTAACATCTTCACAGATCCTGGAAACCGGCATCAAGGTGATTGATGTTCTTTCACCCCTCGAAAGGGGAGGGAAGGCCGGACTGTTTGGCGGCGCAGGCGTCGGAAAGACGGTGTTGATTACCGAGATGATCCACAATATGGTGGGCGTTCATGAGGGGGTCAGCATTTTCTGCGGCATTGGCGAGCGCTGCCGCGAGGCAGAAGAGCTTTACCGGGAGATGGAAAAGAGCGGAATGCTGGAGAAATCGGTGATGATCCTCAGCCAGATGAACGAGCCGCCGGGCGCCCGTTTTCTGGTCGGTCATGCGGCCCTGACAATTGCAGAATATTTCCGGGACGACTGCAAAAAGGATGTCCTGCTCCTCATCGATAATATCTTCCGCTATGTCCAGGCCGGGACCGAGGTGTCGGCACTGCTGGGACAGATCCCGTCGCGCGTTGGCTATCAGCCGACACTGGGAACAGAGCTGGCCCAACTGGAAGAGCGGATCTGCACCACGGCAAACGGCGCTATTACCTCCATCCAGGCAGTGTATGTCCCGGCCGACGATTTTACCGATCCCTCCGCCGTTCATACCTTCGCCCATCTCTCTGCACTGATAGTCCTTTCCCGCAAAAGGGCCGCCGAGGGGCTCTATCCTGCCATCGATCCCCTTGAGTCCGGATCCAAGATGCTTTCGCCCGCTGTTGTCGGCAAACGGCATTACGAAATTGCCCAGGCAATCCGCAAAAATCTGGCCGAGTACCGGGAGCTTAAGGATATCATCGCCATGCTCGGGATGGAGGAGCTCTCCGCCAGCGATCGGGCCGTTGTCTATCGTGCTCGACGGCTGGAGCGCTTTCTCACCCAGCCATTTTTTACCACGGAGCAGTTTACCGGCCACGGCGGGAGGATGGTGAAGCTGGAAGACGCACTGGACGGCTGTGAGCGCATCCTGAACGATGAATTTTCCAGCTTTCCGGAAGGTGCACTCTACATGATCGGTACGATTGACGAGGCGCAAAAGCCATGAGGCTTACGGTAACTCTTCCAACCGGTGTTCTGGTAGATCAGGAGGTAACCAAGGTGACAGCCGAGGCGGAAAACGGTTCCTTTTGCCTGTTGCCGCGCCACATCGACTTTCTTGCGGCTCTGGTCCCGGGACTGCTTTCTTTTGAAAACGAAGCGGGTGACGAGGAGTTTCTGGCCATCGACGAAGGAATCCTCGTCAAGTGCGGAGCGGAAGTCATGGTGTCAACACGGAACGCCGTGCGGGGCGCCCCTCTCGGGCAGCTGAGAGAGGCGGTGGAAAAACAGTTTCGTGTCCTGGATGAAAGGGAGCAGCAGGCCAGGACTGTTCTGACAAAACTCGAAGCCGATCTGGTCGGCAGATTCATCAGAATGGGGGAAAAAGCCCGTGGCTGATCAGGAACCGCATAAAGGGACAGAGGCCTCGACTGAAATGGAGAAGAGCGTTGCCGCGAAAGAGGCACGGAAGATCTCTGCCCGCCGGGAACGGGACCATAGCCTGCTGTTCGGCCTGAGCATCTTCGGCATTGTTGGCTGGTCGGTGGTGGTTCCCACGCTGCTCGGAGTAGCCCTCGGTATCTGGATTGACGGACGCTGGCCGGGACGTTTTTCCTGGACCCTGATGCTGCTGTTCGGCGGACTCATCTGCGGATGTCTGAACGCCTGGTACTGGGTCAGCCATGTGTCGAAGAATGAGTGAAGTCAAATCCCCACTGACCCCCCTTTCATAAAGGGTGGAAATGAAATATCGCTCCCTTTAAGAGGAGGGGACTGAAGGATTTCAACTTTTAAAAAGAAGGGAGAAACAAAACTTCCCCCTTTGAGAAAGGGGGATTGAGGGGGATTTAGAGCGATATCCTGTTGAAATGGAGATTCCACACATGAATTTTTCAGCCATAAATCTTTTACTTACTGTCTTGGCCGGAGTAGCACTCGGCCTGTTCTACTTCGGGGGGCTGTGGCTCACGGTGCGGAAAATTGCCGTCACCGCAAGGCCGGGCTTCCTCATGTTCGGCAGTTTCGTCGTACGGTTGCTGGTGACGCTGTGCGGATTCTATTTCGTTATGGACGATAGTTGGGAGTTGCTCGTGGCCTGTCTTGCCGGTTTCCTGCTGATGAGGATTGTTCTAACCCGCCTGCTGGGCTCTGGGAGTAGTGAATCACATCTTTCCGCCTGATCTGGAGGCTGTATGGAATTGAGTCCCGACAGCACGATATTCTGGCAATGGGGGCCGATCAAGCTCAATGCCACCATTGCCTTTACCTGGGTCGTGATGGCGGTTCTGGTCGTCGGCTCGTGGCTGATCACCCGTCGTCTCTCTTCCGATGGGAAACTTTCCCGCCGGCAGAATCTGTTGGAGACCCTGGTCACCTTTATGAACGACCAGATCAGGTCCACCAGTCGGCAGGAGCCAGGACGTTTCCTCCCTTTTGTCGGGACTCTGTTCCTTTTTATTGCCTTTTCCAACTGCCTGGAAATATTTCCCGGATTCGAGCCTCCCACCGGTTCCCTTTCCACCACCGCTGCCCTGGCAATCTGCGTCTTTATAGCTGTTCCGTTTTTCGGTGTGCTGCAGAAGGGGGTCTTCGGCTACCTGAAACACTATATCAAGCCGTCGGTTTTCATGATGCCGTTTGAGGTGATCGGTGAATTCTCACGAACCCTCGCCCTGGCGGTCCGTCTTTACGGGAACATCATGAGCGGCACCATAATCGTGGGGATTCTGCTCAGTATAGCCCCCCTGTTTTTCCCCATCATCATGCAGGCGCTGGGGCTTCTCATCGGGTTTATCCAGGCGTACATCTTCGCCGTTCTTGCAATGGTCTACATCGCTTCCGCCACGTCGGTCCAGAAGGGTCAGGAGGCAGAGAGTGAAAAAGAAGTAAAGGGAGGTAGCTGAGTATGGACAACATCGGACTCATCGGAATGATTTCCATCATTGTGGCGGGGGGAACCATGGCCGTCGGCTCCATTGGTCCGGCTCTCGGCGAGGCCCGCGCAGTGTCGCAGGCGCTGAGTGCCATCGCCCAGCAGCCTGATGCCTCAGGGACCATCAGCCGGACACTGTTCGTAGGCCTGGCAATGATTGAGTCAATGGCCATCTATTGTTTCGTGGTGGCGTTGATCCTGGTCTTTGCCAATCCGTTCTGGAAATACGTCATTGAACACCCGTGAGGATAGAGGATGGGAACCGACTGGTTTACGATTATCGCGCAGATAATCAACTTCCTGATACTTGTCGCCCTTCTGAAGCGCTTTCTCTATGGCCCTATCGTACGGGCCATGGACCGGCGCGAAGCGGAAATCTCCTCCCGGCTGAATGTGGCCTCGGAAAAGACCGCAGAAGCGGAGAAAGAGAGAGCGCGCTACGAAGGATTGGCGAGTGAGCTTGCCGGAAATCGTGATGCGATGCTCGCCAAGGCAAGGGATGAGGTGACTGCGCTTCGTCAGAATCTTCTGGAAAATGCTCGTCAAGAGTTGGACAGGAATCGGAGCCAATGGCAGGAATCGTTTCATCGGGAGCGGGAGTCGTTTCTGCTCGCTCTGCGGCGTCATGTCAGCCAGGAGGTCTGCGCTGTTGCTCACCAGGCCGTAACCGAGATGGCCGATACCTCCCTCGAAGAGAGAATGGCTATTTGTCTTGAGCGACGGATACGCGAGTTGGACGAAACGGAACGTACCAAGTTGGCAGCTCACTTCCTTTTGGCCGGGCAGGAAATCGTTGTCAGGAGTGCTTTTGAGATGAATTCGGAGGCGCGGAAAACAATTTTCCGAGCGCTGCATGACTTGACAGCGGTGGCTGCGGAAACGGGAGGTTACTCCGGCAGCGGAGACCATGATCCGCGGTTGCCCGTTGAAGCGAGTGTGGCCGGGAGCGGCGGAGTTCGTTTCGAAGTGGATCCTGCCATGGTCTGCGGCATTGAAATAGTTTCCGGCGGCAGGTCTCTGGCCTGGAACCTGGAGGTATATCTGGACGAGATGGAGCAGCGTCTGCTGGAGGCTATCGGGAAAGGTTCGGGCGGGGATTAGAAGGAGATATTCCGTCAAAAAGCAGGAGAATATGGAAGCTGACAAGGTAATCACCGATTCATCAAGGGTTTTTGACGAGGTTCTGCAAGAATACCATTCCGAGGTGCGTCTGATCGATGCAGGTTCGTTGATCTATCTGAACGGCGGCATTGCCAGGCTGACAGGCCTGCCGAATGTTCAGTCCAACGAACTGGTTCGTTTCCCCGGCGCTGTGTTCGGTATCGCTTTCAATCTGGACCCGGACGAAGTAGGGGTTATCATGTTGGGCGATAGCGGGTCTCTGCAGGTCGGCTGCTCCGTGCGACGCACCGGACGGGTGCTGGATGCCCCGGTTGGCGAGGAATTGCTGGGCCGGGTTATTGATTTTCTCGGCACACCCCTGGACACCCTCGGCTCGTTGCAGAACTCCCAACGGCGTCCTGTGGAGCGGGAGGCTCCCGCCATCATGCACCGGGCTCCGGTGACCGTGCCGCTGCAGACCGGCATCAAGGTCGTGGATGCCCTCATTCCTATCGGCAGGGGGCAGCGTCAGCTGATCATCGGCGACCGACAGGCGGGCAAGACTGCACTCATCCTCGACACCATCATCAACCAGAAGAATAAAGACGTTATTTGCATCTACTGTGCTATCGGCCAACAGGGCTCGGCGGTGGCGAAGCTGGTGGCCGACCTTGTCAGTCACGACGCCATGGGGCACTGTATCGTGGTGGTCGCCGAAGGTTCCGACCCGGCCGGACTCCAATATGTTACCCCCTATGCGGCCACTACCATGGCGGAATACTTTATGGAACAGGGGCGCGACGTCCTTATCATCTATGATGATCTGACCCGGCACAGTCGGGCATACCGGGAGCTTTCCCTCCTCCTGCGGCGGCCGCCGGGACGCGAGGCTTTTCCCGGCGATATCTTTTATATCCACTCCCGGCTTCTGGAGCGCTCTACCCATCTGGATGAAGAGCACGGCGGTGGTTCGCTGACCGCCCTGCCGGTAATTGAAACCGAGGCGCAGAACCTTTCCGCCTATATCCCCACGAACCTCATTTCCATCACCGACGGACAGATCTACCTGTCGCCAGAGCTGTTCCAGAAGGGAATCCTTCCGGCCGTGGATGTGGGCAAATCGGTATCACGGGTCGGCGGCAAGACCCAGCTTCCTGCCTATCGAACTGTGGCAGGCGATCTGCGGCTTTCCTATGCCCAGTTCGAGGAGATGGAGGCCTTTTCCCGCTTCAGCAGCCGTCTGGATGAAGCGGCACGGCGGATCCTGGAGCGGGGCAGGAGGGTGCGGGAGACTCTCAAGCAGCGGCAGTACGATCCCATGCCGGTCAGTGAGCAGATCGCGGTACTTGTTGCAGTAACCGGCGGTCTTTTCGACGCGCTGATGCCGGAGCAGGTCTCGGAAGCTGAAAGCCTGGTGCGAAGTGCCATGCCCAGCTCTCTTCCGGACCTGTGCGAACGGATCGAGGCGGGGGACGACCTCAACGAGCAGGACCGGGACCGGATCCTGGCTATGATCCGATCCCTCATATCTTCCTTGCAGGGAAATGAAAACCATGCCGACCCTTGAGAGCCTTAAGACGCAGATCGGGACGATTGATCTCCTTCAGTCTGTTGTCAGGACCATGAAAACTCTGGCCGCGGTGAGTATCCGCCAGCAGGAGAAGGCCATTCAGACACTTTCTGACTACTCCCGGACTATCGATATGGGTCTGGCCATCCTGCTGAACCAGGGAGCCGGTGAGATTGTCGAGCAACTACCGATTTCGGACGGAAAACTCGGCGCCGTCATTATCGGTTCGGACCAGGGGCTGTGCGGCCGCTTCAACGAACAGGTTGTTTCCTTTGCCCTGGAAACGCTGCGAGATCAGGAGCCGGAGGAATCACGTCGCCATACTCTCTGTGTTGGTGGGCGTACCCATATCTACCTTGCCGAGTCGGACGTAAGGGTTGACGGGGTCATTTCGGCGCCGGTGTCGGTGACCGGGATCATTCCTGCGGTGAATTCCCTTCTTGTCACGATTGAGCAGTGGCATGCACAGCTTGGCATCGAACGGGTGGTGATCTGTTCTAACCGGCTCCTTACCGGAACCACCTGTCATCCCGAAATCCTGCATCTTTTGCCTTTTGACCTGGACCGCTTGCGCGAACTAGCCTCCAGGCCGTGGCCGGGGACAACCATCCCCCTGTATACCATGGATCGGAACCGGCTGTTTTCGCTTCTGATTCGCCAGTCCCTTTTTGCTTCACTGTACCGGGTACTGGCCGAGTCCATGGCCGGCGAAAATGCCAGCCGTCTCGCATCCATGCAGGCGGCGGAGAAAAACATCGGCGAACGGCTGGATGAACTGAACCTTCGGTTCAGAGACCTGCGCCAGGGTGCCATCACGGAAGAACTTCTCGACATTGTGGCCGGATTTGAGGCAATGACGTCGGGGGGCAGATCCTGACGCGGTGCATTCTGTTGTCATTCTGCATTGCTTTTCAATGGATACGAACTGAAATGTAGGGGCGGCCCCCCGTGGTCGCCCAATCAGGGCAGGCACAGGGGCCTGCCCCTACCTGTAAATCTTTTTGCCAGCGAATTGGTGTGAGGAGTGAACATGTCATCCTACCAAAAGCGTATTGAACAACTGTTTGCCCCGGCTGATATTGTCATTAACGGTAATCGTCCCTGGGACATTACCGTCCATAACGGCCACCTCTTCAGACGACTTCTGGCCCACGGTTCTCTTGGACTTGGCGAGACCTACATGGATGGCTGGTGGGACTGCGAAAAAATTGATGAGTTTGTCTGCCGACTCTGCAGCAGGGGCATTGACCGGCAGGTGCGGACTTGGGGGATGGCAGTTGCCGCGATTACGGCGCGGCTTTCCAACCGGCAGTCGCGGGCACGCTCCTTTCAGGTCGGCAAGCACCATTACGATATTTGTAACGATCTCTACCAGCGGATGCTCGACTCCCGCATGATATACAGTTGCGCATACTGGAAGGAAGCTGCTACTCTGGACGCGGCTCAGGAGCAAAAGCTTGACTTGATTTGCCGTAAATTGCATCTGGAACCGGGACAGCGGTTGTTGGACATCGGCTGCGGTTGGGGCGGGATGGCTCAATTCGCGGCCGAACGCTACGGTGTCGAAGTGGTCGGGGTGACTGTGTCGCAAGAACAGGCTAAAGGAGCCCAACAGAGGTGTTCCGGCTTGCCTGTTGAAATACGGTTTCTGGACTATCGCGGTCTCAATGAGCCCTTTGACCGGATCGTCTCAATTGGCATGTTCGAACATGTCGGTTACAAGAATTATCGAACGTACATGTCCGTGGTTGATCGTTGCCTGAAGGACGACGGGCTCTTTTTGCTGCACACTATCGGCGGAAACACCTCGGTAACAACCTGCGACCCCTGGCTTGAGCGCTATATCTTTCCCAACGGGATGCTTCCTTCCGCGGTACAGATTTCTTCCGCTTTTGAGGGTCTCTTCATCCTGGAAGACTGGCATAACTTCGGTCCTCATTATGACAACACCCTGCTGGCCTGGTGGCAGAGGTTCGAGGATTCCTGGCCGGAGCTGTCCGCCCGATATGGTGAGAGATTCTACCGCATGTGGCGCTATTATCTGCTATCATGCGCCGGTGCTTTCCGCGCCAGGGCCAACCAGGTGTGGCAGATAGTTTTGTCCAAAGAAGAGCCCTGCGGATGTTACCGTACTGAACGCTGAATTGACTAAGACCTGCCAGGTTTTGAAAACCTGGCAGGTCTCTGAAGCAGACGAAAGGCATCTATGACCCAGAACAACGAAACCCCACAAACGGAAATGCCCATTCCGCCACGCCGGCTCTGGCCTTCGAAACTGTTCGTGGAGACCACGACGCGCTGCAACCTGCGCTGCAGGATGTGCGTCAAGGAAACCTGGGATCGGAGCACCATGGAAGGGGAGATGTCCGATGAGACCTTTGCTGTGTTGGAGTCGGCCTTCCCGCACCTGGAGGCCCTGGTCCTCAACGGCGTCGGTGAACCGCTCCTGGACCCTCGACTGGAGGAGTTCATCAGCAGGGCCAAGATGCTGATGCCGGCCGGAAGCTGGGTCGGTTTCCAGAGCAACGGCATGCTGCTGGACGGGGCGAGGGCAGTTTCCCTGCTGGAGGCCGGGCTCGACAGAATCTGCATCTCCGCCGATGCCCTCAATCCCGAGACCTTCCGTCAAATCAGGCGGGGAGGGGAAGAACAGGGAGTTGAACGGGCCTTGGTTGCCCTGCACGAGGCAAAGGAACGCTGTGGAAGGCCCGATTTTCAGATTGGGCTGGAGTTCGTACTCATGCGGGACAACACCCGGGAGCTTCCCGACCTACTGCGGCGGGCGGCCTCACTCGGCGCATCCTTCGCCATCGTCACGCACGTGCTTGCCTATGCTGAAAGCAGCGGGACCCAGACGGCATTCGAATCCAATATGGACGGCGCGGTAGAACTCTTCAACGAATGGCGGAACAAGGCAGAGTCGGAAGGGTTGGAACTGGCAAACTATTTCAAGGTTCTCTGGAAGTATATGCGTACCCCTTCTGAGCAGGAACTGGCCGGCTTTCTGGCGGAATTCGCAACCACGGCATCCCTGGACGAAGGTCTGGATAAAGTCCGAGAAATTATGGGTTCCAGTCTGCCGAGCAAGCAGATAACCATCAAGAGTTTTGCCGATACCCGTGGACAACTTCAGCAGCTCTTTGGCGATGACCAAGGATGGAGAGACGCGCTGGAGAGGCTCTTCGCGGTTCTGGGAGATCCGGAGTTACGCGGCGATTCCGGCTTCGGTCGGGCAGAGGCTCTGATTCGCTCCTGGAAGGAAGGGGTGGCAAACGGAGAGGCGTGTCTCGCTGATTACCTGACGGTAATCTGGAAGTACTCGCGGACACCGAAGGAACAGCGACTCTATGACCTGGTTGAGGAGATGAAAGCCGAGGCCCGGAGCCGGGACATCTCTCTTCACCTTAAGAACCTCATGGCTCGGGACGAGGAATGGGCCGCCGAGATGGAGCGGGTGTTTGCCGAGGCGCGGACGGTGGCCCTGGAAACCGGCCTTGCCCTGACTCTCCCCGGAATCGCGCCGGTCAGCAGTCGGCGGTGCGAGTTCGTGGAAGGGGGCGGGGCCTTTGTCTCGTGGAACGGCAACGTCCATCCCTGCTATTTCCTCTGGCACCAGTACGGCTGCCATCTCTTCGGGCGTAAGAAATTCGTGAACGCGAAATCCTTCGGCAATCTATCTGAGAGCGGCATTCTTGATATTTGGAATGCCCCGGCATTCCGGGCGTTCAGGGATGATGTGCTGGCTTACGACTTTCCCTACTGTTCCAACTGCAACGTTGTGCCGTGCCAGTATCTCAAGGCGGAGGAATTCGAACAGGACTGTTATGGCAATACCGTACCGTGCGGCGACTGTTTCTGGTGCATGGGAGTGTTTAACTGTTTACAATAGGAGAGGTTATTTTTGATGAAACGCACTAAAAATATCTATATTTTTTCCAACTCCACCGGGGAGACCGCGGAAAGGGTGATCAGGGCGACACTTGCCCAGTTTGACGCCCCCGATACCAAGATTTACCGGAAAAGCTATCTGAAGACTCTCGATGATATCAGGATCGCCGTGGAAGATGTTGCGAAACGCCCCGGCCTCATTGTCTTCACCCTTATGCACCAGGCTCACATTGCCGAGCTGAACGCGGAAGTGGAACGCCGCGGATTGGAGTCATTCGACGTCATTACGCCGATTCTCGAAAAGATGCAGAGTTTTCTCGGGGTTCCGGCAAAGCGGCGTCCGGGGATTATCTACAAGGTGGACGAAGAGTATATCCGGCGCCTGGATGCAGTGAACTTTACGGTCAAGCATGATGATGGTCAGTATACCCAGAATCTTGACCAGGCTGATATCGTGCTGGTGGGTGTTTCCCGGACCTCAAAGACGCCCCTTTCCATGTATCTGGCCGGCAAGGGCTATAAGGTGGCAAATATTCCGCTGGTTGAGGGACTTCCCACTCCTGAGCAGCTTTTCAAGATTGAGCAGGAAAGGATCATCGGGTTGACCATTGACGTCCAGCAGCTCATCAATATCAGGGCCTCCCGGATGCGGAACATGAGGCAATCGACCATCGGCCGCTACACTGAGTATGATTCGGTGGAATCGGAGCTTCTCTATGCAACGCGACTGTATCGTCAAAACAAGAAGTGGATGGTCGTTGACATGACCAACAAGGCTATCGAAGAGGCAGCTGCGGAGATCATGAAAAAATTCCAGCAGAAATAAAGGCAGCTGGCGGGCCTGAATACTGGTCCTCTTTTCTCATGATTGTCTGTATTTTAAATCAATGATATCCATGCGATGGTTGGCGTCGGGATGTTTCGATGAAGGTCCCTCGGTGAGGATAACCATGTCCCCGTCGAGGCCCCGATCTGAAATCCATTGTTTTATAAATACATTCCAGTCTTCGGGGTGGTCCTGTTGCTTCACCGGCCAGACACCGGAGGAAAACTGCAGCCTTTGACAGGTGGTTTCCTGGGAGCTGAGCGCTACAATCCAGACGGGAAGACGAAATTGTGCGATTCTCCGGGCGGTTGCTCCACTGCGAGTCGGCACGAAAACCGCTGCCGGTTTTATGTATTCAAGGCTTGTTTCAACACTCAATGCGATGAGGTGGGAGGGTTGAATGCTTCCCTTTGCTTCATCACCCTCGAACAGTTCCTTGACTTTCAGCATCGGGCGATTCGGTTCGATGGCGGCCGCAATCTTCGCAAGCATGGCAACAGACTCCACCGGGTAGTTTCCCATTGCCGATTCTCCCGAAAGCATGACACAGTCGGTGCCATCGAGAATGGCATTGGCAACATCCGTGGCTTCCGCTCGAGTCGGTCGGCTGTTATATGTCATGGACTCCAGCATCTGGGTTGCTGTTATTACCGGCTTTCCTTTCAAATTTGCCAATTTCATCAACTGCTTCTGGATAACCGGTATTGTTTCAATGGGGACTTCGACACCCAGGTCACCCCGTGCGATCATGATGCCGTCAGCCGCCTCGATGATTTCATCAAGATGCTGGAGAGCATTCGATCGTTCAATTTTTGCGATGATGAAAGGATTATGGCCCAGTGAGGCTGCGGCCGAACGGACAGCACTGATGTCCTCAGCGCAGTTTACGAAGGATTGACTGATAGCGTCGACACCATGCTCCAGGGCAAACTTCATACAGGATAAATCATGGTTCGTAAAGGCACTGATTCCGAGATCGATTCCCGGCAGGTTCAAGCCTTTGCGGGATCTGAGTTCACCTCCCACCACCACGCGGCACTGAACATCGTTTCCCTGTACCTGCAGAGCTTCCAGTTGGATAAGGCCATCATTCAGAAAGAGCGTATCGCTTGGTTTGACAGCCAGAGGAAGTCGGGAAAAACTCACCGAAACCCGGTTCGCATCACCGAGGATTTCCTCCGTGGTCAGGGTGAGAGAATCGCCGGGTCTGAGAGTGATCAGGTCCTCTGCAAGCATGCCAATTCGCATTTTGGGGCCCGGCAGATCAGCCATAATGGTAAGTCGGTGGCCCGTGGCATGGGCAGCAGAACGGAGATTTTTGATAATTTGCTGATGACCGGAAAAGTCGCCGTGAGAAAAATTGAGTCGGGCAACGTTCATGCCTGCTACCAGCATCTTCTTCATGACCTCGATGGATTCCGAGGCAGGACCTATGGTACAAACTATTTTTGTTTTATGGTTCGGCAGTGGCATAGTCGATCTCCGGAAAACAGCAGGGACGTTTCGTTAGTAAGCCGGTTACAGCATATTGCGAGGCTGACCGGTTGATGCAAGGACTGTGCTCCAGAACCATCCTTCCGGATCGATTTTTTTGCGTTTGGATACGGCAAGAGATATCGGAACATAGGTGAATTCACCTTTCCAGTAGCCAACCACCATGTTGGTCCGCCCGCTCATCCCGGCATGGACCGCATTATGACCAAGAAGCAGGCAGAAGGCAGCGTCGTGGGGAGTTGCGGGTACGCTCCTGATAGTGTAGCTGGGGTCGATATATTTCAGGTTTGCTGTTATGCCAAGTTCCATGAAATGCCGGTTTATGGCATCTTTCAGAAAAATGCCGATGTCGCAGAGGCGTTTGTTGCCTGAGGCATCCGTTTCGACTCTCTGCGTCATAAGCTCCTGTCCGGCACCCTCCGCAACTACTATTACCGCATGTCCCCGTAGCTCCAGCCTGTCACGGAGCGCGGCAAGGAAGCCTTCGAGACTAAAGGGCGATTCTGGAATGAGGCAGAAATTGACGTTATTGTCTGCAAGCACGGAGTAGGCGGCGATAAAACCGGAATCACGCCCCATGAGCTTGACCAGGCCGATTCCGTTTCGTGCTCCGGTTGCCTCGTTATGGGCGGAGTTTGTTATTTTGCTTGCTTCGGTTACTGCAGTCTCGAAGCCGAACGATTTTTCGATGAAAGAAATATCATTGTCGATGGTCTTGGGGATGCCAATCACCGAGATTTTCAAACCGCGCTTTTCAATCTCTGCGGCAATTGCGCCGACACCTTTGAGAGTCCCGTCACCGCCAATGGCAAACAGCATCTGCACATTCATCCGTTCGAGTGTGTCGACCATTTCAGAAACATCCTGGGGGCCACGAGAAGACCCGAGAAGACTCCCGCCTATTCCATGAATGTAGTTGACGTTCTGCGGATTCAATTCACGTACTGGGTGCCCGTACCGCCAACTGAGTCCCTCAAAACCATAGGGAAAGCCGTAAATGGTTTTCACTCCGTAGTGGTGGAAGAGGCTCATCACCAGCGCTCTGATCACATCATTGACACCGGGGCAGATGCCGCCGCAGGTTACGATACCACATTTCACTTTTGACGGATCAAAGTAGATTTTCTCTCTTGGGCCGGCCAGTTCCATCATCGGAAGCTGTTTTCCCTGTTCAAGGCATTGCATGACTTTGGATGAGTGGGAGTCATAGAGCATCCGTTCGTCGTCGGTGACAAACCGTACGCCTTGCATCGGAGACTGGACAGTGCATTTACCCAGAGTGGGTATGGTGAAGTTCAGTTCTGGATCATTCACGTAAGTTATTCTCCTGCTGAAGAAAAGATGGTTGTTCCGGTTCCATCCAGGTCACTTACTGCCCGCTTCACGCGTTCCGCAAGCGAAGTTTCTGCCAAGGTCAAATACGTTCTCGGATCATATTCTTTTTTTCTGCCTACGTCGCCATCTACCTTGAGCACTCCGTCATAATTTCTGAACATATGATCTGCAACAGCGCGCGTGAAAGCGTATTGCGTGTCGGTATCAATATTCATTTTTACCACTCCATAACTGATGGACTCTCTGATCTCTTCAGGGGATGAGCCGGAGCCGCCGTGGAAAACCAGGTCGAAGCGTGATCCGATACCGTACATCCGTTCCACGGCATCCTGGCAATCCTTGAGAATAGATGGTTTCAACATGACATGCCCCGGCTTGTAAACACCATGAACATTGCCGAAGGTCGCGGCCAACAGGTATCGGGAACCCTCGACGGCATTCAATCGGCGTGCCGCCTCAAGGGTGTCTTCTGGTGTGGTGTAGAGTTTCGCTGATGCTTCGGCTTTTATTCCATCTTCCTCACCACCTACTACACCTGTCTCTATCTCGAGAATGAGGTCGTTTTTTCTGAAGCGTTCCAGGAGAGGAACCGCAATATCAAGATTTTCCTTTAAGGGAAGTGCACTTCCGTCGAACATGTGACTACTGAAGAGATTGGGCCGACCTGCTGCCCTTCGACGTTCTGTTTCCGCCACCAAGGGCAGGACGAAGCTGTCAAGTTTGTCTGCCTGGCAATGGTCGGTGTGGAGTGCAACATAAATGGGATACCGCTTGGCCACCCGGTGAACATGTTCGGCGATGGAAATAGCTCCCAGCACCATGTCTTTCAACGATGAGCCCGAGGCGAAGGCAGCCCCTCCGGTCGAGACCTGGATAATGCCGTCGCTGCCGCTTTCGGCAAGACCTTTGAGTACACCATTTACCATTGTCAATGAGGTAACGTTGATGGCGGGATATGCAAAACGTCTCTCACGTGCCCTGTCGAGCATTTTGCAATATGTTGAATAATCGGCAACCGGCATGGGTGATTCTCCTTGTTATAAATTAGTATCAGGCTCCTGATGAATGACGGTTCGATAGCCTCGCACAGAGAACAATGACCGAATGGGGAAGGACAGTGTAGCTGGTGCCGGAAATTACGGGTGCATCCTTCCAATAGCAGATATCATGCGGTGACGTGAGACTGGTATCCAGCAGGCGACGCCACCCTGAGCTGGTATCCGGGGAAACTGGAGGAATCTGAAATTCCAGAGCCTCTTGGTAGGCATTGAAAATAAGGTGATACATGAGACGCTCGTCATGGCTCCAAGCGGTAAGGGCTATGCTGTGAGAATCATAACTCCAGTCCGGCTGGTGGAGCCGTACCCCGTGCCATTCAATACGTGATTTCCGAAGGAGCTGATTAAGGCTCATGATGACATTTTCTGCAGATAAAAGGTCACGTCGCAGTCTGCGATAAATAAGGTGTTTGCAGAAACGGTGAACATCGCTATGGACGGGGAGCAGGTCCCAGTCAAACCAGCTCAGTTCGTTGTCTTGACAATATGCATTATTGTTGCCCTGCTGCGTCTTTCGGACTTCGTCACCCATGTGCAGCATGGGAGCGCCGAGAGCAAGAAGCGTCACGGTTAAGAAGTTTTTTGTCTGCCGATTTCTGAGACTTTCGATATCTGGTTCATTGCTTGGACCTTCGACTCCGCAGTTCCAACTCAGGTTTTCATCGCTGCCATCACGATTGCCTTCATTATTTGCTTCATTATGTTTGAAATTGTAGGAGACAAGGTCATTGAGGGTGAAGCCATCGTGACAGGTAATGAAGTTGATGCTTTGTTCCGGTTCCCGCTCTTCATGTCCGAAAATATCAGGGCTTCCCAGTAGCCTGGTTGCGAAGTTTTGGACAGTCCCGCTATCTCCGCGAAAAAAACGACGAACATCGTCCCTGAATTTTCCGTTCCACTCTTTCCAGTTGTCTCCTACAAAACTGCCAACCTGATAAAGACCGGAAGCATCCCAGGCTTCAGCGATCAGCTTGATTCCTGCGAGTACAGGGTCTGAGTCGATATCCCAGAGTACGGGTGGGTTTGACATTGGTTTTCCGGTCTCGTCACGGGACAGGATGGCTGCCAAGTCAAAGCGAAAACCGTCAACATGCATCACTTCCACCCAATAATGAAGGCAGTCCATGATCATTCTTCGCACGATGGGATTGTTTGCGTTCAGGGTATTTCCCGTTCCGCTGAAATTTCTGTAGGAGCCGTCAGTGTTGTCGAGCAGGTAGTAGACGCTGTTTTCAAGACCTTTGAAACTGAGGGTCGGGCCCTTTTCATCACCTTCGGCAGTATGGTTGAAAACTACATCAAGAATGACTTCGATGCCATTTCGGTGCAGTTCTTTGACCATATCCCGAAATTCGTCCAGGGCTCCTCGTGGATCTTTGCAAGAACAGTAATCGGCATGAGGTGCAAAAAATGAAATGGGACTATATCCCCAGTAGTTGACAAGACCTTCAGGGCAATCGTAGCTGTCAAATTGAAAAATAGGCAGAAGTTCGACAGCACTAATGCCGAGGTCTTTCAGGTACGGGATCTTTTCAATCAGTCCGGCAAAAGTTCCGCGTTTGTCGGGAGTTACCCCGGAATTTGGGTGGCGGGTAAATCCCCCCACATGCATTTCATAAATGACGGTGCGGGAAAAGGGGCGTTTGAGAGGGATATCTCCTTCCCAATTATAGGAGCGTGTCTCTGTTACCACGCTTTTCATGGCTGTGGCAAAGTTTTCACCCACACCGCAGGCTTCGCTTCGACAGTAATCATCAGGGACGGCAACGGCCTTTCCATAGGGATCAAGAAGAACTTTTCCAGGATCAAATCGATGCCCCTGGTGAGGGGAATAGGGGCCGTGTGCCCGGTATCCATATAACTGACCAGCTTTCAGGCCGGGTACGAAAACATGCCAGTAGTGATAGGATTTGTTGTGTTTTGGGTCGAGAGTTATCACCTGGGCGGGAAGGGGATCGGAGACATGGTTGAAAAGGAGCAGTTCCATGGATGTGCAGTTTTTAGAGTAAACACTGAAATTCACGCCGCTACACTGGAGCGTAGAACCAAGAGGATGGCTTTTGCCGTTAACCGTAATGCGGTACTCGGAAAAATCATCTCTCTGAATATCTCCGGAAACTGCGTCTGAAGTGACGCTTGTACATTTTGCCGGTGCTGATTTTTTCGTTCGCAGCATGCAGATTTTCTCCAAGGCGCTGCTTCAGAACTTTTAGTCCGCAACTCTGGCCGCACGAGTTGAAATGGAATATAGCGCGCGAATTATCTGAGAAGTTGAATGTCTGCTCTGGAAAGACCAAGTATGCTCGGCAGAAATCGAGCCTAGCATCAATAGTAAGGGAAAATCAAGGGCAGTCAATAGAGATAGTTAATGATGCTGGTATATTTTTTGTACTGATGTAATAGTAGTAATAGTGTCAAGGACGAGTGTGGCTATTTTTTACTGAATATACGCAGGATTCTCTTTAATGACAAGAAGACTGTTTTATATTTGAGCTATAAAATTCAGACCAGTTCAGTATTATTTCATTATTTTCAGTACTATAGCGGCCTATAAGACCGTTCTTTCAGTCGCTGGACAAGAGCTGTTTTTTTTGTATAATTCAGAAAAATACAAATGTGCAGGAGGGGCATACTATGATGGTTCGTGTGATTTACAAAGATCAGACGGCAGGTGTGGTTGAAAGTCATCTCCTCGATACTTTGATCGGGAAGGGCAGGATAGTAGCCTATCATTCAGCAGACAGATGGATTCCCGTTGAAACGAAAACTGTTCGGTCGGTTGCAGGTATTGCTGATGCCCAGCGCTATCGCAATGATCTTCGGAGATATAATTCGCATTGACTATTTTGAGTGCATGAATATTTGTTCTACACATCTTCCCTTTAAAACGTAATTTTCCCCCCTTTTATCTGTTTTGTCTTGAAAAATGAATAACTTATAATAGGTCGACATTGTATCGATGAGGCTGATGTTCAAAACGAACATCGTGCTCACGCATGCTCTTGTGCGAAGAGTCTCGTAATTTGAGATTGGTGTTTTCTTTTGTCTGGATAAGATTGTACAATAGGAACTTCAGTACGAGTGTGTTTTCCGCGTGAGAATGATTAACCTGCACGAGATGTATGCTAAACAATATATTTTTAGATACTTGTGAGAAAGAAATGAACTATTCGGGAAAAACAAAGAAAGAAAGCATTTCCGCTGAGTCTGTCCGTTGCAGTACGTCGCCTGACCTGCTTTACGATTCCTCTTCCTGTTGAGGTCCAAAAACATTTTCCCAGGGTGGGGAAATTAGCGAAACGGTTCCCGGTTTTTTAGCCTGGCTTGACACTCCTGCCGGCCGAATTCCACGAATATCGACAAATTTGACATTATCTGATCGGGCAGGTGCATGGCTGGTTCGGTGGGGGATTGGGCGACTGTCGTATCTCGTTCCTGCTGGAATTTATGCTGTCGGTCAGCCGACAGCACAAGACCCAATTCTCGTTACGGCCAACTATAAAATGAGCTTCGACATTCTGCGCAGCCAGTTGGCCGGACGCAATGTGTGGATTCTCGTACTTGAAACCAATGGCGTGAATGTCTGGTGTGCAGCCGGTAAAGGAACCTTTGGGACTCATGAACTTGTCCGGAGAATCGAGCGAACAGGTCTGCCTCAGCTGGTTTCACATCGCAGGTTGATTGTGCCGATTCTCGGCGCAGCCGGGATTGCCGCCCATGAAGTAAGGGCTTTGTCAGGATTTGAAGTTTGCTATGCGACTGTCAGGGCTGGAGACCTTCCGGAATTTTTTGATAACGGCATGATTACAACGCCAAATATGAGACAAATGACATTCACTTTGCGGGAACGGCTCATTCTGATTCCCGTGGAATTGATGCTGTCCTTGAAGCCGCTCGCGCTCATTGGTTTTCTGCTTCTGATTGTCCCTCTACTGCTGGGTTTGCCCACGGCAGGGTTTCAAATGATGGCAGCTTTTTATGCCGCGGCCTTGACCGGATTAGCTGTGACACCGATACTTCTGCCCTGGCTCCCGGGGCGGTATTTTTCTTGTAAAGGAGCCGTGGCAGGTCTTGCACTAGTACTTGGGTACTATTTTATCGGTCCCAAGTCTGATCATGAAATGTTCATAATTCCAGCTGCTGTCCTGATTCTGCCGGCGGTAAGTGCTTTTTATGCGCTCAATTTTACCGGATGTACTCCCTTTACTTCCAGTTCGGGCGTGAAGAAAGAAATGCTTATTGCCCTGCCGATTATGGGTGGAGGTATTCTTGTGGGAACAGTTCTGGCGTTAGTCGGTATTTTTCTTTAAATAAACAGGAGTTTAGGTGAAAGGTTTCAGATACCTTGATCGGGTAACCTCTTTGAGTTTGGATGCGGATGTATGTGTTGCCTGCGGCATGTGCCTTGAGGTGTGTCCTCATCAGGTTTTCGAAATTATTGAGAGTTCTGCTTGCCTTCAGGACAGGGACGCGTGTATGGAGTGTGGCGCATGTATGCGAAACTGCCCGGTCTCCGCTCTACGGGTTAATGTTGGCGTCGGCTGTGCGACCGGCCTTATTCATGAATGGCTCAAGGCTAAAAAGCTCGTGAAATCTTCAGGAAACTGCTGCTGAGATGGCTGTAATTTCCCCCGGCATGATTTAGTTGTAAACCATTTTCACGTTCTGGCGTTGTTAATAGCAACGTAACGAATTCTGAAATGGAGAGACTAACATGCGAAAATTGCTTCTCAGTAGTGCGCTGGTCATGTGTATGGGGTCATTTGCCCATGCTTCCAATGTTGGCGTCAACATTGGCGTGAATATTGGAGGTCCTGCGGCCGTTTATGTCAACCCACCGGTGGTTATCGCCCGACCGCCACTCTTTCTGTATCCTCCTAAGCTTGGTTTCTATGTAGCTGTCGGTGTTGAGTATGATTTGTTCTTTTCCGGGAATGTATACTATCTGAATAGTGGCAACGCCTGGTATTCTTCGCCCTATTATAATGGGCCGTGGGTGAAGTTGCAGTATAAGCAGATTCCCTATGGGATAAGAAAGCACCCCCACAAACGTATCCATTATTACCGGGATGATTCCTACCGGAAGTACAAGGTAGGGAAGGTTTCTCATCGTTACAAGCATTTTCAGCCAGAAGATCGTGGTCATCGTGCTGAAGGACAGGGTAAAGGGCAAAGCCGAAATGACGACGGTCATCGTGGCCATAAACGATAAGGTAGTTAATTTCAAATGCCAGGGGGGCAGGCTTACTAGCTGCCCCCTTTTTTTTGCACACTGCTTGCTTGGTGCCATACTGCCGTTATTTTTCTGGTTTGTAAGGTGACAATCGTTAGCTCTGTCCTCGAAAAAGGCTGGATTCGCAGCTGGTCGGCTGTGCTATACTAAATACACACTAGTACTCGTTATCAATGTCTAAAAACTGATTCATCTTTTTTTCAGAGGAATCCGAGAATGACCAGCCGAAATGCTATCCCATCTTCTGTTGATGATGTTCATCTTCTTGTCGCAACTCTTCCTGGTGAGTTGCAGGCCGCCTTGCGGAAATTGCCACTGGAACAATTGCTTGAGGTGATAATGGATTTGGGGCGTCTTGCTGAGGCCCGCTTTCCTGACAGAGTGGTCAGGTTGAGTGAGAAGCCTGTCACCCATGAAGAGTTGGCTCATGTTTTAGCCTTGCTGGGCGAATTTACGGATGATAACCGGGCCGGAATAGAGCGAACTTTGCATCGGATATCTGCGATCCGTAACCGGAAAGGGATTGTAATAGGGCTTACCCTCCGTGTTGGCCGGGCAATTTTCGGCACCATCGAACTCCTGCGCGATCTGATAGAAACAGGTCAGAATCTTTTGATCCTCGGCCGGCCTGGAGTCGGGAAAACGACCAAGCTCAGGGAGATGGCCCGCGTGCTGGCTGATGATTTGAAGAAAAGGGTGATTGTGATCGATACGTCCAACGAAATTGCCGGTGACGGTGACATCCCCCATCCAGGGATTGGTAATGCCCGACGAATGCAGGTTCCACGGCCGGATCGCCAGCACGCAGTCATGATAGAAGCTGTTGAAAACCATACGCCTGAAGTCATAATCGTCGACGAGATAGGGACCGAGGCAGAAGCAGCCGCAGCCCGTACAATTGCAGAGCGGGGAGTGCAGCTTATCGGTACTGCGCATGGCAACACCCTGGAAAACCTGATTATGAACCCCATCCTTTCGGACCTTGTCGGTGGTGTGCAGACCGTTACCCTTGGCGACGATGAGGCTCGGCGAAGGGGCACCACCAAAACGGTAAGTGAACGCAAGTCTCCACCTACATTTGACATTCTTGTTGAGATGGTTGACAGGCAGGAAGTTATTGTCCATAAGGATACGGGTTCAGCCGTGGACAGTACCCTGCGGGGCTATCAGCCGCGTGGCGAAAAAAGAAAACAGTCTGAAGATGGGCAGATTCATGTGGAGGCGGCAAAAAGTGAAGTAACGTCACCGCGGGTTCCCCCTTCACCTGGTACGGCTCTTGAGAGGCGACGGCCGGAAACGTCAGGTCCGGTTCGAGTTTATCCTCACGGGGTAAATAAGGAGACTCTGGAAAGAGCAGGTCGGGATCTTGATCTCGACATTAGAATCGTTTCCCGTGTCGATTCTGCGGACCTGATTATTGCACTCCGTTCCCGTGCTGAAGACATGGGGCTGAGAAAAATTACCCGGCTTTCCGATGCCCCCCTTCATTTTATCAAGAGAAATACGACCGCGGAGATGAGGCGGCTTTTACAGAGAATCTTCAACCTCGTGCAGGGAATGGATGAAGAGGAAGTTCGAGAGGCTGTCGAAGAAACTGAGCAGGCCGCACGCATGGCAGTCGAGGAAGGAATTGAAGTGGCCCTGCTTCCACGTCGACCGGCACTGCGAAAGGTTCAGCATCGTTACATTTCGAGTCTCGGTCTCGTGGCACAGAGTGTGGGACGGGAACCTGACAGGCACCTGGTTATTTATCCCGTGGAAACAGAGTTGGTTCCTTAGACCATTTGTGGTGGAGAAGAGGATTGAACTTCAAAGACGCTCAAGCCTGCTGCCATTTCCTGCAGGAATTTCTCGTGATCAGACTGCTTCGCGTTTTCTCATCTGTTTTTGGTACTGATTTCCTCCATATTTGCTAAAGAAATTTACTTTTCTGCCGATAGAAATTTAAACAACAGTATGTTCTCGGGAGGGATGCTATGAAGGGTACAAATTCACGGGTGGAAGATACGCATCACATGGTTGGATTCACCGTGGGTAATGAAGAATTCTGCGTGGATATACTGAAAGTCCAGGAAATCATCAGAATGATGGGTATTACAAAAATACCCAATGCGCCGGATTATGCCGAGGGTGTTATTAATTTAAGAGGCAGGGTTATTCCGGTTATCGATTTCAGGAAACGTTTTAATCTCCCTGAATCTGCGGATGATAATGACGACTCGCGGCGCATTGTTGTCGTTGATATCGTTGGGACCACCATCGGACTAATTGTGGATGAGGTTTCCCATGTTATCAAGCTGGAAAATGATTGTGTCTCTCCGACACCGGAATCAGTAAAAAGTTCTGGAGGGGCCTGTTTCAGCGGGATAGGTCGGATGGGAGAAAAACTGATTATCCTTCTCGATGTTGAAGAGATGTTTTGCCAGGGTGAACTTTCCTGGGCAGAGGAGGCTGCCTGAAGGCAGAACCTTACCTGTAGAGCTGCAGTCGGGGGCGTAATGTGATTAGTTGTGCTCGTTGGGGGTAGGGCTTGTGGTTGAAAACCATTGACACTCTGGATTCGAAAGGTGTAGAAAGAGTGCGTCCGTACGCTATCGGAGTGACTTTGCTCCGCCTGAAGATGCACCCTTGAAGGGAACGCCCCCCATGAGCCAGAAGAACGAATTCCTGAATCTCTATAATCACAATTTTATCCGGACTGCCGTTGTTATTCCGAAACTGAAGGTGGCAGACCCCCAGTTTAACTCCGCTGAAACTATTAACCTGCTTAGACAAGCGATGGAGAACAGTGCCATTATGGCTGTTTTCCCCGAACTTGGTCTTTCAGCCTACTCATGTGAAGATCTTTTTCATCAGCAGACTCTCCTTGATGGATGTCTTGCCGGTCTCACATCAATACTGGAGGAGTCTCGAAGCATGCCGATTATCGGCATCGTGGGACTGCCTCTGAGAATAGACAGCCAGCTTTTTAACTGTGCAGTTGTTTTTTACCGAGGGAAAGTGCTCGGTATTACCCCGAAAACCTACCTTCCGAATTACCGCGAATTCTATGAGTTGCGTCAGTTTACACCTGCGGATCATTCCTTGCGGGACACAATGGATCTGCTCGGCCAGTCAGAAATCCCCTTCGGTAACAGGCTCCTCTTTCAGGTGGAGAATCAACCACTCCTTACCTTCAATGTCGAGATCTGCGAGGACGTCTGGGTTCCGATTCCTCCTTCATCGTATGCTTCTCTGGCGGGAGCAACGGTTCTCGTTAATCTTTCGGCATCAAATATTACTGTTGGCAAGGCTGATTACCGCCGTCAGTTGGTGGCGAATCAATCAGGTCGTTGTCTTGCTGCATATCTATACAGCGCTGCCGGTTTGGGTGAATCTACTACCGATCTTGCTTGGGACGGCCATGGGATGGTTTATGAAAACGGCACCATGGTGGCCGAGTCGAAGCGTTTCAGTTATGAGGATCAGATTGTCTATGGAGACCTTGACTTGGACAGGCTTGTTCAAGAACGGATGCGTCAGAACAGCTTCGGGCAGTCAATCCTTCGTTTTCGTGATTCTCTGCAGGGATTTCGAACCATCAAGTTTTCAATCGACCTGCCATTGACGGAGAAAATTCCCATGGCACGGCGTTATGAACGATTCCCCTTTGTGCCGAGCGATCCGGCCCGGCGTGACGAAAGGTGCCGGGAAGTTTATGAAATTCAGGTCCAGGCCCTGGTAAAGAGATTCAAGTCCACCGGTGCCGACAAAATGATTATCGGTATCTCCGGTGGTCTCGATTCTACCCAGGCGCTGATAGTCTGTGCACGAGCCATGGACGTTATGGGGCTTTCACGCTTTCATATCCTGGCCTATACCATGCCCGGTTTTGCCACGAGCCAACGGACTCTCGAGCAGGCACGTCGACTGATCAGGACCGTAGGGTGTACCTATCGTGAAATCGATATCCGGCCGAGTTGCCATCAGATGCTGAAAGATATCGGGCATCCTTTTCATGAAGGTCAGCCTGTTTATGACGTTACGTTCGAAAATGTCCAGGCCGGAGAGAGAACCAGCCATCTTTTCCGTTTGGCAAATCAGTACGGTGGGATTGTCGTGGGGACTAGCGATCTGAGTGAAATGGCCCTTGGCTGGTGTACCTATGGGGTTGGTGATCACATGGCCCACTACCACGTGAACGCCAGTGTTCCTAAAACCCTGATCCAGTACCTGATTCGCTGGACAGCATTGACCGATCAGCTTGGCCAGGAGGTGAGTCCGGTCCTCAATGATATTCTGGAAACAGAAATCAGTCCTGAACTTGTTCCTGGTGACGAGACCAGCGGTCAGCCGGTTCAGCGCACTGAGGATATTGTCGGTCCCTACGAACTTCAGGATTTTACACTCTATTACACTCTGAGACTGGGTTACCTCCCTGCCAAGGTTGCTTTTATGGCTTGGAGCGCCTGGCACGACAAGAAAATTCCCGGCTGGCCGGACATTCCGGAATCAAAACAGCATGAGTATAACCTCCACGACATCAAGCGGTGGCTCAAGGTTTTTCTCTGGCGCTTTTTTAAGACCAGTCAGTTCAAACGAACTTGTGTGCCCAACTCTCCGAAAGTTGGATCTGGAGGCTCGCTTTCTCCTCGTGGAGACTGGCGTGCGCCCAGCGATGGCGAGGCAGCGGCTTGGATGGCCGAACTGGAACGGATTCCTGACTGAGCTGTTCCTTAGACTTTTAACAAAAAAAACCGGTAGCCCTTACATTGGCTACCGGTTTTTTTTGTTTTCACGTCTGCACGATGGTGACTTGTTCGTCCGTACAATCATCAGCTGATTTCTACCCTGGTTAGCTAGTGACTATTTGAAGGGAACAAATTTGCACGCATCAGCGCCACAGGGAGGACACTGCTTTGGTGGTGCCGGGCTTTCACATTTGTATCCGCAGACGGTGCACTGCCATTGCTTTGGTTTGGGCATTTCAGACTCCTTTCTTTGCTGAGATTGCGCTCTTAGAAGCGCGCTTGGTATTCCTTGAGACGTAACGCGAATGCTTTCCCGAATTGATAGCATTTTTCCTCGTCTTCGGATGAAGGTTTATAGATTACCTGGAGACCGGGTTCGAATTTCTCAAGGCCCATCTTTTCAAAAATTTCATAGGCTTCTTTAACTGCACCGCCACCCCAACCATAACTTCCGAAGGCACCGGCAAGTCTGTTCTTTGGCCGGAGACCACGCAAGTGAGTAAGACACTCTGCCATGGATGGATACATAATGTTGTTGAGAGTTGGCGTGCCGAAAAGTGTGCCCCTTGCTTTCCAAAACTCCTTGATAACAACATTCATCGGGGTAGCCCTCAGCTTCAGAATTCTACAATCGACACCTTCGCTCATGATACCTTCGGAAATTGGGACCGACATCATCTCTGTGCTTTTCCACATGGTATCGTAGACGATAATGGCCCGAAGGTCTGCTTTTCCGTTTGCCATCTCGAGATATGACTCAATAACCTTTTGTGGCTTTGCTCTCCAGATAATGCCGTGGTCAGGGGCAATAATTTCAGGATTTATTCCTAGTTTCTGCAGGTCGGCAATCTTTTCTAGAATAAGCTGTCCGAATGGCATGAGGATATTTGCATAATAATCAATTACGGCATCATCCAATACATCAGCGGAGACGATGGTGCTGAACTCATCATCAAAGCGTGCGGAGGAAGCCAGATGTTGCCCGAAACCATCCTGGCTGAACAGGACTCCCGCCTCCTGACAAAACGTCATCATGGAATCCGGCCAGTGAATCATTGGGGTTTCAAGGAATAGCAGGGTGTTTTTTCCGATTTTCAGTGTGTCACCGGTTTTAACCAGATTCATTTTCCATTTGGAAGTGTCAAAGAACTTGTCGAGACCTTTTTTGCCACGTCCTGTTATGTGGATCGTCGCATTGGGTGCCACTGCCATGATTTTATCAAGACTCGTGGCATGATCATTTTCGATGTGATTGATTACGACATGCTTTATTTTTTCAGGATCAACCAAACTCTTGATGTGGTTGATGGTAATGTCGGAAAAATCATATTTAACGGTGTCAATGAGCGTAACTTCTTCATCCATTATCAGATAATTGTTGTACGTAGTCCCTCGAGGTGTTTCATACCCGTGAAAGTCTCGTACCGCCCAGTCAATTGCCCCTACCCAGAATATATCTTTTTTCAATTCAACCGGTTTCATGTTTTCTCCAATAAATAGTATAGTTGTAACCGTGAAAATTCTTTTACAAGAGCAAGTTTAGCTCTCTGAGCATGAACGATCTTTTTCTGCACTCTGAGCAGAAACATTCCGGCAACAGTTGCAGAGGCCGTTAAACGTAATGGAGTAATCAAGGATATCAAATTCCGCCAATGTGCCGACGTTTGGTACGAGATTGTCCAGTGTAGGATCATGAAGGTCGATAACTTTTCCACAGCTGATACACGTGAGATGATGATGACGTTTCGTGTCAGCATCAAACCGTGCCTTGGATTCTGGGTTGCTTATTTTTTTTGCAATGCCAATGGAAACAAATGTTTCAAGTACACGGTACACAGTAGTTCGGGAAACACCCTTTAAGCTTTCTTTTATATCTTCATACACCTGATCAACCGTAGGGTGATCAGTACGTGCTGCCAACGCATCAAGAATCGTCCGTCTCTGAATTGTCATGGCAAGCCCGTTTTGCCTGCACACGGTTTCAAACTCTTTTTTTTTGATCTCTCGTATGTTCTGAACATTATTTTTCATGATTGGAATATATTGCAACTGGTAATTATTGTCAACTGAAAATCTGGCAAAATAATTCCATAGCCACTTGACGGGTCTCATCTGTTCGCCTGGAAACTATTTGTATATCAATGTGGGGGGGATATTGTTGTGCAGAGTGATAAGGAAACTGCTGAAAGATTGTCAATATTTATCAACTGGAACTGATTTGATAAGGAGGATTTGCTTGTATCAAGTTGTCTTTAAGACCAAGTTCTGTATGGATTGAGCTTAACTGCACGTAGCGAGATAGAAGACGCTTTTTCCAGGGTGTGTCGGTAAGATCAAAAAGAACGACAGTACATTTTTCCCGAGCAAGGTTTCTGTTATCATGGACCCTGCAGGAAATTTGGAAAAATCTTGAAATGCCCTCAATGGGTAACGCAAATGATATATCTATGCGGCTACCAACGGAAAATACTGAATCGTATGAGTGGTGAAATGCTGCACCAGCAATAGAAAGATCTTTCAGGTATCCACGGATTTTTTTGCCCTCAACTATCATGACCGGAATTTTTTCAGAGGGATTAACCCTGATCGTTCTTCTGTTGTCGGCCAGTTCGTCACAGCGAATTACGACTCCGTTACGTAAAACGATAGTTGAGATACTGCTTTTGTCGTATAAATAAACCTCCTCGCTGTGGAAATTATAGGATGCGAATGGTTCCCCCGTGTGCGGGATAATTTCTTTGACGGTTTTCCCCAGCAGGTGTTTCCAGTTGTCGGTACTATTCGTTTTTATCTTTGGTTGAGCGTTCATAATGGGTTTGTTCCCTTATGTTTATTTATATATTTTATTATATCGGCAGTAAGTAAATTTTTCTTGAGATATTTCACTGTCAGGTCCTTAATTGCTGAAATATCTTTGCAATTGCGGTGATTTTGGCAATGGAAGTCGCTTTTATGCTACGCTTAGAACATAGGTAAATTGTCTGCTCGCTGAAATTTGTGATGCAAATCTTCTTGTTTTCAAGTAAAAAAGAAAGGGAAGTGACGTATTATATTTGATGCATATGGTAGAACCCCTTCGATAAGACCAGCCATTTATCAGTGTTTCCGTAGTACACTCCTTTTTTAGTTTTTGAGGAATAGTGCGTGCCATATATTGCTAAAATAGTTGTTTGTGCCTATCATACGGTCGGTTATCGCTGTCTCCAGGAGCTTTTGGCTCAGGGTGCTCAGATTTCAGCTGTATTTACCCATGAGGACTCGCCGTCAGAAGCAATCTGGTTTGAATCGGTGCGGGAACTTGCCCTGAGCAATCAGATTCCCTATTACACGACAGACGTGAACCTGCCAGAAAATGTTGAATTGCTTCGCACCATAGCTCCGGATTTCCTTTTTTCCTTCTATTACCGTTCTATGATAAAGAAAGAAGTCCTGGATATTTCCTGTAGAGGTTCTCTCAATCTTCATGGTTCACTTCTTCCGAAATACCGCGGAAGGGTGCCGGTGAACTGGGCAGTTATTCAGGGTGAATCCGAAACTGGAGCAACTCTCCATTACATGGTTGAAAAACCTGACGCTGGGGATATCGTTGACCAGGAACGAGTTTCTATCGAATTTACTGAAACTTCCCTAGATATTTTTCGTAAGGTTGCCGATGCGGCTGTTCGGGTTTTAGCACGGTCATGGCCACAACTTTTGGCTGGGACTGCGCGACGTTTGCCGATGGATTTGGCCGCAGGGAGTTACTACGGAGGTCGGAAGCCTGCTGATGGCTTGATTGACTGGCGAAAAAGTTCGACGGAGATATACAATCTGATTCGTGGGGTTACTCACCCGTACCCAGGGGCGTTCACGTACCTGGCCGGGAAAAAAGTATATATTTGGGGTGCCACACCGAGGTCCGGTAAGGGAAGGGCAGGAGAAGTCCTTTCTGAAAAACCGTTGTTGGTGGGGACCGGGAGCGGCACACTGGAGGTACTTTCTCTTCAGTTTGAAAGGGAAAAAGAGCTCAATGCCCTAATATTTATTAAAGAGAATCCTGTTCTCGGAAAATCCTTCTCTTCTTTTCAAAAATCTGAATGATAATCTGTCGAAAGAATATTTTCACTTTTTATCCATTTTTCTCAATTATTTAATAGGGAGCTGTTATGAAAATTCTTATTCTCGGTGTAAACGGCTTTATTGGAAACGCCTTGACTCGCCGGATTCTTACCACAACAGACTGGGAAGTTTTTGGTCTTGACATGAGTACCGATAAACTTGAGCATTCAATGGGGCATCCCCGTTTTCATTTCCTTGAGGGCGACATCACAATAAATAAGGAATGGATTGCCTATAACATTAAAAAATGTGATGTGATTCTTCCGCTCGTGGCCATAGCAACACCAGCTTCCTATGTGAAGGAGCCGTTGCGCGTCTTTGAGCTTGATTTTGAGGAAAACCTTGCCATTATCCGGCAGTGTGTCAAATATAAGAAACGAGTGGTGTTCCCTTCTACATCCGAAGTTTATGGAATGTGCCCAGATTCAGAGTTCGAAGAGGATGCCTCACCACTCGTTCTCGGACCCATCCATAAAGAGCGTTGGATATATTCCTGTGCGAAGCAGATGCTTGACCGGGTTATCTACGCATACGGAATGCATGAAGGTTTACGTTATACGCTCTTCCGGCCTTTCAACTGGATTGGCCCTCGTTTGGACAGCATTGACACGGCCAAGGAAGGAAGCTCTCGTGTCCTTACCCAGTTCCTCTATAATATTATTTTGGGAGAGCCGATTAATCTCGTTGATGGCGGGAATCAGCGACGGTCATTCACGTATCTGGAGGATGGTATTGATTGCCTGATGAAGATTATTGAGAACAAAGATGGTTGCGCTGATGGTGGAATCTTTAATATTGGCAACCCGGAAAATGACCTTTCGGTAAAAGAGCTCGCTCACAAGCTGAGAGACATGGTCAAAGAGTATCCTCAATACCTGGACCGGGCTGAAAATTGTCAGATTGTGGGAGTTACTTCGGAAGAATTCTATGGAAGCGGATATCAGGATATCGTAACCAGGGTTCCATCCATCAGACGAGCCGCTGAAATACTCGGCTGGGAGCCAGTGACGGGAATTGACGAAGCGTTGAAGCATACCCTGGATTTCTATCTGATAGACGAGGGAAACAAGATCGAGAAGTTTGTCCCGGCATGAAGACCCCGATTATTGCTATAAAGGTAGATGTTGATACCTATTCCGGTACTCGCGAGGGAGTTCCTCGTCTGCTGGAAATGCTGGATTTGTTGGGCATTAAGGCAACATTCTACTTTTCCATGGGGCCTGATAATTCGGGGAAGGCTATCCGGCGCATCTTTACGCGAAAAGGCTTTCTGAAAAAGATGATCCGAACGAAAGCCCCAGCCATGTATGGTGTTAAGACGCTTCTTTACGGCACTATTCTGCCGGCGCCTCAAATAGCAGAGGCTTTTCCTGCAATTCTCCAAAGCGTGTATTCCAGGGGGCATGAGGTAGGTATTCACTGTTGGGATCATGTCCATTGGCATGATAAGTTGCCAGAAATGCCCATTGACAAGGTGCAAGGGGAGCTTGATAAAGCCAGTCAACTTTTTATTGAAACTTTTCACTTTCGAGCTGAAACTACGGCTGCCCCAGGTTGGACAGTTTCACCAGCATCACTTCAGGTGCAGGATACAATGTCGCTAAAGTATTGCAGCGACTCACGTGGCTGCTCACCCTTTTACCCCGTAGTTGATGGGAAGCGGTATTCAACGCTGCAGATTCCCACAACTCTTCCTACGATGGATGAGCTGCTGGGAATGGATGGCATTTCTCCAAGTACCATTAACGACCATTATCTTGCTCTTATCAGGCCAGGATTAAATGTGCATACGATCCATGCAGAGCTTGAGGGTGGGGGGATGGCAGATGTATTTATGGATCTTTCGCAGCGTCTTCAAAAGGCAGATGCCCGCTTTCTAACCCTTTCACAGGCAGCTGAAGCGGCAAAGGTAACTACTCCCCCCGATTGCGAGCTTGTCATGAAAGATATCCCGGGTCGGGCAGGACTCGTTGCGGTCCAGGTACTTCCTTAACGTTTAAATCTCAGGGTAAATACTGCTTGCGTTGTGTAGCTGCAAACTTGCACCTATAAAAGACTCTGCAACTCCCCGATCATTCCTCCAAGCAAGTCGTATCCTTCCTGCCAAAAGTTATTATCTGCCAGGTTGATTCCTGCACTTTTTACTGTTTCAGCCGGTGACAGTGATCCTCCGCTTTTCAGAATTTCCGTAAAAATTGGTACGAATGTGGTTTCCGAGCTCAGATATTTCTGAAAGAGTGCGAGTACAAGTAATTCAGCGAAAGTGTACGAATAGCAATAAAAGCGGGAATGAACAAAGTGAGAGATATAACTCCACCCCCATCGATAGGGCTCAATCATTTCAACTGTATTTCCATACAAGTTGGCGTTTTCTTCCCACCAGATATCGCAGATCTCTGACGCTGAGAGCAGGCCATGTTCTCTACCATTGTGCAATCGTTCTTCAAAACGTGTAAGTACGTTCTGACGAAACGTTGTTGCTATAATATCCTCTATTTGTGCGCAGAGAAGAGAAATCTTCACGGCGGGGTCGGCCTCGCGTTCCAATAGAAATCGAGTTAACAGCATTTCGCCAAATACTGAGGCAGTTTCCGCAAGGGGAAGGGGCGGGTGGTAATTCAGCATACTTTTATTCTGGGCCAGCACATAGTGGAGTCCATGACCGAGTTCATGTGCCAGCGTTGCCACATCACGCAGATTTCCGGTATAGTTCATCAGGACAAAAGGCGGAAGGGAGGGCGATATTCCCATGCAGAAAGCACCCCCACTTTTGCCGGGTCGAGGAAATGCATCAATTCTTTTTTCTGCAAAAAAGCTTTCAATGATCTCTCGGAAATCAGGGTTAAATGCAGAGTATGACTCCAAGACCATTGCATGTGCTTGAGAAAAAGAAAATTTCTTGTCTGTCTTGCGTATTGGGGCATAGATATCCGTGTTCTTCAGTTTTGGGATTCGCAAGATGCGAGCCTTGAGGAGAAAATACTCCCTTGCAAGTTGATAATTTCTTTCTGTTGTCTCCATGAGGCTACTAACTGATTCAGTCGACAGTTCGTTGGTAAGATGAGTTGGCTCCATTGGAAAGCTATAGTTGCGCAGTTGCCGCTCCTGGTGATGATCGAGCGCAATAGTATTCATAATGGTGCTGAAGATGATTGACTCCCCTTGGAAACGATTGAGAAACACCGTAAACGCCTGCTCACGCACAGAAGCATCGTCATGGTGAAGTAGCCCCAGCAGTTCCTCCCCCGTTAATTCTTTTTCAGTACCATCAATTTCCATGCGATAGCTGAATGAAGCAGTCAACTCGTCAAAAAGTCGAGTAAAGGCTTCAGTTCCCGTTAAGCTCTTTTGCTTCAAAAGGCGCTCTTCTCTTTCGCTAAGGGTATGAGATTTGAATCTTCGGAGTCCTTCGAGATAGTGTCTGTATTGTTGGAGTTGCTCACTTTGGAGAAGGGGCTGAAATATCTCCTCAGCAATCTCATTAATTTCTAACTCGAAAAACAAAAGTTCTTGTGCAGAAATATTTGCCAGCTCAATTCCGCGTTGCGATAGTTTTTGGTGCAATGCGTCTTTACTGTCTGCCGCAAAAACCAGATAGGCATAGACTTCTGGTACGATGATACTCTCGTAGACAGCCTCTAGTTCTGTGAGTGCATAACGTAGATTCGTCGCATCGAGTAACGATACTTTTTTAAAATATTTTGTACGAAAATAGCTGATGCGCGCTGTTGCTTTCGAGAAATCTCCGTCAAGTTCAACGGATTCTGGAGAAGGGTAAAGCGATCTGGTTTCCCAGATATATTTTTCTTGAAGACTATTCATTGCAGATATTCCCCTTCATCTATTATGATTTTCGTGTATAATTATAACTGCCATGTGAAGCGTATCCTGTCAATGGCTCGATTAAGCTAAATTGCGAAAAACACCTCGGCGAAAAAACCTGCACAAAGTACTTGACAGGGAAAGGCCTACTTGGTATAAACGATCCTCTTGCGCACCGGGGATTAGCAGTTGGTGCAGCGGGGCAGAAAAAAGATCTTTCAGAAGAAA
>RPRC01000091.1 GCA_003857395.1 Geobacter sp.
AGATTTCCTTGCAGATTCGCACCGGTGGCAACCTGAAGCAGGGGGATATCCTGAAGTCTGACACCTTCGCTATGAAGGGTAACCGTTGATGTCCGAGGTTGATAACTCGCCGACAGCTCACCATCCCCAATCCGGGCGTTGCCTGCGAGAGTGATAGAGCCAGTAAAAAGTGGCAGGAGTTTCAGACGAAAGGTTGCCGAATCCAGTTTGAGGAGCATTCCGCGTTCATCACCTACCTGGACATTTCGTACGCTGATGCCAAGGGGGAATGCCTTATGAAATTCATCTGCCTGCAACAGGTAGCCTTCTCTTTCCAGACCCCGTGTAATGACTCCTTTGATCTCGCTAACAGGAACAAGGAGGATAGCGAGAACAAGAAGGAACAGGAGCGAAAACAGACTCCCGGCGCAGAGGAGAAGAATTGAACGACGCTTCATGTCTGGCCTTTTGGCGCCGGCTTTAAAAGTGCAATGGTAAGGGTAAGGTCCAGGAGCGACGGGTCATCAAAACGGGTTTTGAGATTCGCTTTTTTGACCAGGACGGGACGCGTCCCTTTTTCAAGACGATACAGCAGGTTAACAGCTTCGTTCAGGGTTAACCCATCCAATTTCACTTCAGCGGAATCCTCGATAAAACCGCCCCGTTCTTCGCTTTTAAACGGTGTTATCTTGCTCGACTTTCCCTTAATGCCGATCTCTTCGATAATCTTTGCCGGAGAATCATCGGCTCGGACACCTGCCAGACGACCGGCAAATCGTTGGGAAGTGAGTTTTGCCGACAGGAATCGCTGTTTGAGGGCCATCATCTCGACAAGATCATTTTCCCTGGCTTTACGCTTTTTCTCCAGCACGGCAATCCGCTCATTCAGAGTCGTAAAAAGGATAGTGACCAGGAGAACGAGAGAAATACCGGCCCCCCAATACAGACGGGTTCTCTGATCCATGGATTCATAGTGTTCCTTCAGACGATCGAGGTATTTCTTCATTTCGTCCTCTCCTTCAGCGTCCCCCGGAAAGAAAAGGAAACACTTCCGTCTGGCCGGGATTTAACCTCATCCATCTGCGAAGAGTCAAACAGAGGGGCAAGTCGGGACTTGAAGTTATTTGCGGCATTAAACGAGCGAGCATCTCCCTTTAACCTCATTTGACCGGAATCGACTTCTGCTTCATAAATGGCGGTAATATCATCGTTCTTGGCCTTGGCCACACCATCCAGCGCAGTGAGGATTTCCTGTGACGCAGTTACCCCTCCAAGATTTCGTATTTCCGATTTCACTTCAGCAACTTCATCTACGGCTTTCGTTCTTGCAGGAAAAATCTCCCGGTATATCTGATGGATGGAGTCGTCAAGGGATGATATGTCACTACGTACGAAATAGTAGCGCAGGCCGGTTTCTGCCAGGAGCAGGACAAGAAAGACCGCGGCAAGAATTGCTGTGAGCAGCAGTTTTTTCTTCAGCCGATCCCTTCCGGCCGTATAGGCAATCGTTCCATGTCTGAAGTTGATTGGTTCGCCACTCAGCGAAGCCATCGCAAGTGCCCACGCTCCAGCATTTTCGATTGCCATGCTTTCACTGGGAAATGCCTCGGCAAGACCGCCGGCGACCGGTAAGGATTCAAAGGGAATATGGCTCGTCTGCCCCTCGAACGAGGAAGATGCCGCGGAGCCATGGAGCAGCACTCGCTCTACCTGGATGCCCTTTCCCGCTTCGATAAGTACAAGCGTTCTTGCTATTTCATCCAGGAAATTGCCGTTGCCCAAGGAACGAAACAGAACTGGTTTTCGCTCGAAGTAAACTGCCAGGGAAATTCCGTCTGAAAGTGCAACGGCAGCGTCACCACCTGTCACAGGAAGAAGATGGTGCCAGTGAAACAGGGCAGAACCCACAACCTGCGGTTCCAGTCCCGCTTCGTTTAGCGATGCAATTTTTGCCTTGAGATCTGCCTCAATAGCCCAGATTGCCATAACCTTTCCGTCGGCGAGGGGAAGAGCATCGAAAATAAGCTTTTCCACGTCGATAGCGGTTTCCCCTTTTAATTGCAAGGGCAGGACCTCTCGCTGTTTCCGTCGATCTGATATCGGAAGCGGCAGTTCGCGGAAAAAGATATTCTCCGCGTCAAGGGAAAGAAAAACTGTCTGCTCCCCTGCCTCACCTTCTGCAAGATCCCGCAAGAGCGAGGAAAGGGTAGCATGATCCTCCAGACTGCTGTGTTCGGCTCCCAGAAAAAAATATGCCCCCCCTTTTTTCTGGAATCGCGCAAAACCGACAGTACTCCGTCCGTCTTCAAGTATCAGTAGTTCCATTATAATTCTCTCCAGTACAGCACCGTGGAATCCGCGCCAACAACGCGGACTACCGCTTCAATAATTCGTACGGTATCCCTGACTTGAGCACGGGACTGAATCCGGAATACCGATCCCTTCACAGAAATTTTTCCCTGTACGGCAATACCAACCGATTCCATCCCCGAGATCTGGGTAATCTCCGATGGAGTCTTGAGGGGTGACTGTTTCCGGTACGCGACAATACGACCCGCCAGGTCGTCCGTCATCTGCGCATCAAGAGCCGCAAGCAGTTCCACAGGGGCGGTATTGATATTTACCTTGGAATAGGGCGCCCCTGTTGATTCCGGATATACGGTCAGATAGGGATTCAAGGTCCTGAGGATCGCCTCATTGAACCCCGAAACCATCCTCAGCTCTTCATAGGTTTCCAACGGTGCGTTCTTGGCGACATAGGGAGTCGTCAATGCTTGATAAAATACGGTTTCAGCGCCAGCTGACCGGGTGGAATCATCGGTATCGATCCAGTCGGCGACGGAATCACAGAGGTCTGCAGGAAGACCAAGCCTGTCCAGCAGGCGCACGGCAATCCCGTAATAGGCCTCGTTCAGGGTACCATTCGGAAAGACGATCGAGTTTAAATCCAGCTTGCTGCTTTCCTCTCTGATGCTGATGCTGAGCGAGCCCTTCTCGTCCTGGAAAACCTGGGGAGCAGCCCAGCCATCAAGGAGAGAGGTGTAATCCTGAGCACTCAAGGCCAGCTTGAGAACCTTGATGCCACCCTGGGCGCCTGAATCAGCCAGCAGGCTCGCCTGCTGGGCATCCTCATAGCCGTGACGCAGGGAGGTTTCCACAAAGACGTCATGAATAAACTCGGTGGTTACCGCTATAAGAAGGGCAGTAATGATGAGAGTTATTACCAGGGCAAAGCCCCGTTCGCCCTTCACGTCCCCGCCAGACGCGGAACCACGATTGCAGTGAAGCCAACGGGTTTGTCGCTTCCCTGAACCAGCAGCGTGACCCGAACAGCCTTTGGAAGTCCGGCATTCAAAGTGGTATCCCAGCTTTTTACCCATTGATTTCCATCATAACACTCAACAAGGAAACCCTGAATCTGCTCCGTAAGTGGATACGGAAGAGGTTTCGAGTCCAGGTAGAGGTCCTCTGTCTGCCGGGAAAGAATCATTGTTTGCTCTTGTCTTTCCACCGGCTTGTAGCGCACGGCCATTACATCAGAAGAAGGCACGGAACCCGATTTGGGAGCGGTAAAGGCCGTAAAGTCAAGGATCGAGGCCGGCTTTCCGAAAATATCGCGATCTTCAACGACAAAATACAGTCGCTTGTTATTGCTGGCAAAATTTACCGCTGCCAGTTCTCGCCGCAGCAGATCGAGAGCGGCTCGCGCATCACGGAGCGGTTCGGTACGCTCCCGCGCAACTTCGCTTCCCCGCATCACGGAAAAATAGGTCCCGTAGAGAGCGCCGCTGAGCATAACCAGCAGTACCAGAGCAACCAGCAGTTCAAGAAGGGTAAACCCCCTGTTGCTATTCTTGAAGAAGGTAATGGTCAAGAGACAGGGTTCTCCTCTGAGTTCCCCACGTCACCGTGACGGTCAGGGTTTTGAATACAAGAACAGGAGAGGGGGTTAATTCAGCCTTCCAGGAATAGTCAGGCCATTCCGGTTGAAAGGTTCCTTCCTGCCCCTCCGTCATGTGCTGTTTATCGAGGAGTTCCAGCTCTTCAAGTTTCGCCCGCGCCAGCAGTAAAGCTACGGTCTCCTCGTTGTTCCTCGTCGTGAGGGAAAGGTGATAATTTACTGAGGAAATGACCGTTAGTACTACCCCGGCCATAATAGCCAATGCAACCATTACCTCAAGGAGGGTGAAACCTTTCACCGGCCTTCCTCCTCATCTGCTTCGGGCAAAGTCCCCGCTTGATAACCCTCTAAAACCGTGACCCGGCCACTACCAGGATACACTGCCACGGTATAATAGCGCGAGTCGTCCTTGCGCTTGAGATGGAGAACAGAGAACTCTTCTACGCCAAGCGGGCCGAAATCCAGAACGGCTTCGCCTTCGGCAACCTTGCCAAGGCGCGGAGTTACACTATCGCTGAACATTATTCCGTCGAGCAGGGATACGTGCTTGAGTGTCCCATCAGATACGGTGAGTTCGTCACCTTCGGGAAGTACCCGGGTTACGGCAATTTCACTGTTGAGTAGAGAGATACGGAGCCGATAGTGCTGCTTTGTCGATATCGCCAGATCTCCCAGATAGCGTAAAGAACCTGCCAGGGTCCGCGCCGATGTTTTGAGATCCCTTTCATGGGCAAAGGGCAGCCTGGGAAGAACCAGTAACGCCACCACAGAAAGGATGACGATAACAACCGTCATCTCGATCAGGGTAAAACCGGCCTGCCGGACGAAGCAGTTTTTTGTTGAGGACTCAGCGAAGGTTCCAACTTTCGATGTCGGCATCTTTCTTCTCTCCCCCCCGAACCCCATCAGCCCCTAAGGAATAGAGATCAAAGTCACCATGCTCGCCGGGTGAGATGTAGAGATAATCATTATCCCAGGGGTCCTTGGGAACATCTTTGTGCTCCAGGTAGCCCCCTTCTCGATAATTTTTCGGAATCACACCAGCGGCCGGCTTTTCCACCAAAGCCTGTAATCCTTGTTCGGTTCCCGGATAGTCGCCATTATCAAGCTTATAGAGTTTGAGAGCCGTCTCCAGATTTTTGATCTGAACCTTTGCATCGGCAATTTTCGCGTCATCGGTCCGGCCGATAATTTTTGGCCCGACAAGAATTGCCAGCATGCTCAAAATTACAATGACCACCATTATTTCTATCAGGGTAAAACCTCTGGCAGATTTTAGATATTTTTCCATCGAACACCTCCGTTATTTACTGCGCGACGGCTTGTTGGCCAAGCCAGAGAATACCGTCCGTTACATTTATTTGGGATACCTGCCTGTTTCTTATAATTTCTAATTCTAATTGACCAATTGATTCAACTGGAAGATCGGCAGGAGAACCGCCACTACCACCGTTCCGACAACAACCCCCATTGCCAGAACCATCAATGGTTCCAAAAGGGACATAAAGCGCGAAACCGAGGCAACAAACTCCTTCTCAAAGGAAGCCCCTGCCTTCGTCAGCATTGACTCAAGGGTTCCACCCTTTTCTCCAACCGCCACCATGTGAACCAACATCGGCGGAAAAAGCGCGGCATTCCGAAGTGAAGCGGAAAGACTCCCCCCCTCGGCCAGTTCCTCTCGAACAGTATGCAAGACTTTCCGATAGTGGCGATTGACAACCACCTCACCAGTAATCTCCATGGCCTTGATGACCGGCACGCCGCTTGCCAGCAGCAGGCCCAGTATTTTGGCAAAACGGGACAGAATCAATTTAGACACCAGCGGCCCGATGAGTGGAAGCTTCAGCAGCCAGGTATCCCGCTTGAGACGAAGGTTCTCTTGCCTGATTAATCGTCGATAGGTATAGACAACCCCGATGCCCGCCGCGACCAGTATCCACCAGCCCTTTCTCAGCAGCGTGCTGACCTTGATCAGGAGAACCGTGATAAGGGGAAGGGTCGCCTTGTTCTGCTCGAAGATAACGATAATTTTCGGGATGACAAAAGCAAGGAGAAAGAGCATGACCGCCGTACCGACGATGACCATCAGCGCCGGATAGGCCAGTGAGGTTACGATGCGGCTCCGCACGGCCTCTTGCTCTTCAAGGAAATCAGCCAATTTGTCCAGTATGGATTCCAGGGCACCGCTCGCCTCTCCCGCCGCCACCATACTCACGTAGCTTTCGCTGAAGACTGAAGAATCTTCAGCCAGTGCTCGAGCCAGATTGGCCCCCTCGGCAAGTCTCGATCGTATCCTGCCGAGTACCTCTTTCAACTCGCCAGGGGTTTCCTGCTCGTACAGCGTGGTAATTGCCTCATAAACCGGCACAGAGGAACCCAGCAAGGTTGAAAGGCGGCGAGTCATGAGGGAGAGCTCCGGCAAGGCAACTCCCTTGCTGAAAAAACTCTTCATCCTTCCTTCTGCAACGCGGCGCACCTCGGCCAGCTCGCGCGGATATAGACCCGACTTCTTGAGTTCCTGACGTGCGACCTGCAGGTTGTCCGCCTCAACAACTCCCGAGACAGAAGAGCCGTCAGCTTTGAATGCGCTATAGCTGAAGGTCGGCATAATCCTCCTGCGTCACCCGCAACACTTCCTCAATGGTGGTAATACCAGCGGCAACCTTGAGGAGTCCGTCTTCCCGAAGGGTTTTCATACCCTTGGTAACCGCATACTCCTTAATCACCCCGGCTGGGGTTTGCTTGATTATCATGGAACAAATCTCGGGATCAACAAGGAGCAACTCATAAATCCCGGTACGCCCCAAGGTACCAAGGCCGAAGCAGGCGTCGCAACCCGCACCCCGGTAGAGAACCGGTGGCAGCGTGATGCCCGGATACTCGCGATCCGAAGAGTATTCCTCGCGGCAATGGGGGCAGATGACCCTGACAAGACGCTGCGCAAGTATGGCGGAAAGGGATGACGCAACCAGGAACGGCTCTATCCCCATATCGATGAGACGTGTCACCGCGGTTGATGAATCGTTGGTGTGGAGCGTCGACAGGACCAGGTGGCCGGTGAGGCTTGCCTGGATGGCAATTTCCGCGGTCACCGCATCCCTGATCTCACCGACCATGATAATATCGGGATCTTGACGAAGGATGGAACGAAGACCATTGGCAAAGGTAAGATCGATCTTGGGGTTGACCTGAATCTGGCCAACTCCCTTCAATTGGTACTCGATCGGGTCTTCGATAGTAATGATATTCTTGTCCGGAGAATTGAGGCGATTGAGCGCCGCATAAAGGGTCGTGGATTTTCCGCTGCCGGTCGGTCCAGTGACCAGAATAATGCCGCTGCTGCGACTGAGGAGCCGCTCCATTGCCTTGACTCCGGAAACGGACAAGCCCATGTCCTCGAGGGTTATCAGCCCCTTCTTCTTATCCAGGAGACGGAGGACCACCCTCTCACCATAAAAGGTCGGAATGAGTGAGACACGGATGTCCACATCCCGTCCCGCCACGATAACCCTGATACGACCGTCCTGGGGCAGCCTTTTTTCGGCAATATTCAGCCCTGCCATGATCTTTACCCGGGAAATGATAGCTTCCTGAACAACTTTGGGCGGAGAGAGCATATTGTAGAGTATGCCATCGATCCGGAAACGAACTTCAACCTCCCGTTCGTATGGTTCGATGTGAATATCGCTGGCCCGTTCTTTTACCGCCTGAAACAGGATGGAGTTCAGGAGCCTGATTACCGGCGCCTCATCCGTCAGGTCAAGCAGATCGCGGGGCTCGTTCAGTTCCGTGGCGATGGTGGAGAGATCTTCCCCCTCAAGTTCCTGCACCACCTCCTGGGCGGAGCCGCTCACCCGGGAATAGAGGTGATTGATCGCGTCCAGGACTGCCGGGGGAGGGACCAGCACGATCTCCAACGGGAGGCCGTAAAAACCTCGCAGTTCATCGAGCACCGCAAGATTGGACGGGTCGCCGGTTGCAACCAGCAACTTTCCGTCACGCTCCTGGAGGGGCAAGACATGGTTGGCCCGGGCAAATTGGAGCGGCAGGCGTTCCAGCAGGCCAAGATCGACCCCGGCATCGTCGATCTTTTCGGAAAAGGCGAGGCCGAGCCGTTGGGCGAGTGCTTCCATGTCCGTAAGGGAGTCCTTGGTGCTCATTTCATCAGTTCCAGATCAAGGTCAATCTTCTTGTCCCCGGAAACAGTTCCTTCGAAAACGCACTTCTGCTTTTGGGTGACAATCGCCATATCCGCCGCATTCCGGACGATTTGGGGGGTGAGCATAATCAGGAGATTGGTTTTCGTCCGTGAGGTGGACTTGGTTTTGAACAGGTAGCCAAGCAGAGGGATGTCCCCCAAGATCGGAATTTTGTTCACGACATCTTCATCGCGCGTTTGAATAAGTCCACCGATGACAACGGAGTCAGAATCCTTCACCACCACTGAGGTCTTGGCGGAGCGTTTCGTAGTAATCAGGTCGGCAGCCTCTCCTTTGCTGTTTTTGACAGCGGAAATCTCCTGATAAATGTCGAGTTTGATGTACTCCCCTTCGGTGATCTGCGGGGTGATGCGCAGGGTGATACCGGTATCCTTCCGTTCTATGGACTGCTGCGAAAGCCCCGTGGAGGAAAGATTCGTTGAAGAAACGAACGGGACATTTTCACCGACAAAAATTTCCGCTTCCTTGTTGTCCGAAGTAAGGATATTGGGAGTGGAAAGCACGTTCACCGCGCCACTCTGGTCAAGAAGCTTCAATGCACCGGAGAAATTCACATTGTTCGCCAAACCCTGAAGAATTGCGACAACCGCCTTCTGCTGGGCATTGGAGGCACCAAGGAAATTGAACGGATCAAAAACACCGGCAGCGGCAATCGTTCCATCTGAGCCACCTCCGGCAACCCCCAATTGTGTGCCGATCTCCCGGAGCTTGTCCAGCGACACCTCGGCAATGAGGGCCTTGACAAAGACCTGACGGCGCCGCCGGTCCAGTTGCTTTATCACCTGGGTGAGATTCTGGAAATCGGTGGGAGACGCCATGATAACCAGCGAGTTTGTTGCCTTGTCCGGGGTAATACTGATGCTGGTGCCCTCAAAGGCGCTCTGCTGAGGTGCACCGGCTTTTGCCGCGGTGGCCGCGGCCGTGGCCGTAGCGGTGGATGTCGTTTTAAACATTCCCTCCAGCACCTTGGAAACCTCGGTGGCATCGGCGTTTTCGAGATAGTAGACATTAATTTTACTGCTGGAGGTCGGAGGCACCACATCCACGAGAGCGATCAGCTTCTTGATGCCCTCCTTATCCTTGTCATTACCGAAAATGATCACCGCATTGAGGCGCGCATCCGGAACCAGCAAGCCGCCGACACTCCCGGCCTGGCTCTGCTGGCCAGATCTTGTAGTCTGATCTCTCCCAAAGAGCCACTCCTGAACGATGCTGGCGATATTATCGGCAGAGGCATGCTGGAGAAAGACCAATTCCGCCCCTTCCCGGTTCAGATCACTGTCGAGAGCCTTAACTATATCGAGGACCTTCTGGATATTTAGTGCGGAGTCCACAACCAGAAGCGAGTTCGCAGGGCCGAACGACGCTACATAGCCATCCTTTGACACAACCGGTCGCAGAAAATTCTCGGCCTCCCTGGATGGCATCCGGTTCAGTTGAATAACTTGCGCAACATAGGCCTCATTTACCGGCACTCGATCAGTTCCGGAAAGAAGCCTCATCCCCGATTGCTTGGCGTCACTGGAGGGCAGGATTTTATAGAATTTACCCATCTTGACAACGGAGAAACCCTTCAGCTCAAGAACTGAGGTAAAAACGCTGAAGGCCTCATCAACGGAGATTTTGGAAGGCGAGAAGACTGAAATTTTACCCTTCACCCTTTCGTCCATGATGAAGTTTTTCCCGGTCAGGTCGCTGATAAACTTGACCATTGTCGAAATATCGACATCGCTGAAGTTCAGCACGATTCCCTTGGCATGCCCATAACCGGGCATAAGCAAAAGGACCGAAAGGATAATCGCTGCGACCATAGTGAGAAATTGCTTCTTCAAGGGAAACCTCCAACAAATTTCACGGGACCGGAAGAATGAGGGTGCCAACTCTTACGGATGCCCGATCATCTGATATCATACGTAAAAGTCGTCGGACGCCCATTGCGAATCAAGTCAAGCTTGATTCTGCTCTGACCCTTCAGAGAAACCAGCGTCTGCATTGCCTTTTCCGGTGAATCAAGAGCAAAGTCATTAATACTGAGGAGTGTGTCTCCGTTATTGATTCCTACCATGGCGAAAATCCCGCCTGGCTTCACCTCGGAAACATTGAAGCCTTCTACCTTGCCATCCTTCGAGTTAGGAAGGAGGCGGGCGTCGCTCATCGCCTGACCGATATTGTCCAGGGCAGCAGTAAGCGCGCGCTGATCAATTACATAGCCGCCGGGAGACACCTTGCTGGCCAACGAGCCTGCCTGAGAAGCGGTGCCTGGTGCACCTGCCGCCTCACCGGGGACTTCCGTCGGAGTCAAGAGCTTGATACGGGAATCGCCACTCTGTATCTCTACCCCTTCCTTGCGAACACTGACAAGCGGACCGATATCGAACACATCTTCCCCAAGGCGGAAAACTTTCTCTTCATGTGTGCTTTGCCGCAGAATAAAGGCAAATGTTTCGCGAAAAGAACCAATAGCGGTTCCAAGCAGAATCAGGTCATTCGGAGAAGTGGCAGCTGGTCCCTCAGCCTGGGCGATGGGAGTAAGCCTGCCTTGTGTAGCCTTACCGAAGAGTCCTTTTTCAAGGATGGAAGAAAAGGCGGCAAGGTCATTCCTTCGTACCGCAGGTGCTAAAGTGCTTTCCTTTTTCAAGGAGGAGGGAAAGGTTCTGGAGAGCTTGTAGGCAATCACGTCTGAGGCAATCATGGCAATAACCACAAGGATCAGAATGGACACAACGATATTCAGCGTCAGTATTTTCTTATCCATGAAAGTCCCGATTCCTGTCGCGAAATTGCACTAACTATAATCAATAACACCGGCTGAGGCAAGGGAAATGAGGAATAAATAATCGCCGCCAATGGTTTGCTATTGCTGTAATATTCAGGTGTTATTGGCTTGAGCAGGAAGGCATCACGTTGCATGGACAAAGCAGATGTCGTTCTGGTGGGCAGAAAAAGAGCCTCCATAAATGGGCGCCTGGCGAAAAAGGACCACAGGAAGTAAATATGGATTGATCTTGCGGGAAATAATGCTACCATTGACACCTTGTTTCACAACGAGAGTATCGATTGTAGCGTACTGAGCCCAAAATACACAGGACTGTCTAAATATTATCTGATTATCAGAAATCTTCTGCTTTGATTTCAAACACTTCCCTCTCCCTGAGGGTGAGGGCCAAAATGGCGGGAACTATAAAGTTACTCAACGTAGTCCCCCCTCATCCGGTCGTCGCTCCTTTACTGAAGCTGCAGCGAGATTAGAAGTAATCAGCAACCAAGATGATCGCCATGAAAACTATCGCTGTCACTGCGGCAACATCAATGGAAGTATCAGCCCTTATCGAAGCATTTCATGCAGAACATCACCCTGCATCGCTTCCATGGGATATCTTTGTCGCCAACGAAGCTTCCACAAGAATTATTTTCATAATTTCCGGCATCGGCACCTCAAACGCCTCCGCGGCAACTGCCCTAGTGGCGCACCTCTTCACTCCGGACCTGCTCATCACCACCGGCTGCGCCGGTGCCTACGCTGGAAGCGGGCTCGAAATCGGGGACATCGCACTGGCAACAACCGAAGTTTTTGCTGACGAGGGCATCGTGACTCCCGAGGGCTGGCGATCACTTGAGCATATTGGGATCCCCCTCCTCGAGCGGAACGGAAGGCGTTTTTTCAACGAAATACCCCTTTCACCGCATGCGAATGCAGCGGCACTAAAGGTTGCAGTACAACTCGGTATCGCTACGCTCACGACCGGCAGATTCCTTACCGTTGCCGCCTGCAGCGGAACAACCGCCCGAGGGGCGGAACTGGAGGAACGTTTGGGGGGTATCTGCGAAAACATGGAAGGTGCCGCCGTTGCTCTCATGGCCACTCGCTACGGCATCGAATGCATGGAACTTCGCGGGATAAGCAACTACGTGGAAGACCGCGATTGCAGTCGTTGGGACCTCAGTCTGGCAGCCGCAAACTCCCAGCGGTATTTGGAACAATTCATCAGGAATCAAACGGCATGCAAACAGTAACCCTTGGCTATTCACCCTGTCCAAACGATACCTTTCTCTTCTACCCGCTGGTTCACGGCAGTATTCCCGGCAACGGATTTCAATTCAGCGAGCGACTGGAAGATGTGGAAACTCTCAACCACTTGGCAATGAAAGGCGCCTTGGATGTCTGCAAGGTTTCCTACCACGCCTATGCCTATATCCGTGAGAACTATATCCTGTTGCGCTCCGGAGGCGCGATGGGAAGGGGCTGTGGCCCGCTGGTCGTCTCAAAGAAACCCTGTGAGCCTGGCGCTTTACTAGGGAAAAGAATCGCGGTCCCGGGACGCCTGACAACCGCCTGCCTGCTGCTCCAACTCTTTGAACCGACACTCCCGAAATTCGTCATTCTTCCTTTCGACAAAATCATAACTGCCGTCGCTGAGGACAAAGTCGACGCAGGCCTCATCATCCATGAATCACGCTTCACCTACCAGTCGCACGGATTGCACAAGGTTCTCGATCTGGGCGAATGGTGGGAGGCGTCAACCGGATTGCCACTCCCTCTCGGCGGCATCGCAGCCAAGCGTTCACTCGGGGCAGCGACACTCGCACGTCTCTCCTCACTGGTCCGCACGAGTGTCGAATATGCACGCAACCACCCTACCGAAACGCTCGATTATGTGCATTCCCATTCCCAGGAAATGAGTGAAGAAGTCTGTTCCTCGCATATCGCCCTCTACGTCAACGACTATTCCCTCGACCCAGGTCCTGAAGGGGAAAACGCGGCGAAGCTCCTTTTTGCGCGTGGCGAACAGCTTGGTTTGTTCCCTGCTTCAAATGCCCCTCTTTTCGTATCCGCTTCAAAGTAGCGCAACATCTCACCTCAAAGCAAATTGCCAAATAAGCCTTTAATTTCAGTATTTTGCAAACAATCAAACCTCATTTTGCTTGACACAACAGGGGCATCTGAGGTACAAAGTGGCTCGCCCAAAAAGGAGGTGCCGATGGCATCATTGAACCGAAGGGGCAAACTGGCATTTTTGATCATCAGCCAGGCGCTACTCCTTCAGGTCCAGACACTTCCCTTGCAAGCAGAATCTTTATTGTCGGACAAAAACCAAGAGAGCATTGAGCAAATCCACTCCAAACCGGATTGCACAAACGGCAAAAAGGGAATTGCAACTTATTACGCCAAGAAGTACAACGGGAAACGCACAGCATCAGGAAGCAGATATTCTCCGCAGAAACTGACTGCTGCACATCAGAGTCTCCCCCTGGGGACAAAAGTGAAGGTTGTCAATCTTGCCAACCAGAATGAGGTGCACGTCACCGTAAACGATCGCTGCCGCAAAAGGTCCTTTCCTTTTATCGACCTTTCACGGGCAGCGGCAAAAAAACTAGGTTTTCACGGAAAGGGAACTGCACAGGTGCTGATTATACCTTTGCACGAGGAAACCTAGAAAAAAACTCTTGGGCGAATACAAAAAAAAGGCCGGGTTTAGAACCCGGCCTTTTTTTGTATTTAAAGCGTTATAACCTGCAATACTTCTATCATCAGCCTCTTCAGCAGCATTGTGCGTAGTGGACTTTCGCCAGCTAAAGAACCCGACAGCCCCGCCTTCCCGACGAGCATTATCTCTTCTTTTTACCCTTGGCTGTTTTTTTGGCCTTTTTCTTTGAGCCAGTTGATTTCTTGCTTTTGCCGCCGGAGGAGGATTTCTTATTCTTCCGCAAACTTTTCGAAGGCTTTTTCGACTTTTTGCCCTTCTTCGCAAGACTTTTCGAAGACTTTTTCGACTTCTTTCCCTTCCGTGCAGACCTGTCACGCTTCGACTTTTTCTTCTTTCCGGAGGAGTAGGCCTTGCGATAGACCTGAGGCTCGGGAGCAATTTCGTCTCGCATGTTTCCCAGCAGGACATTCGTTTCTTCGAGTTTGGGGTCGGCCTTCTTTGCGTCCTCGAGAGTAGCCTTAGCCTCTTCCAACCGGCCGGACTTCATATAGACCCGCCCCAGGGCGTTCAGTGTCTTGGCATTGTCACCCTTTAGTTCAAGGGATTTTTTGTACGACTGAACAGCCGAGTCGTAGTCCTTATTGAATTCATGAATAAGCCCCAGTTTGTAATGATTAACAGGATCATTGGGGGCAAGTTCCACATTTTCCTGCAGGAGAGAAACCACCTCGGGGAATTTCTTCCTCTTCACGTAGAGTGCAAGCAGGGCATTTCGAGATTCACTGTCATCCTTCTTGAGGCGGATGGCTTCCTTGTAGTGTTTCTCAGCTTCAACGTCCATGGAACTTCTCCGATAAAGATCGGCTAACTCCCGCTGGGCCTCCTGATTCTCGGGGTCCTGTCGCACGGCAAGCGCATATTCATTCCGCGCCTCTTTAAAATCCCTGTTGTTCAAATAGGCCCTGGCAAGCATGAAGTGAATCCTGGGAGTATCTTTCTTCATCCGGATAAGATCCTGATAAAGCTCGATCGCCTGCTGGTTGCTGCCACGCAATGAATAGATGTCAGCCAGGAGACGAAGAGTGTCCGGGTTTTCAGGGTCGGAGGAGAGGGACTGCCGGTATTCGACAGCGGCTTCGTCCAGGAGTCCTTTCCTTTCGTACAAAATTCCGAGATTGCGGTGCAGATCAGGGGTTCCGCCCTTGAGACGAGTCGCTTCCCGATAACTGGAAATAGCATCGTCGTCCCTGCCTGCCGCCATATATGCATCGCCAAGTCTTCTCAGTGTCTGGATGTCGCCCGGCTTTTCCTTAAGCGCTGTCTCCAGCTCAGACATCGCCTTGACATAGTCGCCTGATTGCAGATATTCATTCCCCTTGCGCAACTGCTCCATCAGTTCAATCGAACGGTTCTTTCCGGCCAGAAGATACTCGTATTCCGCAGCCTTCAGATTACCTTTCCTTTCATAGGCCTGGCCAAGCAGAAGGTGTATTTTCTTATTCTGCGGATTTGCCGTCTGAAGCCTTCTCAAATCATCGAAGGCCTCATCCGTTTTATTCAAATCGAGGTTGATCTCTGCCATTCCAAGACGCGCGTCAACATCGATACCGTTCACAGCAAGTGCCTTGCGATATTCATCACGAGACTCTTCATAAAGACCCTGTTTCCGGTAGATATCTGCAATTCCCACATAGAGGGAAACGTCAGAAGGAGACACCTTCATCGCCTCTTCGTAATGATAGAGCGCAAGAGAGTACATCAACTTGTCAGCATAAACTTTGGCAAGACCTTTGTGAAAGAGAGGATCCTGTTTTGCAGCAAGAGCCTTGGTTAATTCCAGTGCCGCATCGTCAAGCCTCCCCTTGAGATAGTACGCATAACCCAGTCTTCCACTGGCAAGAGGAAACGCAGGATCACTTTTCAGACATGCCTGATATTCGACGATAGCCCCATCCAGATCTGAAGCTCGCTCGCGCTGCAGAGCCTTCACATAATGGCCGGGTGCCCCCTCGCCACAGAGGTCCAAGACACGTTTTTCCGCCTGTTCCCTTTCGATGCTATCCTTTTTATTTTCTAAAACAGAGACGATTTTTTTGGCCTGGTTGCACTTCCCCGACAAGCCAAAGGTCCAATCAAAACCACACGAAAGGGAAGCAAGGAAGGCCAACACTAGTACCAGAGATTTTTTCATCGGGATCCTCGCGTTATTTTCTATTCTATCTCCCGCCCGGATCAGCGGATGGAAAACGATACTAAAACAGGGAGCAGATTATACACACCCTGCTTAAATAATTCAAAGTATTATCGATAACCAGCTAGATTTACTCTTGAATATGCTCAGCCAAAGAAACACCGGTCATAGGGACATACGGAATCAACTTCACCCGCACAGACACCTCCCAACCTTCCGTCATCCCTGTCCGGTGTTTAGGGTTGACGCCGAAAGCAGATATATCTTACAGTGCCTGCAGATAATAAAACTGAACCTTGGGAATGTTTGAGAAGTAGTGTACACTTGACAAAACAGGTGGGAATAGTTACCTGTTTATGATGGCAGCGACAAGCATACCGCTACTGAATAGACTGGCCAAATAAAGGAGAAGGTCCATGGAAAACAATCAGGAAAAGGAAGAGCTCAAAATACCGGAAACACTCCCTTTGCTTCCTGTGCGTGATGTAGTGGTGTATCCCTATATGATCATCCCCCTTTTTGTGGGGAGAGAAATATCCATCAGTGCAGTTGACTGGGCGTTATCCCGCGACAGACTCATCTTTCTGGCAACCCAGAAAGATATTGCCGATGAAGAACCGTCAGCGGACGACATCTACACTGTCGGCACTGTAGCAATGATCATGCGGATGCTCAAACTTCCCGACGGACGGGTAAAGATCCTCGTCCAGGGACTCGCCAAGGCGCAAATCACTGAATTTGTCGAATCAAAACCATTTTTCTCCGTACGTATCGATCGAATTGTCGAGCCCGTAGTATCTGAGACATCCCTGGAGACGGAAGCATTTCTCCGCACCATTAAAGAGCAGATCACAAAAATGACCTCGCTGGGAAAGAGTATCTCCTCCGAGGTAACCGTCATCCTTGAGAACATGCAGGACCCGGGAAGTCTTGCGGATCTCATTGCCAGCAATATAGGCCTGAAGGTGGATGAGGCCCAAAAACTCCTCGAAATATTCGATCCGATCGAACGCTTAAAGAAAGTGAGCGAGTATCTCAACAAAGAAATAGAACTCCTCTCCATGCAGGCCCGCATCCAGTCGGCGGCAAAAGAGGAGATGGGTAAGTCCCAGAGAGAATACTTCCTTCGCGAACAGCTGCGGGCAATTCAGCAAGAACTGGGCGAAGCCGATGCCCGTTCGGAGGAGATGACTGATCTCCGCAAAGCCATAGAAGACGCAAAGATGCCGGCAACTGCGGAAAAGGAAGCCCTCAAGCAACTCGGGCGTCTTGAACAGATGCATCCCGATGCAGCCGAATCCAATATGCTTCGCACCTATCTGGACTGGTTGGTGGAACTTCCCTGGAGCAAATCGACAAAGGACATTCTCGACATTAAACGGGCACGAACAATCCTTGATGAGGACCATTACTACCTGGAAAAAATCAAGGATCGGATCTTGGAGTTCCTCGCAGTTCGTAAACTCAAGAAAAAAATGAAGGGCCCCATTCTCTGCTTTGTGGGCCCTCCGGGGGTCGGAAAGACCTCGCTCGGGAAATCCATCGCCCGGGCCATGGGTCGTAAGTTTCTACGTATCTCTCTTGGCGGCGTCAGAGATGAAGCCGAGATGAGAGGTCATCGGCGCACATATGTGGGCGCACTTCCAGGTAGAATCATCCAGGGGCTGAAGCAGGGCGGGTCCAACAACCCCGTGTTCATGCTCGACGAAATCGACAAACTCGGTTCGGATTTCCGCGGCGACCCCTCATCGGCACTGCTGGAAATTCTTGACCCGGAACAGAATCACGCCTTCTCGGATCACTACATCAATCTGCCCTTCAACCTCTCCAATGTAATGTTCATCGCAACGGCAAATCAGATGGATCCCGTCCCGAGCGCACTGCGCGACAGGATGGAGGTGATCCGACTGGCCGGTTATACGGAAGAAGAAAAACTTGAAATCTCGAAACGCTACCTCATCCCTCGCCAGATAACAGAAAACGGGATTAGCGAGGATATCGTCTCCTTCTCCGATGAAGCGATCAAGACAATCATCTCCAAATATACCCGGGAGGCGGGGTTGAGAAACCTGGAAAGGGAAATCGGCTCCATTTGCCGTAAAGTTGCCCGCAAAGTAGCCGAAGGGAAGAAACAGCGAACCGTCATCACTGCCAACTCAATCGCCAAATACCTCGGCCCGCCGAAATTTCTCCGCGAAATGGAAATGGAAAGCAACGAGATCGGAGTTGCGACCGGGCTTGCCTGGACACCGGTGGGAGGCGAGGTTCTCTTTGTGGAAGCCACCATTATGAAGGGCAAGGGTGGCCTGACCCTGACCGGGCAATTGGGCGACGTCATGAAAGAATCGGCACAGGCTGCCCTCTCTTTCATTCGGTCGAAAACAACCGAATTTCTTCTCCCTGACGACTTTTACACCAACCTGGAGATCCATGTTCATGTCCCTGCCGGAGCAATCCCAAAAGACGGGCCCTCCGCGGGAATAACCATGGCCACGGCGCTGGTCTCAGCTCTCACGAAAATACCGGTCCGCAGGGATGTGGCAATGACCGGCGAGATTACTCTGCGCGGCAAGGTCCTCCCCATCGGCGGCCTGAAGGAAAAGATGCTGGCAGCCATCAGGGCCGGAATTACAACCATCATCATTCCTGAGCAGAACAGGAAAGATCTGGACGAGATACCGAAGCATATTCTGAAAAAGATCAAGATCGTTTCTGCTTCGAACATTGACGAAGTACTGAAACTGGCTTTGGAAAAATTCCCGCCGGCACCGACACCGGCCAGGAGCACACCCAGCAAGCAGAAGACACCTGTTCGCCGGGCACCTTCATCGCCAAAGGTAGTTTCTTGACAGACGAAGCAGATCTGAAGACACTTGGTGAATTCGGTCTTATTGATCGAATTGCGCGGCAGTTATCCGCCGGGACGGGTGTGGTTCTCGGCATCGGAGATGATGCTGCCGCCTACACACCCTCTCCCGGCCGTCTCAGCCTCATTACCACCGACATGTTGATCGAAGGGATCCATTTCGATCTCTCTTTCTGCGACCCACTTTCCTTGGGAAAAAAAACTGTATCGGCCAACCTCTCCGACATTGCAGCAATGGGAGGCAACCCACGGTTCTTTCTACTCTCTCTGGCAATTCCTCCAGCGATGACCCTCGACTTTCTGGACACCTGCATCAAAGGAATGCTGCAGCGGGCCGAACAGTTCGATGTTCACTTGATCGGTGGGGACACCTGTTCGTCGTCAGGGCCGCTGGTAATTTCCCTGACGGTTCTTGGCGAGCAAACCCCGGAGTTGCTCGTACGACGTTCCGGGGCGCAACCGGGAGACCAGATATGCGTAACCGGAACAATCGGTGATTCGGCCCTCGGACTCTGCCTCCTGCAACAGGGCGAAAGGCTGGGCAACGCCATCATACGCCATCTCGACCCGGAACCGAGAGTATATGAGGGACTGGCCTTGGCCGAAGCAACCATCCCCTCGTCAATGATCGACCTGAGCGATGGTCTTCTTGCCGACCTGGGGCACATCCTGGACCTTTCCTCCGTGGGCGCACAAGTATTTTCAGAGGCGTTGCCTCTTTCGGAAACTTTTCGGGAACACTTCCCCACGGTAACGGAAAAAGCCTTATCTCTGGCCCTCGCAGGTGGCGAAGACTATGAACTCCTCTTCACCGTGCCCCCCGAAAAAATCCCCAAGGTCTTCCCTCTCCTGGACAAACTGGGTACTCAAGTCTCGGTTATCGGCACCATAACGGCAGAAAGGAATCTAGCCGTAATTGGACCCGACGGCAGGGAGATCTCCCTGCAAAGGAAAGGTTTCGACCATTTTTCTGAACGGGATAAAAAGTGAAGAGGACGGCATCGAGGCACATCACGGGTATCAGCAGCGGAAAGAGCCAGGGAAGTCGAGCGCTTCTCCAAATTTTAAAAATGCCGGGAAGTCCCTAACGAACAATGCAACGAACAAAAAAACGCTATGATTCTCTCGGAAAGGATACTGCTGAAATTCCCGATCGGGTATATGACAGGATTTGCCGCACCCTGAAAAACCTGGGGGGATTCCAGTTGCATGGCTATAAAGACGCCTGTATAAAACGACGGATTTCTGCGCGAATCCGTTCCGTAGGGTGTGCTTCAGCAATGGAATATGCTGACTTCCTTTCGCTGAACAGAACCGAACCAGCTCAACTGATCAAAATGCTCACCATTCATGTGAGCAAATTCTTCCGGAATCAGAACACCTTTAACAAGCTTCGCGATCAAATACTCCCCAGCCTTTTTTCCGGCTGCATTCAGGAAGGGCGGGATGGCCTTGATATCCAGAGCATCGGTTGCTCAAGCGGAGAAGAGCCGTATTCACTCGCGCTGATCCTCCGCAATTCCTTTTCTCACGAGATGTCGCGGGTGAATGTCTCCATCCGCGCTATGGACATCGATGCAGAAGTACTGCGGGTTGCTGCCGAAGCTGCCTATGACCAGGACCGCATGGACGAAACGCCTTCTGCCATAAAGGATCGCTACTTCACCTTTCAAGACGGCAAATATCGGCTTGCCTCCGAAATACGGGGCATGGTTTCCTTTCATCGTCAGGACATGCTTCGTCTGGTGCCATTAGAAAAATGCGATCTCATTCTCTGTCGAAACGTCCTTATCTATCTTGAGCGCAGCCACCAGGAAGCGCTCTTACAGAGGTTCGCCGACTCTCTCCGGACAGGGGGAATCCTGGTCTTGGGCAAAACAGAAAACCTGATGGGTGAAGTGCGGGATCGATACCAGACCCTGTGCCCAATCGAACGCATTTACCGGAAAAAATAGCACCTGTTACCCTGACAACGTACCCGTGTGTAATCAAAACAGCATAGTATTTCTGTTCCTTCTGAAAGGAGAATTTCATGCGTATACCGATCGGATACAAATTCATCCTCGGATTTGTTGTGGTTGTGGCGGCGGTTGCTTTCGCTCCCAGCGGAGTCCAACTTCTCGGCTATTCACCAGAGAGCACCAAACTCTTGACCTTCGCCGTGGCACTCACCATCGGACTGATCCTCGGCTGGATTTTCTCCAAGACCTTCACCAGAAACATTACCCGACTGAATGAATCCGCCGAAGCCATCAGCAGAGGTGATCTTACGAAAGAAATCGTCCTCGTCAAAACCCGCTTTCCCGATGAAACAATTGACATGGGTCTCTCCATCCATCGCATGATGGAACATCTCCGGGATCTTGTCAGGAGCATTCGGGAAATTTCTGAAAAGGTTTCCGAATCGGCAAAGACCCTTTCTTCAACAGCCCTCGAAATAAATGCCTCCACCGAAGAGGTCGCCTTTGCTGTGGAACATATTTCCCGCGGTGCGGAAAACCAGGCTGAAATGGTAAGTAAAAGCTCCAAAGTTATCCATGAGATGGCCATTTCCATCGAACTGGTCGCTAAAAGAGCACGGGAAGCGTCCGGAGCAGCCAGGGAGACAAGCCTGACTGCCCGACGAGGCGGCGAACAGTCCAAAGAACTCCTGGAAAAAATGAGGGGCTTCTTCGACCGGGTCGAACAGAGCGGGCGACAGTTCATGGAGTTCAATGCAAAGCTGCAACGAGTAGGAAAAATCGCGGATTTCATCGGTGACGTTGCCCGCCAGACAAACATGCTTGCCCTGAACGCTTCCATTGAAGCGGCACGTGCCGGTGAATACGGCAAGGGATTTGCGGTTGTCGCGGAAGAAGTACGAAAGCTTTCGGAAGGAGCAGGCAGATCGGCCGAGGACATTCTTGAACTGATCAGCGGAATCAGGGAAGAAAGTCATCGCGTACAAGACACGATTCTGGAGATTTCTAAAAACATTGGCGAAGGCAAGAAAAACATTGACATAACAGCGGATTCTTTCCGGGAAATAATGGAAACGGTAGTAGAAACCGAGCGCAAGACCAACAGTATTGCCGACATGTCGGCCATGCAGACTGATGGTGCCGGCCAGATGGTCACGAACGTGGATGAAATTGCCAAGGTGGCTGAAGATAACGCCGCATCTACTGAGCAGGTTTCCGCCGCGACCCAGGAACAGGCGGTTGCCATGCAGGAAATGGCCTTGGCTGCCCGTGAACTGGCGGCCCTCTCCGACAGCCTTCTCCAAAGCGTTGAGCGCTTTACCCTTCCCCCGAAGGAGGATCATGTCCGATGAGCGGCCGCGGCAGGCGCTTCCTCATCTTCACTCTGTGCGGCGATCGCTTTGCCATGAATGTCAGCGATCTCGCAGAGGTCATGGAAACAACCCCTACGTTCCCGATACCAAAGGCGCCAAAATCCTTTCTCGGGGTCATGAATTTTCACGGGGCTCCGATACCGGTGCTCGATCTGGCATCCTTCCTCCATGGTGATCCGCCAAAAAGCGCGGGGAGGATCCTGATCCTTGACCACAAAATAGGTTCGCTGGCGCTTAGGATAGATACAGTTGAGCGTATCGTCTCCGACATTCGAGGACTGCAGATCCAGCAGGATGAGGGTTCCTACGTGCGCCAGTCGATCCTGTTCAACACTGATAAGATACCGCTTTTTGCTCTGGATATTCTTATGACCGAGCTGGAGAACGAGGTGCGCACTGGGTGCAAGAAAAGCGAAAGTTGCCCCGGAGTAAAGGAAGAAAAAGAATGACACCAGTACGGAGAACCGCATAAATGGACATGTCCCAGTACAAGGATCTGTTCGTCTCCGAAGTCAGGGAACACCTCCAGGGTATGAATGAGGCGATCGTCGCACTGGAAGGAAACCCCGAAGACCGGGAGCAGATCGACTTCCTGTTCAGGATGGCCCATTCCATCAAAGGGATGGCTGCCTCCATGGGATATGGCGAGATGACAGAACTCTCCCATAAAATGGAAGATCTCATGGACCGGATCCGGAAGGGGACTATCGGTTTTGTTTCCGCTGTTGCAGACTTGCTTTTGGAAGGGAGCGACCACCTCTCTACAATGCTGAATGACGTGGATGCCGGGGGCAGCGGACAACTCGACATTCTCGATCTGGTACAACGACTGACTGGCTACACTCCGCCCCAAATCGATGAAGCAACGCCGCAGAACAACGGGAAGGTTACAGAAACCTCTGACAAGTCTCCGGAAATAGCAGCGCCTAAGCAGCTGGGACAGGAAATTATCAGGGTAAAACCCGATTCCCCGCAGAACGTTCGGGTCAAGACGGAAGTACTTGATACCCTGGTGAACATAACCGGTGAATTGATCACCCACAAGAACCGGATGATTACTCTGTCGCGTGACCTGAATGTCTCCGCGCTGAGCGAGGCTATTTCCGACCTTTCCCTCCTTGTCAGGGAACTGCATGACGAAGTGCTGAAGGTCAGACTCATGCCCCTTGCCTCCCTTGCGGACCGCTTTCCCCGGATTGTCCGCGACTTGGCGAAAAAAAACGGTAAAGAGGTTCTCTTCCAGGTTTCCGGCAAGGAAATAGAGCTGGACAGGGGTATCGTTGAGGAACTCTCCGACCCCCTGCTCCACCTTTTGCGGAACGCCGTGGATCACGGGCTGGAATTGCCGGCAGATCGCATAGCAGCAGGCAAGAAGCCCGAAGGCACCATTTCCGTAGATGTTCACCGGGAAAAGAACCGTGTCCTGATCTCGATTACCGATGACGGCAAGGGCATGAATCCTCGACGACTCGTGGATGCCGCCATCGAAAAGGGCCTTCTCAGACGGGAAGAAGCAAATCTGTTATCGTCGCAACAGGCCTTGATGCTCGTCTGTCTTCCCGGCTTCTCCACCGCAGCCGAAATATCGGACGTTTCCGGACGAGGGGTTGGTATGGATGCTGTTCGCACCACCGTCCAAGCTATTGGCGGGAACCTTTCCATTGAATCGACACCGGGAAAGGGGAGCTGCTTCACCCTTTCACTGCCACTGACCATCTCCATAATCCAGATACTGCTCGTTGCCTGTTCCTCAATGATTGTCGGGCTTCCCGTGACCAAGGTTCTCCGGACTGTCGATATCAGAAAGGATTCCGTCTTGCGGCGCGGCAAGAGAAAGTTCTTTCAACTGGGCGACAAGGAGCTCCCCCTTGTAAGCCTCCATCGTCTGCTCAGTCTCCCACTCTCCCCAATCAAGGGTGAGAGTATCCCTGCTGTCATCATTGAGATCGGTGAACATACCGTGGCACTCATTGTGGACCGGTTTGTGGGCCAACAGGATGTTTTCGTAAAACCGTTCGGGAGCCCCCTGAACCGGATGAAAGGCTTTTTAGGCGGGGCAATTCTGGGAGACGGTCAAGTAATCTTTATTATCGATCCGGCCAATCTGCTTTGAGCGCGGGCGCATCCGCAGGCCTTTCTGTCAGCCAGCCCCTCTGCCAGGATCGGCACGGTGAGAACAGCAAAAGAAGTTGCACCAAAAATAGACTTATGTCACTATCAGCCGCGTTTTTCTAAAAAGGAACATCATGAAACTATTTATTTCCCTCATTATTTTCTGCGGTACCGTTACCTTCAACCTTCTTTCCGCCCCACCGGCGCGGGCGGAAGCGAAACTCAAAGATGTAATTGCCACTGTGGAGCAAAGCTATAACTCCTTGAACGATCTGCAGGCAGCCTTTACTCAGAAGACTTATCTGGCTTCGGTAAAGAGAGAACAGAAGGGAAACGGCACACTCTCCATCAAAAAGAAATCCAAGGGTGCGGCCATGTTCCGTTTCGACTATAAGAAACCGCAGCAACTGATCGTCTCGGATGGTTCCACTGTCTGGTACTATCTCCCGGAAAACAAACAGGTGATGGTTAGTGATCTGAAGGGTCTCCTCGAAGGAGGGCAGGGAATAACCCTCAATTACCTTACAGGCATCGGCAGGATCTCTCGCGATTTCACCATTAAGCCTTTGAATGGAGGACGCGACGCCAAGGGGAACTACCTTCTCGAACTTATTCCGAAAACCCCGAGTCAGAATCTGGCAAAACTCGAGATGACCGTATCGGCAGAAGACGTTTCTATTTTCCTCAAAAAAGGAAACATCCGGAACACGTTTCCCATTCTCACCTCGGTCATATACGATCAGTTAGGCACCAAAACAACTATCGGATTCAGTAACGTACAGGTAAACCGGGGCTTGCCCGCTTCTCTTTTCAAATTCAAGATACCTGCCGGCATGGAGGTTTTGCGTCACTAAGCAGCACGATTCGGGCAGGAAGCGACGTAAGACACCCTGCTCAGGCAGGTTCGGTACTTCCGCCCCGATGATTTCCCCAGGAAAATTATGAAAGGAGGCACACTATGCCGTCATTTGATATTGTTTCCAAAGTCGAGATGCAGGAGGTCGATAATGCGGTCAACCAGACCATCAAGGAAATAGCCCAGCGTTACGACTTCAAGAAATCAAAAAGCGAGGTTTCCCTGGAAAAGGAAACCATCAAAATTCTGGCTGATGATGATTTCCGTCTGAAGGCAATCATTGATATCCTCCAGTCAAAATGCCTGAAGCGGGGTATTTCCCTTAAAACGCTGCAGGAAGGCTCCGTCGAATCAGCCTCAGGAGGAATGGTCCGCCAGCTGATCACCATTCAGCAAGGCATCTCGAAAGAAAAAGGCAAGGAAGTCATTGCCGCCATCAAGGAATCAAAACTGAAAGTACAGGCTCAGATTCAGGACGAGCAGGTACGTGTAACGGGAAAGAATATCGATGATCTTCAAGAAGTCATCCGGCTATTGAAAGGCAAAGACCTGAACATCGAAATGCAGTTCATAAATTTCAGACAATAGAAACGGGGTAAGGATTACGGGGTACGAGGTACGGGAGCGAACCTGAATCTCAGTGGCGCAGCCCTGGTTCCTGCTCCTCATCAATTTTACAGGGGAACATTTGAACGACATGGTAAAAGAAAAAATCAGTATGGTAAGCCTTGGCTGCCCCAAGAACCTGGTGGACGCGGAGATTATGCTCGGGTTTCTCGACCGGGAAGGCTATGCGATCACTACCGACGAGAAAGATGCCGATATCATAATCGTCAATACCTGCGCCTTCATCAAGGAAGCCAAGCAGGAGAGCGTTGACGCTATTCTCGATCTGGCCGACCGAAAAATTGATGGCCACTGCCGGCTGCTCATCGTAACCGGATGTCTGCCGCAGCGCTACCAGGAACAGCTCTGCCAGGAACTGCCGGAGGTTGACATCTTCATTGGAACGGGAGATTACCCCCGCATCGCCGAGATCATAGCTGAAAAAAGGGGCACATCCGAACAGCTCCGCTATATCGGCGATCCCAACTTTGTTTTTGACGAAGATTCTCCTCGGCTCAAGTCAACACCAGTTTACTCTGCTTACTTGAAGATCGCTGAAGGCTGTTCAAATTGCTGTTCCTACTGCGTTATTCCAAGTCTGCGCGGTTCCTACCGATCCCGACCGGTCGACGCACTGGTAAAAGAGGCCCGGAGACTGGTGGAAGGCGGGGCGCGGGAATTGAACCTCATAGCCCAGGATATAACCAACTACGGAGCAGATCTGGAGGGAAGACCTTCCCTGGCGGAATTGATCCGGAAGCTGGTTGAAATCGAGGATCTTCGCTGGATACGCCTGCTTTATGCCTATCCCAATGGCATAACCGATGACCTCATCCAACTCATCAAGGAAGAAGAGAAAGTCTGCAAATACCTGGACATCCCCCTCCAGCATATCAGCGACCCGATTCTCAAACAAATGAACCGGCGAGGTACCTCCGAAGAAATCCGCACACTGCTCGGAAAATTACGCTGTGAAGTCCCTGACATAGCCCTGCGAACATCCCTAATCGTCGGCTTCCCGGGTGAAACTGAGGAAGATTTTAAAAATCTGCTTCAATTTGTCGAAGAGACCCAATTCGACAGACTTGGTGTGTTCTGTTATTCACGGGAAGAAGGGACTCCTGCCAATGAAATGGCAGACCAGGTCTCGGAACGGATCAAACGGGAACGATACAAGAAGGTCATGAAAGCCCAGTCAAGACTCTCCTTCAAGCGAAACCGCCGGTTGGTGGGAATGGTAGAAGAGGTGATCGTGGAAGGGTACAGCGAAGAAACAGAACTGCTCCTGAAGGGACGCTCCTCCCGCCAGGCACCCGACGTCGACGGACAGGTTTATATAACCGCCGGCAACGCCAACGTCGGTGACATCGTACGCCTGAAAATAACCGATTCCTCCGACTACGATCTTATCGGTGAAATTTTAGAGGCAGAGCCCGTATAACCCCTCTGTTATCAGACCATCGTAGCGAACGGCTTTTTTCTTGACATCAGAGTAAAGTACGTTATTATGTCCAATCTTAATTGGCAACATGCGAATATTTTTTCTGAGAGGTCTTGATGGTAGAAAGAATTGATGAAATGAAAGCTCTTCTCCTGAAGTTAAAGGAGGAGACCATGAAAGAAATAAACAAATCGATAAAATCCACGTCCGAACTTCCCAGCGGGGACCCGAGTGGTGATATTTATGACCAGGCATCCAGTGAACGGGATCGGGAACTGGGTCTTTTACTGAGTGATCGCGAACGGGAGAAACTGCGGAATATCGATGAAGCTCTCCTTCGCATTCAGGAAGGCGAATTCGGTATCTGCGAGGAATGTGGCTGCGATATCCCCCTTGGAAGGCTCAAGGTAGTGCCCTTCGCCCACTACTGTGTAAAGTGCAAGGAAGATATCGAAAAAATGCAGGCACAGACCAAGCGTTTTGAAGAAGAGCGAACCTACAGCGAAATTCCTGTCTCTGACGAGGACGACCAGTAAAACGGATCTTTTCGAAATTAAAAAAGGGCACGGCCAAACGGCAGTGCCCTTTTTTCACATCTCCACCCGGGTTACAACCCCGTGCAGACGACTGGCAGGAAGCTTGTTGAACTGCACAAAGTTCGGCGTCAGCTTCTTGATGAGGCTGAAGATCTTCCAGATCGGATTTTTGGTATTTATGTCTTCTATTCCGTAGAAAATTACCTTCTCCTTGATTCCATTCATATGCAGAATTTTCTCAATATCCAGCACAACCATGTAACCGGCTTGGATCTCGAAGGCGTCCAGACCGGATGCAATACCCTGCTTCAATACGGTTTTCACGCCAAACGGGTTATCAGTCCTGACAATGGAAATCAGGATATTCCGTTCATAGACAATATTGCTGCGAATAATGCAATGTATGACATAGGGAGGAACAATATTCCACTCACGGGAGAAAAACAGCGCTGTTCCGGGAAGTACCCGCCCAGTGGCGTAGATTTGCTCATAGCTCACCATAAAGGTATCGATATCAAGGGGCTTCAGGGCCCGGTAGAGATTCCGTTGGCCATTTGTCCAGATAAGAATGGTAACGAGCGGAAATGATGCCAGAATGATTGACCAGTAGGCTCCATGGGGAAGCTTGGTGAATGTGGAACTGAGATAGATAAGATCGACACAGCATACCCCCACCGCAAGCGGGACCTTCCATTTCTTGTTGGTCTGGGCAAAAATCATGATCATCATCAGGCTGGTAATTGTCATGGACCCGGTCACCGCCATACCGTACGCAGCAGCAAGGTTTGCCGATTTCTGGAAAATGAGCATGATGAAAATAACCGCGCACATGAGCGTCCAGTTGATGAATCCGATATAAATCTGGGACTGCATGACACGCGAGGTATAATCAATTTTCATCAGCGGCAGTAGCCGGGTGGTGAGTCCCTGATAGATAATGGAAAACACCCCGCTGATAACCGCCTGGGAAGCGATGATGGTAGCCATGATCGTCAGGACGAGAAACGGGATGTACATGGAGGGCGCCTGGGACTGCACCATACCGAAAAGCAGATTTTTCATTTCCGGATACCGCAGAAGGAATGAACCCTGGCCCAGGTAATTGATCATCAGGGCAACAAAGACGAAATACCATGCCCTGATAATCGGTTTTTTCCCGAGATGGCCCATGTCGGCATAGAGCGCCTCGCCCCCGGTGGCACAGAGAATGACCTCGGACAAGACGATGAACCCTGACAGGCCGTTATTCAAGAAAAACTGGATGGCGTAATGAGGGCTTATGGAAAATACCACGCCCGGCATTTCCACAAGGGAGACCAGGCCGGTCACCGTGAGCGTGGCAAACCAGACAACCATGATGGGTCCAAAAACGCTGGCGACCTTGTCAGTTCCCTTGTACTGCATGACGAACAAGGTTATGGCAATGACGATCGCTATCAGGATCAAGATCCCCTGATTGAGGTTCCCGAAACCGGGGATAAGAAGCATTCCCTCCACGGCTGACATGATGCTGATTGCTGGCGTGATGACACCGTCACCAAGGAGCAGTGAAACACCGATAAAGGAGAGAAGTCCGGCAAAACTTAGCATGCGCCCTTTTTTCAGGAGCCTGATCAGAATTTCCCGGAGGACGATTTCCCCGCCCTGTCCCTTACGGCCAAGACTCATGGCAAGCCATGAATACTCGACCGTCACCAGAATGGTCATTGTCCAGAAGACCAAAGAGAGAATGCCGAAAACATTTTCCGGGGTTGGCTTGGTTAAGGCGAAAATTACGGTAAGTGTATAGATGGGGCTGGTTCCGATATCGCCAAATACCAGGCCCATTGATTTTACGATACCTCCCCAGAAGGAAGATCCCTGTTCGGTTCTCACTACGTTTCTGCTCCTTTGCTCTCGTTACCCATATCACGGATTTCAACTATTCGGATCTTGCCACTGATAGTCCTCGGCAATTCCGGAAGGAATTCGCATCTCCGCAGGTTATAAGGGTACCCCGACAGCTCCGGGGAAGCACCTTAATAAAGCACTAACGCTGTCTCCTGTCAATGCTTCCCTCCTCAGAGTGTCTGACCAGCATAGATAAGAAGCCGTGGACTTTCACCGATCAGCAACTACGTAAGCGCCAAGGAAAATCGGTGCGCAGCCTTGGCAGAGTCAGCTTGCAAACTCTCCGACAAAGGACTGCAGCATATCACCTGTCGGCATAACATCCAGAAATTCAACTCCGACGCCACTCGGAAATATCGGTTTCAACCGTTTCCTACCGTTGTTCACCCAGGCAATACGACCCGATGCCTGGATTTTAACCGACTGACTATTCGGAAGAGAAAAGCTAAGCTCAATAGGACTCCCTTCCTCGATGTCATCATCAATTGCCACATACATCCCTCTCAGGCTGATGTCGGTACTGGTCCCCGATACGGTTCTCCCGTTGACACGGAAGGAAACGGATGTTCGGCAGGGCACTCTCCTGTGCCGGGGTTCGCGCGCAAGATTCTGAGATTGAAGCTCCTCCAGGAGATTGGTATTCTTTTCCAGATAGTGGATAAGAGCCTTAACAACCTTTTTCTCAAAATGTGCACCGCTTCTCTCTTCCAGCAGCCGGAACGCGAGCGCAAGGGGCATTGGACCCCGGTAGTGACGTTTCGCCGTAATGGCCTCGAAGAAATCGGCAACTGCGATGATCTTCGCCCCAAAGGGGATTTCACTCCCTCTGAGCCCTCTCGGATATCCTGTCCCGTCTATTTTCTCATGATGACTACCGGCAACCTCGGGAACCTGCCGGTAAATCCCCTCAAAATTGATCTGCGCCAGAATTGCCCTGGTTTTCTCCGCATGGGACTTAACCTGCGTGTACTCCTCAACAGTCAGCCTGCCCTCTTTTTTCAAGATTGCATCCGGGATCCCGATTTTTCCATAGTCATGCAACAGCGCGGCAACCCGGATCATTTCGGTGTAATCCTTGGAAAGCCCGAGTTCCTGACAGATGCCAAGCGAATACTTGGTAACTTTCTCAGCATGCCCTGCCGTCAGATTATCACGGGCATCAATACTCGCTGCCAATACCTGCAGTGTCGAGCTGAACTGATACTCACGGGCGTCATTAAGCATTGAATTACGGATACTTATACCGATAACCGTTGCGGTACCCATAAGAAGGCTCATATTGCTCTGGATCAGGGGTTTTTTCGTGACAACGTTGTCAACGGCAAGGATTCCAACCGACTCACCATCACAGACGATCGGGCAGACAATGAAAGATTGGGCTCCAAGCTTTTTTGCAAAGGTCAGACTGTGGGAAGACAAGTTGGTCTTGATATCATCAAAATCGTTTACCAGAAAGGGTTTCTGCTCCCGGAAAGATAGTACAAAAATCCCCTTTGACTCAGGACGGTCAAGGTGAAAGGATGTTTTCTGTAAGAGATTTTCCTGTTCAACGGAGTAGCCAAACCCGGCGCTGAATACAAGACGCGTCTTTTCCTGGTCAGCAAGAAGAACCATCCCTCGGTCATAGTCGAGTCTTTTCTGCAGGACTTTGAAAACATTTCGCAGGATTGCAACAACATCGACCTGTTTGCTGATGGCCTGGCCGATCTCGTTCATCAGTAGTGCAGTTGTATAATTTAAATTGATTTGCTCGAGCAGCTTGTCAGTGGACTCCCTAAGTTTTTCAATCCCGGTCTTGAGCTCCTTTTTTTCCATACTCGCCGCGACAAGGCATGCTAGAAGAATAAAAGACGCAAAGGTCGGGACAACAGCCAACAGAGCAATCCAGCCGCTCAGAAAATAGGTTGCTGCGGAAAGAGCAATGAGCAGTAAAGCACCGGAGTTTCTCACTTTCTTCCAGTATGCGGAGGAAGTTTTTTCCCAAGTGATTATATAGCGGCACGCGCTTCCATTGCGGAAGATACATTCTGGATGTTCAAGATGGAGGAGTTTATTGTTGAATACATTAGCAATGGCCTCCATAAATCCGATGCGGTTTTCACACTGAAAAGGCTTTTCGCAGACGCCCTTTTCTGGCGTAACTATAATTTCGACCTTATTGGAAGCCAGCCTCCTGGACTCATATCGCGATGACCGGGTAAAGTTCTGAGTGGTCTTTCCTATTAATTCATACACTTTTGCCGGACTGCCTAGCCCGAGAATATACTGCCGCATAACGCTTATAGAATCTGGTGCCGCGGCAAATCGCCCAGCTTCCCTGGCAATCTGATCATTGCCAGTCACCTTGACTAGTCTTTCATAGAAGAGATCGACTTGCTCCTGATTAAACCAGTGACCCTGATCGGCAACTTCATAAGGCTCCATTTTTGCATGTCGCAGGAGATCCCCGACATTGACATAATTGTATTTTTCCTTGACGAGCCTGATATAGGTGTCGATAATTCTGCTATTGTACAAAGCTGGTTTGAAGGGATCACTTCGCATGAATCACCGTGTGATACTATAATTTTAGAGTAACTTCAATAACATCATATTACATTGCAACGATTAACTATTCTATCAACGTAACGAAAATAGCTATCAGTATACTGCATATTTAATATCCACAAATTATAGATTTTATCATATTCTATCTGATTGTTATCTGCATAGGAAACAGGGTAGAGCAGTATCGGGACATATTCACTGTCATAGTACTTTGACAGAAGTGAGTATATCATAAAGAGTGTTCCTCTCGGGAAATCTTCAGAATCAACTACTACGGTGTGAATGCAATTCGTCAAATCTGACATATTCAGACCAATGTCAGATACGTTGACAATGAAAACAGCTTTCAGGTTCCCGTCTTTTTTCAAAGAGAAAAGATGTTTTTCCTTCCGGAATCCTACCTTGTCGAATTCTTGCTTAACTTCATCAGCATCGAGCATCTCTGGCTCGAGATCCATGGCATTGACAAGGAGCCCTCCAGATACGTGGCGATAGAAATTGTCCAGCTCAACAAGGTCCTCAGCCTGCGTTTTGGTAAGAGACCAGGGACCGGAAAGGTCCCAGCTTTCTATCGAACTCTTGGGATAGTGAAGATAGGCAAATGAGTCGATGGAACAGCCTTTTCTATCATTAATCTGCTCGGCGATGCGACCGAAAACCCTTTTAGGGAACTTGTTTTCCGGCCTGTAGTAGCAGGCAACGAAATTCATCCGGGTAGACGCAAGATTATTGGAATCATTGATCGATCTGCCAACCTGCTCGAGTACCGATAATCCCGCCTTTTTATGAACTGCATTGTTCGCGGCATGGTGATGAACCAACCAGGTGTTTTCATAAAAACGGACCATCGCCACATGGCCGTAAATCATGCCATCTTTCTGATAGACGAAATGCCTGGCAATATGAAAGTTACCGGTATAGAGCCTTTCGTAGGTCTTCTTGAAATTCTCCTTGTTTGCCTGGATAAAAGAATACTTCTCCGGGTAGAGAAAACCGGTCTGAAAAAATAGCTCCCACAGCAAATCCATGTCAACCTTGTTACAGAAATAGGAATCCTGGTCTGATGCCTGGTTCAAAAGAGCCAAAAGCCTGACATGCTCCTGGATATCCATATCAAGGATGGCCAGGCCACACGTAACCATACGCCTTCCCTCTGTCTCATGACTGACAGTTCTATAGACGACCTGAGCCTTACAACGAATCGATATGATGGCGGCCAGATCAATGTTGACTGCGGGAAGAACCCGCCCCGGCAGGAGAACGGAATTCTCTTCTTTCTCTTTAACAGAAAAGCCCGAACCCGACAAGTCGACTACCTTCAGATTTACCTTCTTACCCGTGAGCGGATCAGTAAACACCACGTTTGGCGAAGGAACGAGTTTGTGGCGCGTGCTCCTGAACTCCTTGGGCTTGAATCTGCAGATCTGCGCATTTAGCGGCCGCAGAACTAGCGAGCGCGTTTTCTGTCCGCAATCCTGCTTCATGATCTTGCAATCACCGGAATAGAGCATATCCTGGCCCTTGGTGAAAACAGTATGGACGGACGATTGCTCATTGAGCCACTGAAATGGCTGGTCAGGAAGGCTTGTCAGGGTAACCCGAAATGAAAGTGAGCTGAAGTCCACCAGCACACCGTGAAAGAAAGCGCCGTTCTGAAGGATTTGTACGCATATATCATGACAAGGGTGTCGTGTTACTTGGCGGGAATCTATTTCCAGACAGGTTTCCGGAAGACGAAGGATGATTTTTTCGTCAGTAAGACTTACCGAAACTGCTTCAACAAGCAATGATTGATGTGTGTCAGGAAGGATAAAATTAACGTAACGATAGTTTTTCAGTATCTGTTCAAGACCCGGAGCCTTCACCCAAAGGCATTCGAGTGTATCGCCTAAGCAGGGAAGAGGCTTAGCCCTGAGAGAAGTTGGCGACCCGTACTTCGTGTGGGCAAGGTTTACAAGGATCTCACTATCAGTAAAGTTGTGATGATTCAGCCGGTTGATCAGGTTTTTTTTGACAATTTCTCGCCCTTTTTCCCTATGCAGTAAAGAATCGGCGCGACTCTTGGAATGCAGGCGTAGTGCGTCTCGTTCTTTTCCATTACCTTCGGAATGTGTCACAGAATAGCACTCCCGCTATTTACTGCTCACAGGTACGCAGTAAAACCGGCTGTTCCAATAATTCCATTGATAGATGCAATCAACGGGAAATAGAGCTTGGCAGCAAAATCGTCTGTTTGCTTTTTTCATTAATTTTCAAATCTTAACTTTATGTACCACAAAACTTCTCCTTGTTCAAGCGTCGAAAACTAAAGAATTTCAAGCGTTAACAAACATCGTGGAAACCAGATTGAAACGACACAGAAGGTTTCTCTTTTCACAAGAAACTGTTCTGTTGATAGCAATAAAAAAAGAGCGGTAAGCCGCTCTTTTTTTATTGCTATCCCTCTTAAAACAGACTACTTCCGCGCTGCTTTTCCGGCAACCTGCATCCTGATGAGAGCCCGTTGCAATGATGCTTCGTAGAAAATGACATCCTTGTCTTCCCGCGAGAGCTTCTTAAGAGCTTCTTCGGCGCGTCCGAGAGCTGCCCGTGCCCTCTCCAGATCTATTTCATCAGCGCGTTCTGCGGTTTCCACCAGAATCGTAACCGTATCATTCACGACTTCGAAATACCCCCAGTTCAAAGCAAGGTGATAAATTTCTCCACCCTTGGTATAGGTAAGTTCACCAATCTTCAGTGCGGTAAGAAATGATGCATGCCCAGGCAAAACGCCAAACTCCCCGAGAGATCCGACTGCCGTAATCATATCGACCTGTTCGGAAAGAACCATATTATAAGGAGTAATTAATTCAAGCTGTAATTTTTCGGCCATCGGAAAAATCCTTTTCGGCTAGCGGTTTGAGTGACAGGGCCAAAATCTTGTCCCTTGCTCCGATTTGCAACTTTTACACAGACAACTTCTTCGCCTTCTCCAACACTTCTTCAATCGTACCAACCATATAAAAAGCCTGCTCTGGAACAGCATCGTGTTTGCCGGCAACAATCTCTTGGAAACCTTTGATGGTGTCCTTCAACTCAACATATTTACCTGGAGTTCCGGTAAAAATCTCTGCAACGTGGAAAGGCTGCGAGAGAAAACGCTGGATTTTTCGTGCACGCGAAACAACCAGCTTGTCGTCTTCGGAAAGCTCATCCATACCAAGAATTGCAATAATGTCCTGAAGATCCTTATAACGCTGGAGGACATACTGCACATTACGGGCAATAGCATAATGTTCTTCGCCAATGACTTGTGGATCTAGGATTCGAGAAGTTGAATCAAGTGGGTCAACAGCAGGATAGATCCCCAATTCGGCAATCTGACGAGAAAGTACCGTTGTGGCATCAAGGTGAGCGAATGCAGTTGCTGGAGCAGGGTCTGTCAAGTCATCCGCGGGGACGTAAATAGCCTGAACGGAGGTAATGGACCCCTTATCCGTTGAAGTAATGCGCTCCTGAAGTTCACCCATCTCCGTTGCCAGAGTTGGCTGATAACCAACAGCAGAAGGAATGCGGCCAAGAAGAGCGGAAACCTCTGAACCGGCCTGAGTAAAACGAAAGATATTATCGATGAAAAGTAGAACATTTTGCTCTTCCTCATCACGGAAATACTCAGCTACCGATAGTGCAGAGAGGGCAACTCTGGCACGGGCACCTGGAGGCTCATTCATCTGGCCATAGACGAGAGTTGCTTTATCAAGAACACCCGACTCTTTCATTTCGTTCCAGAGGTCATTTCCTTCGCGGGTGCGTTCACCAACACCAGCAAAAACCGAGAAGCCGCCATGTTGCTTAGCGATATTATTGATCAGTTCCATAATGATAACGGTCTTGCCAACGCCAGCGCCGCCGAACAGGCCAATCTTCCCCCCCCTGGCATACGGTGCCAGTAGATCAACGACCTTAATGCCGGTTGTGAAAGCCTCAACCTTGGTAGACTGCTGGATAAAGCTGGGGGCTTCCCGGTGGATTTCATATTCTTTTTCTGCACCTATTGGTCCCATCTCATCAACCGGCTCACCAATAATATTGAGAATACGGCCCAAAGTCTTACGGCCGACCGGAACTGAAATCTGTTTGCCGGTATCCAGCACCTGTTGTCCGCGAACCAAACCGTCCGTTGAATCCATTGAAATGGTGCGGACGGTGTTCTCACCCAAATGTTGCGCAACTTCCAGCACCAGATTATTTTCCCGATCATCAATGGTCGGATTCGTCACCCGGAGTGCATTATAAATTGCCGGAAGCTTACCCGGCTCAAACTCCACGTCCACTACCGCACCAATAACCTGCGATATTTTTCCGAAATTCTGACTCATCTGGTCTCATCCTCCTAAGGCCCACCCAGCGGGCCGGTATCTATGATAAGGCGTATTCTATTAATCGTTTACCCATTGATCGATTCGGCTCCGGAAATGATTTCCATCAACTCCGTAGTTATAACAGCCTGGCGCGCCCGATTATACTTCAAGGTAAGCTTCGCGATCATCTCATTAGCATTTTTCGAGGCACTGTCCATTGCTGTCATCCTTGCACCATGTTCGGACGCGATAGATTCAAGCATAGCATGGAACAATTGCACTTCGATATTCTTGGGAAAGAGTTCCGCAAGCAATTCCTCTTTCGTCGGCTCGTAAAGTGCTTCCGGATGGAACTCCTCGTCAGGACCTTGAGGAGGCTCAATCGGCAGTAGTTGCTTAAGAGTGATTTCCTGCGTCATGACACTCTTGAAAGCATTATAGAGCAAAAAAACTTCATCATACTCATCAGCAAGATACCCTTCGATCAATTCATGCCCGATAAGTGAAGCTTCCTGATAACTCACAGTAGAAAGTATGTTTGAATAATTTTTCCTGACGGATGCTCGCTTGCGCAGGAATTCGTACCCCTTCCGACCGATGGTCAGGAGGCTCATTTCCTTATATCGAGATGAGTTTTCACGAATAAAAGCTTCTGCTGCTTTACAAATATTGGCGTTAAATCCGCCACACAAGCCTCTGTCGGAGGTTACGACAACCAGGAGAGCTTTTTCCGAGTTTTCCTTGCGGGCAAGAGGATGATCATTTGCCCCACCACTGCCGCTAAGTCTCACAAGAACCTCTGCAAGCTTCTCCGCGTAGGGACGAGCAGACTGAACTTTTTCCTGTGCACGGCGAAGTTTCGCGGCAGCGACCATTTTCATGGCTTTTGTAATCTGCCGCGTATTTTTAACCGAATTAATTCTTTTTCGAATACTTTTCAAACTTGCCATAGGGCGATACCGTCCTTGTCTAGACTGTGAATTCTTTTTTGAATTCGTCGAGAGCTGAAATAATCTTGCCCCTCAACTCGTCATCAATGGCCTTCTTTTCGCGGATTTCGCTGAGGATGTCCGCTTTACGAATATCGAAGAAGGTGTAGAGCTCCGTCTCATACCGGGAAAGTGCTGAAACAGGGTAGTCATCCACATAGCCATTGTTGGCGCAAAAAATAATCAGAACCATCTTTTCAGTTGGAATTGGACGATACTGTGGTTGCTTGAGCATCTCAACGAGACGCTCTCCACGTGCAAGCTGCATCTGGGTAGCCTTATCCAGATCAGAACCAAACTGTGCAAATGCAGCCATTTCACGATACTGGGCCAAACTGAGTCGCAAGGTACCTGCGACCTGCTTCATGGCTTTGATCTGGGCAGCACCGCCAACACGTGAGACAGAAAGGCCAACGTTGATGGCCGGACGCACACCGGAATAGAATAGGTCACTCTCAAGATAAATCTGACCATCAGTAATAGAAATAACATTAGTGGGAATGTAGGCGGATACGTCACCCGCTTGGGTCTCGATAATCGGTAGTGCTGTAAGCGAACCGGCACCGCATTCGTCAGACAGCTTCGCGGCTCTTTCCAGAAGACGGCTGTGAAGGTAAAAAACGTCACCAGGATATGCCTCACGTCCAGGTGGTCGACGAAGGAGCAACGAAAGTTGACGGTAAGCAACAGCCTGTTTGGAAAGGTCATCATAGATAATCAGAGAATGTCGCCCGCTATCGCGGAAAAACTCGCCCATGGTGACACCGGCATAAGGAGATATAAACTGCAGCGGAGCCGGTTCGGAAGCGGAGGCTGAGACAACGATGGTATAGTCCATTGCACCATGCTCGCGAAGCTTATTTACCACCTGAGCAACCGTGGAACGCTTCTGCCCAATAGCCACATAAATACAGATAACATCTCCACCCTTCTGGCTGATAATGGTATCAATGGCAATTGCAGTCTTACCAGTCTGCCGGTCACCGATAATCAACTCTCGCTGTCCTCGACCGATCGGAACCATTGCATCTACGGCCTTCAAGCCGGTCTGTAGCGGTTGATGGACTGACTTCCGACTAACAATACCGGGAGCCTTAACCTCCACCTTGCGGAAGTCGCTTGTCTCAATGGGTCCGTTTCCGTCAATGGGTTCTCCGAGGGCATTCACAACCCGACCGATGAGTGCATCACCAACCGGAACTTCTATAATCCTGCCGGTTCGCTTGACGATGGCGCCTTCCTTGATGTTCAAATTATCTTCACCAAGGATTGCAGCACCAACATTACCCTCTTCAAGATTGAGAACCATGCCGGAAACCCCACCGGGGAATTCAAGCAATTCGCCGGACATCGCCTTGGCAAGGCCATGAATACGGGCGATTCCGTCCCCAACGGAAATGATGGTTCCGGTTTCGGCAACTTCGATATCCTTGCCGTAGCCTTCAATCTGCTTCCTGATAATCTCGCTGATTTCTTCCGCTCTCAATTCCATAGGCACGTTTCACCCCTTCTGTAATATATCCTGAATCTTTGCTAACTGGGTTCTGATGCTTCCATCTAAAACCTTATCGCCAATCTGGGTCACAACGCCTCCAATAAGGGAAGGGTCCGTCGCAACATCAAGAATAATCTTTTTCCCTGTTGTTTTCTCCAAAGCAGTGCGCATCTCTTTCACCTGAGTCTCACCCAGAGGCAGAGCGGAGGTAATAGTGGAGCGAAGGATTCCTGCCTCCTCATCACCAAAAGTTCTGTAGCTCGATGCAATTTGGGAAAGCAAATAAATTCTCTTTTTATCGAGGACTAAGAGAAGGAAGTCACCAATTGTTCTGGAAATTCCAATTCTCGCTACCATAACTTTCACGAGTTCCCTCTTTGCTTCAGCCTGAATCCCTGGGTCAGACAACAAAGCTGTCGCTTCGGGACTTGATTCAAGGGCTTGGGAAAACACAGTCAACTCTGTGTAATACTGCTCGACTGACCCCTGGCCCACGGCAATTTGAATAAGGGCCTTGGCATATCTTCGTGCAATAGCATTCGTGCTCACTATCCCTCCACTACCTTACTAAGATATTCATCAACAAATCTATCCTGATCATCTTGTGTTACTGACTGCTTCAAGGTGGTTGTTGCAAGCTGTACTGAGAGCCTGGCGGTTTCCGCCTGCAATCTGGCAGTCGCCTGCTGGACTTCCTGATGTGCAGAAACCTGCGCCTGTTTGCGAATTCGTTCTGCAGCCTGATTTGCTTCCAAAATAATCCGCGCCTTCTCCGCTTCACCTTCCTGTTTGATTGCGGTATGGATTTCGTCAATTTCACGGGTAGCCTTTTCCAGCTTCTCACTATATTCAGCGAGCTTTCTTTCAGCCTCCGCCCTGATCTCGTCCGCCTCACGAAGCACTTTTTCAACATCAGCCCTGCGGGCTGCCAAGAGTCCTTTGACGTTTGCTTTTTTCATGGCCCAAGCCAAAATACCCGCGAGAAGCACAAAGTTGAAAAGTCGATAGGCAAAATCCTTTATTAAAAGGCCAGAATCTACATGGTGAGCAGTTTCGGATGCTAGGCCGGATGTTGCGAGGAGGATGAGGCCAATGAAAACAGCTGACACAAGAAAAAGACTTCCTTTTTTAGGGAGTGTTCCGTTAAAAAAAATCATGACAGGCTCCTTCCAAGGACTTTTTCACAGATTCGGTGAGAAAGTGAGTCTGCTTGAGCCGTAAGGAAAACTTGCGCTTTTTTAGCTTCCTTATCGATGGATTCACGAATCTTCGCAAGCTCAGCTGCCGCCTGGCTGCGGGCAGTCCCGATAAGCTGTGCTTCCTCTTCATGGGCTGCGCGAAGCATCTTGCTTCTTTCCTCGGTAGCATCAGCTTTGACTTTATGGAGTTTCTGCTCATACTGAGCCATTTTTTCCTGCACCTCCCGGTCAACAGCTAAGGTCTTTTCCTTTGAAGCAGATATTTCTGCCGCTCGATCAGACAGTACTTTCCGTATTGGTTTGTAAAGCAGGATATTCAATAATAACAAGAGCACCAGGAAGTTAACCGCCTGGAACAATAAAACTATGTCGATATTAATCATGCCGGCACCTCTTCTCACCCGTTAGACCGAAATGTGCGATTGGACCGCTTGTACGGCCAAAAAGCATATGATAGCTACCATACTGCCACTTCGGTGTCAATGAAATTTTATCTTCAGTGAAATTTTTTGCCCCAAAATAAAACTTTGAGTCACTGAGCATCCCAAAACCAGAAAAATCAGTTACTTCCCTAAAGGTGTTTTTGTAAGACTTTTTTATATTTCTCCCACACTTCACAGAGCAGGAATAAAAGCAATGAACCACAAATAAAATCACTGCAACACCTGAAAGCTTTCAGGGTTTAAGAATGTCAATAATTCTGGTTAGTTCATCCATTGAGGAGAAGGATATCTCCACCTTCCCGCCCTTACCGCTCTGTCGAATGGCGACCTTTGTCATAAAACGGCGCTTGAGGTTGTCAACAACTGCCGTTAACTCGGGAGCAGGAATTGTTTTCTGCCGCGCTGAACGCTTTGACTTCAAACGCTTGACCAGGTTCTCTGTTTCTCGCACCGAAAGATGCTTTGAGAGTATCTCCTGACGTGCATGCCCCATAAGATCATTCGATTCAAGGGAAAGAATGGCACGGGCATGACCCATTGTGAGACGCTCATCAAGAATATCGTTCTTAATCTCAGGGGGTAGTTTCAATAATCGCAGAGAGTTGGCAACCGTAGAGCGGTCTTTGCCTACCCTGCGAGCCATCTCTTCCTGGGAAAGGTGGAATTTTTCAATCAGTGAGTGAAAAGCCTCCGCCTGTTCAATGACATTCAAGTCCTCACGTTGAATATTTTCAATAAGCGCGATCTCTAAAGCGGCATCATCCGATACATCCAGGATAACAACGGGCACTTCACGGAGACCCGCCTTCTGTGCGGCACGCCAGCGACGCTCTCCGGCTACGATTTCGTAGTGTTCCTGCAACTTTCTAACAACCAGAGGCTGAATAATTCCCTTTTCACGAATCGAAGCGGCCAACTCCTCCAGCTTCTCCAGGGAAAATTTCTTGCGCGGTTGCTCGCTGTTAGGCTTAATTTCCTCAATAGGGCAGGAGAAGTAGTTCTTAGCTTCATCCTCAACAACCTCAAGAAGAGCAGCCATGCCTCTGCCAAGGCCGGTTTTTTTAACCATTTACTCCCTCCCGTTCAATGATCTCTTTGGCCAACTCGAGATAGCTGGAAGCCCCCCGCGAAGAGATATCATAGAGAATAATCGGCTTACCATGACTTGGAGCCTCGGAAAGCCTGACATTGCGGGGGATTACAGTCCTGAACGCGGTTTCGCCAAAATGCTGGCGGATCTCTTCACTGACCTGACGTGAGAGGTTATTCCTCCCATCGTACATGGTCAACAGAATACCTTCAATCGCGAGGGCGGGGTTAAGGCCTTTTTTAACCAAGCGAATGGTCTTGAGAATTTTGGAAAGGCCCTCCATAGCATAGAATTCGCATTGAAGCGGTACGAGAACCGACTTGGCAGCAACCATGGCGTTCAATGTCAGGAGTCCCAATGAGGGCGGACAGTCAATGAGAATATATTCGTAGGAAGCCTCCATGACTGCCAGAATTCGGGCAAGTCGCTGCTCCCTGTTGGGAAGCAAAACAAGCTCCAACTCCGCGCCAGCAAGGTCATCGCTGGAAGGGAGGATATCCAGCCCGGGGAGGTGAGTTTTTAGCACAGCAGCAAATGGATCAGCATCGTTAACAAGGGAATGATAGATATTTTCGCGTTGAGAATCTCTCTCAACACCGACACCGCTCCCGGCATTGCCTTGGGGGTCCATATCCACGAGAAGGGTTCTTTTTTCGGCAACGGCAAGGGAAGCTCCCAGATTCACCGCAGTCGTGGTTTTTCCGACGCCGCCTTTTTGATTAGCTATACAGATTATCTTGGCCATAGAGATTGTGTACTTCTGGGTCTGTTGTTGTTTGAAGCCGTTATCCGGCTGGTTGGCATCTTAACGGAAAGTTGATTTTGTAGGAAAGTACCACAAAAGGTGCTATTTTAGAAGAATATTTTCAGGTCCACAACCCCCATGTTTCATGAATGTTCCACGAAATCAATTGAACGATTCTTTTAAATACATCGTTCTTGAGCACCAAGCCCTGACAGTTTCCCAAGAGTTATTATAGGAGGCGAAAAGCAGCCAGTCTCTCCCTGCCCCAAGACAGCAGCAACGGCACTAGTTCAGGCACACCTTTCTATTGGAAGCTGATAGTAACGGATTTTCAAAGAACAAATGCCAGCAGAGACTTTATTGGCATGGAATAGTTGCTAGTGAAGTAAACCAAGAATACATTGTCGGACTGAACACCATAATTCTTAAGGAGTAAATATCCCCCACCTGAGGTGGGGCGCACCTATTTAGTTTTCATCCGGAGTTTCCGGATGAAAACTAAATAGAATTACCAGGGAGTACGTTCCAAATAAATTCGCAGGCCTTTACGATTACTGTGCCTGCACTGCGGTAATTGCCGCAACACCGACAATATCCTCCACGGAACATCCGCGGGAGAGATCGTTCACCGGCTTAGCCAGTCCCTGAAGGATCGGTCCGATAGCTTCGGCGCCTCCGATCCGTTCCGTGAGCTTATAGCCGATGTTCGCGGCGTCAAGGTCAGGGAAGATAATTACGTTTGCCTTGCCTGCTACAGGGCTTCCGGGAGCTTTCTTTTCGCCAATACTGGGGATCAGTGCGGCATCAGCCTGAAGCTCACCGTCGATCAGAAGAGTCGGGTCGATCTGCCTGGCTATTTCGAGCGCCTTGGTTACCTTTTCCACATCAGGGTGGGAAGCACTACCCTTGGTGGAGAAGGAAAGCATGGCTACCCGGGCATCAACGTCAAGGAATGCCTTGCAATTGCGAGCAGTTGCAACAGCAATTTCCGCAAGGGCCTGTGAATCAGGGTTGGGGTTAACGGCACAGTCAGCAAAAAAGAGGATGCCGTCTTCACCGAAGTTCGTGTCCTTGGAAATCATCACGAAGAATGAGGAAACGGTCTTGATGCCAGGGGTGGTTCCAATGGTTTGAATGGCTGACCTGATAACACTGCCGGTGGTGCTGGTTGCGCCTGCCACGCAGCCTCCGGCATCGCCCATGCGAACCATCATTCCGGAGAAATAGAGATTGTCTTCGTCAGTCAGGAGCTTGCGGGCATCTTCCGGGGTCAGCCCCTTCTTTTTGCGCAGCTCAACAAGAGCATCCACATAAGATTCGAGTTGCGGAGCGGTGCAAGGGTCAAGTATCTCGACACCAACGAGATTTGCGCCCTGGGCTGCTGCCGCTTCATTCACCCTTTCCGGGTTCCCCAGCAGTACAACCTTTGCGAGTCCTTGCGCAACTATCTTTTCCGCCGCAAACAACATTCTGTCATCGTAACTCTCCGGGAGTACCACGATTTGCGGGTTTGATTTTGCCTTTGCCTTGATTTTGTCGATAAAATGCATGCTGCCCTCCCCTTATATACTTGTCCGCACCGGATTCGCTAGTTAGTTTTAAAATCAGCTCTCGCAAAAGAATATTCAAAGTCCATATGGTCAGAATAACTTCCATCGAGGATAGCAGCAACATCCTCGGTGAAAACCAACTCCTCATCAGTGGGGATGACATAAACTTTGACAGGCGAGTCATCAGTCGAAACCAGACATTCTCGACCCTTCACCGCTTCACGATTCCGTTCTTTATCAAGGCAAATTCCCATATGGTCCAACCCTACAAGAGCCGCCTCACGAATTTGCCAACCCCGCTCCCCGACACCCGCAGTGAATACAACGGCATCGAGTCTTCCCAAAATAGCCATATAGCTACCGATATATTTTTTCAGCCGATATGATTCGATTTCCAGTGCAAGCGTGCTAAGCTTGTCGCCTTGCATGGAGTGCTCTATTACATCACGCCGATCTGTAAAACGCTTGGTTATGCCGAGTATCCCGCTCTTTTTGTTGAGAACGGCATCAATCTCCTTGGCAGAAAGATTTTCCATCTGCATCATGAAGGCGGGAATCGCAGGGTCAATATCCCCGCAGCGCGTCCCCATAACCGCACCTTCGAGCGGAGTAAGCCCCATGCTGGTATCAATCGAAACACCATTCTTGATAGCTGCATGAGAAACACCGTTCCCTATATGCATTGTAATAATATTACATTCGCTTGCGGGTTTTCCGAGCAAGACAGCGGCCCGCTTGGAGACGAAGAGGTGTGATGTCCCGTGAAAACCATAGCGACGGACACCATACTTCTCGTACCACTCATAGGGCAGTGGATAAATATAGGCATGCTCTGGCGCGGTCTGGTGAAATGCTGTGTCGAAGATTGCGATATGCGGAACATCAGGCAGGACTGCTTGGGCAGCCTCGATCCCAGCGATATTCGGAGGGTTATGAAGTGGCGCCAGGTGTTGGACTTCCTTGACGGTGTCCAAGACATGTTCATCTATCAAAACAGAACTGGTGAACTTCTCTCCTCCATGCACAACCCTATGACCGACCGCAGAGATCTGGGTCATCTCTTTCAAAACCCCATGCTCAGGATCCGTCAGGGTCTGAATGATCAGATCCATGGCCACTGTATGATTCGGGCAATCAAATTCCCTTTTGTATTTTTCTCGGCCGGGCGCCTCTAAAACAATGAAAGAGCCGCCTATCGTAACACGCTCCACCAACCCCTTCGCAATGATCTCTTTCTTTTTCCAATCAAAGAGCTGATATTTTACTGAAGAACTCCCACAGTTTATTGCTAAAATATCCATGCACAACCTCCTGGTATAGTTTTTAAGATACGTAGTATCTTCCATTGACATGATTTTCTTATTGCTTCGAAACGAGGATTTGAACGGAAAGGACGTTTTTCATAGAAAATTTTACGTGGACGAAACACGTGCATAAGTCCTATGACCCTGTCTTCTTAACAACGAGAACTGTTACTTTTGTACCGTCTTTAGAACGAAATCCATGCTCCAATGAAACATCCAGGTAGATGCTATCACCTTTTTTCAGCACGACTTCGTGTCCCTCAAGCGAAAGCTCAAACACTCCATGTAACACTTATATGAATGATTCACCATTATGGCTGTAGATATTGTACTCAATGATATTACTGGACAGGGTAATGATATACCACTGCTTTATATTTCGTTCCATTTGTGACAATGATTCACAAAAGAAACCATTTTCATTTCCATTAGATTTTCGAATTTAAATACATGAAAGTAACTTTCGGGCATTTTTTTACTACCTCGTAGCTTTGAACTTCGTTTTTATCATCAGACAACGAGCTCATCTTAACGCAGCAAAATTCAGTCAATTTCGAAAAGGTTGAAATTGAGACATAAATACTGTTACTTTCAAGTAGTGAGATCATTGCTGAAGAAAGGCCATTTTCACGCGCCAGATACTTTTAAGTCATATAATTCGACAAACACAGTTTTTTAAAGACCCTCTTGCTTTTATTATTATCTAGAGCTTTGCTGTTCTGTAATAAAATAACAAAGTCCTCTAACAACATCAAAGTGTATTTTTTCCTGTGATATAAGTTCTGTCAGAAGTTTTTTCGATTTATCGTCACTTGCATTATTAAGAAATTTCTTATAGTTGTTTATGCCATTCTCTTTACATTCCATGACTTCACGGTAAAAGTCAACTTCCTCCTTACACAAACCATTAATACCTTGATCTTTGACAATATGGGGGAATATTTTCAAAAATTCATGTATGTCTGGTTGATAGGCGTCATTTTCATGTAATACCTTGAAGTTCGTAATCCTATCAAGGTGCTTTTGTCCGTCCTTCAGTAATGAATAAAACAGCATTTTCAAGCTTGCCAGAGAAGCTTCATCCGCAAGGTACTTATATAAATTAATTGATTCCTTCTCTTGCTTTACCGCACTACCAAGCACATCCATCATCAACCTCCTCGAGACTCATCGTACACTTTACTTATCGATCTCCTACTATACTAAAAACCTGTTTCAACGAGAAAAATGGCTGCCTGCCTTTCAGCAGGCAGCCGATGACATGTCAAGGGAGAAATGACTTGGGATTGCATGTATAAAGCGGTTTACCCAATGCCAACAGTGAAGACCTTATTCATCTCTCTCATAATCAACGATACGTTTTGCAACCTGCTTGATGTTGAGAAGGTCTTTGTAGTTGATGTTGTTGGAGAGGTAGTTGCCGCCGCTTGTTCCACAACCAAGTGTCAGTGA